>CAZVXA010000113.1:0-20226 GCA_964630955.1 uncultured bacterium | reverse complement strand
GTTTTGGAAATTAGTTACCACCAGATTGGATAGGTTTATTGGTCAGATTTTCATGCTGTGGGCGGCGACGCCATTTACCGTCATCCCCCTGCTGGTAATCCTGTTTGACCGTGTTCCAGGCAACTTCCATCGCAGATTGGACATCCATACCGTCTTCGTGGGCGCTCTTGAAGGCAGCAATGAAAATCTGGCGAGAGCCTTCCTCAAACTGATTCAGAATGCTCTGAATCTCCTGGGGGAGGTTTTGCTCATCGGTACTGGTCTGTTCGCCCAGGCCCAGTTGGGCCATCTCTGCTTGATTACGAATTTCCTGAGTATCTGCCATAAATGAACTCCTAAAACTCCTAAAAATATTGTTTGGTCGGGATCATGTTAGGAGGGGAAAGACAACCATTTCATCTGTCCAGAATCGGGGGTTAGGGGTGATGGCGATCTCCCAATGGAAATAGGTTTGGGCACCTGATCAAGCACCATTAAGAGACTATCCGAAAACCCCAATTCTGGCAGTCGCGACGCTACAGCGTCGCGACTGCCAGAATTGGGGTTTTCGGTTTTCGGATAGGCACTAAGTCTGGGCTGCCAGAATCCGTTCTGCCTCCGCACACAACTCAGCATGGGTGTGGCCGTTGGAGGCCATCAGTCCACCCCACTGGTTCACATCGCCTGTGTTATAGCGCAGGGGATCGCCATTAAAATGGGTGAACTTGCCTCCTGCCTCGGTGAGGACTAACTCCGGTGCCGCCATATCCCAGTCTTTGGGAGCGGACTTGCCAGACAGGGAGATATATATATCGGCGCGTTGCTCTACGATCGCCGCAATTTTGCCGCCGACGCTGCCGACAAACACCTGCTGTTGACAGGGGAGCTGTTTTAGCAAGTTGTTGAACCGCTCATCACGATGGGTTCGGCTGGCGACAACGAGGAGGGATTCGGGGCGATCGCGCTCCGATACCTGGAGTTTTCGAGAAATCCCGTCTGGTGTTTCCACAAACGCACCACCACCCAGGACAGCGTAGTACAGTTTCTCCAGTTCCGGGCAAGCAACAACGGATAAAACAGGCCGTCCCTTGTGGGTCAGCGCCAGATGAAACGCAAACTCCCCCGTCTTATCAATAAAATCGCGAGTGCCATCCAGGGGATCAATAATCCAGACCCACTCCTGGGGCAGCGGTTTCGCATCGGGCAACGCTTTGTAGGTTTCTTCGCTGAGGTAGCCAAAGGTTTCGGTTCCCAGCACGGCCTGAAGTCTATCCAGCACGTAGTGATTCACCGCCAGATCGGCTGCTGTGACCGGGCCATCCTTTTTGTCCTGGATCGCCAGATCTCGCTGACTGCCGTCCTGAAACGGCTCCCCTCGATAGTAGGCTCGAAGAATCCGGGAGGCTCCCCACCCCAGCGATCGGGCCATTGCCAGGATGTCCTCCACCGGAGTTCCGGCGATCGGCAGCATATTCTGAAAAGAATTCACTCAGCCTGTCCTTGTATAAACGAGTGTTTTTACCATACTTCATCCGCCGAGAAGTGAATCCAGAAAAAGGCTGTTTATTTGAAGCGGGAAGGTGCAGCGCTCCATGCTGCACCTTCCCGCAAAAGTCGTCTCGCCATAAGTCTCAAGATACAAGGTAGGCGCGATTAAGCTTAAAACCCAAAAAGCTGTCCCGCCCGCGCAGCGGGCGGGACAGCTTTTTGGGTTGTGACTTTAATTCCACGCCCACTTACTTAGCAATCAACGTTTTGGTTAAGACAGGGGGGTGGGAAGTGCCCCAGGTGGGATAAACACGATTACGCTTCTGGACTTTTGACTATTTTCCCTATAATGCCGCGCAACGTCCTCGCAGAGGGCGTTGCGCGGCATATTTAATTTAGCGCCGATTTTTCCCGAAACGCTGATGCAGTCAGCGTTTCGGGAAAAATCGGCGCAATTTAGTCAAAAGTCCAGTACCCTTCAAGCCATGTGACAAAAGAGGGATGGAAATCCAGAAAAACCCGGGTTTTGTGAACAACCAGGAGTATGAGTAAAGCTGAAAACCCCAAAAGCGGTTCTACCCCTTTAGGATGATTTGAGGGGAAGGAGTGCAGCAAACCTCCAGCTAGAAGCTTCCTCTGAAACCGGGTGAAATCGTTTCAGCACTGGAGTGGAACCGCTTTACAGGTTTTTAGTCCTAAAAGAATTGGCCCCCTCGGCTGCGACTGCTCCTACGGTAGAATGCGGCGGAATGAGCCGTTCAAGTGTTCTGGAAGGGTTTGAGTATGCCGTTTAGAAGCTGGTTGAAGAACAGTAAGAAGGTTAAGAGACAGAGAGCATACCCTGGATTCGGACTGGCAGCACTGATGTCCGTGCTGCTGGTGAACGGCGTGTTTGCTTCGGGGCTGTCGCCCCAGATCAGCACCACATCTGCGCCTTCATCTCTGTCCAATCGTCACACAATCGCGCAACAGTCCCCTGGCTCCGGACGCGACCCTTCCTGGCAGGAGGGAAAAGTCTCCCTGCTGACCATCAACCGGGGTGGACATACCCTCCCGATTCGGTCTGTGGCCTTCAGTCCCGATGGGCAGTTTCTGGCCAGCGCCAGTGCCGACGCCACCATCAAGATCTGGAATATGCGAACGGGCACCCGTCAGGCCAATCTGACCCTTCCCCAGGAGGTGGACAGTGTTGCCTTCAGTCCCAATGGCCAATATCTTGCCAGTGGCAGCTATGACGGATCCCTTCGGTTGTGGGACTGGCGGCAGGGGCAACTCATCCGAACCTTTCCCAAACACAGTAATATCGCCACATCGATCGCCATTACCCCCGACAATCGCATTCTGGTATCCGGCAGTCTGGATGGTCGTATCCGCCTGTGGGAGATTGCCACTGGGCGAAGACTGCGCGACATCACGGGAGGCCAGGGCATTCAGGCAATCACCATAACCCCTGACGGAAGCACCATTATCGGCACGGGGATTGGCGGCAAGGTAGGTCTGTGGAAGACCGAAACTGGCGAACTGATCCGGCTGCTCCCCACCGATCAACCCCGCTTCCCAGCCGGTATTGAGGCGATCGCCATCAGTCCCGACGGCCAGACCCTGGCCTTCAGCCCCAATGCCTTCAGCCCCGCCGGACGATTACCACAGGGCAATCTGCGCGATCGCAATACCATCGGTTTCTGGAATATGCAGGGCCGCGCCCTTGGTCCCTCCCTGATGGGTCACCGTGACTATGTAACCGCCCTCGCCTTCAGCCCCAGTGGTCAAACCCTGGTCAGCGGTAGTCTCGACCAGACCATCAAAATCTGGGATGTCGAGTCCCGCCGCCTGATCCGCGATTTTCGTGAGGACACCAGAGGGATTCTGGCGATCGCCTTCCGTCCCGATGGTCGCGCCTTTGCCACCGGCAGCCGGAATGGAACCCTGCGGATTTTTGTAGCGCAGGACTAGTAGTCCACCAAAGAAACTTTGCCTGGTTAGTGTGGCGCGCGAAGCGCGCCACACTAACCAGGCAAAGTTTTTCAACCAGGCAACGATCGCTTGGCGAACGACTAGGGGCCATTTGGTATGGGTATCGCCATTGACACCCGATGCCTGTGGAGCCGCCCCCTACTTACCTCTGCTCCACTGTCCACGCGGGCGCTGGCGATGTTTCCTGAACCGAGCGTCGAACGGGAGCCGGAGCCGGAGCCGATTGAGCCGCAACTCGACGAATGACGGGTTGGGAACTGGGGCGGGAACGAACGACGCGTTGAGCTGAGACGGTACGGGTGGCAGCGATCGCCTGTTCAGCCCGGAGCAAAATTGGTTGAACCTGGGTCTGCCAGTAGGGGTGGGTTTCAGGGATGACCGTTTGCAGCAGTCGAACCTGCTGGGCAGTGGCGATCGCATCCTGCCACCGTTTGTTGTCCAGATTCTGTCTGGCCTTGGTCAGCAACACCTGATTTTGTTGTACTTCCTGTTGCCAATGCTGCACAGTGCGCTGGATCTGTGGAGCAATCGGGGAGGTTTTGGGGATGGCAGTGGCAATGGCGATCGCCCGGTCAAATTGGCCCAGTCGATAATTAGCAGTGGCCTGTTCAAGAGCGGTTTTCGACCACTGAGACGCCAGCTTTTTAGCGTGATCAAGCCTGGAGTGGGTAGGGGCAAGATGATCCGTCAGGGCGATTGCTTCCGGGAGTTGCCCTGCAGCAGCCAGGGTCTCAGCATGTCTCAGAAGACAGTCACCCGATAAGGCGTCGGCCTGCTGTTGTAGATTGGTAAAATCGGCTGAGAACGCCTGCGCCTGTTGAAAACACTGAGAGAATTGTCCAGATGTCTTGAGGCTAATTACCTGATTGAGATCCTTCATGGCATTACGATAGGCTTGCTGGCGCTGCAATAGCGGGGAGAAGGCGATCGCCCCCAGCAAAGCAACCGCACTCCATCGCCAGAATACCTGGAACCGATCGGAACGCAGGACAGGGGCCAGGTCAACATTCAGCCGTGAAGCGGATGCAGGGATCAGACTGGGTGAACCGGACGAAACAGCCAGCGCGGCAGCAGCAACAGGGCCAGCGATCGCAGCCTGGGGAACTTTACTGTCCCTAAAGTTGATTGAAGTAGCCCTGACCCCCACAGGAACAGGGGTCTCTTGAAGAGTTGGAATCCGTTCTGGCCCCTGAACAGCTTCAATCATTGTGGTAGCCGAAGTCGTGACACCAGCGCCAGCCAGGGTCAGGTATTCTGGGCTAACAATCGAGGGAACCAGCAGCGTGGGCAAATTTTCCGCAGAGGTCACCTGCTCCTGGGGAGACTCAGGGGAGAGGAAAAAAGACGTGGTAACAGAGTTGACTGTGCTGGTTGAGGCGGCAGAGGTCAGAGGAACATCTACGGCAGAGACTGGGACAGAATCCAGGTTTTCTATCAGCAGCGCTAATTCTTCTAATGCTTCTGTTGCAGACTGATAGCGATCTTTGAAGTGATAACGCACCATTTTGGACAAGATGGCAATCAATTCATCGCTGCACCAGGCCCAGGGTTGCCAGATCAGTTCCCCAGTGTCGGGTTCGTCCTGCAACTGCTTGGGATTCAGCCCGGTGAGGGCCTGGATGGCAATAATGCCAAGCGCATAGAGGTCGCTGTTGGGGCGCGGTCTACCGTGACTCTGCTCGGTAGGCATATAGCCCGGAGTGCCGACTGAGATGGTGGCAAAGGTGTGATCCTGCACGGGCAAAATACTGCGCGCTTGTTTGACCGTCCCAAAATCCACCAGCACCAGTTTCTGGTCAGACTGACGTCGAATTAGATTATCGGGTTTGATATCCCGATGGATGACACCGTGGGCGTGGACAAACTCCAGGACGGTCAGCACTTCCCGCAACATGCGGCAGACCCGCTCCTCTGACCAGTGGCCCCCAGTGGCCAATTCCTCCGATAGCGTTTTGCCATCGATCAGCTCCTGCACCAGATAGAATTCTTCCTCCTCCTCAAAGTAGGCCAGAAGCTGGGGGATTTGCTTGTGGTGCCCCAATACCTCCAGTGTCTCCGCCTCACGGGTAAATAAACGTCGGGCGTTTTCCAATAGCAGCGGGTCGGTGCTGGCAGGCTTCAAGTGTTTCAGAACGCAGCGAGGGTTACCGGGACGGCGAGTGTCTTCCGCAATATAGGTTTGCCCGAACCCACCCCGCGCCAGGGCAGAAACGATTTGGTAGCGCCGATCGAGAAGTTTGCCAACCAGAGATTGCATAGTTGCACAGCCGATGTGAGGAGTCAGGAACACGTGGAGCGATCGCCCTTCATCGTAAAGAGTTTCGCCCAAAATTAAAACACTCTTCTCCAGAAAAAATTCATGGCGCAACTTTTTCAGACGCATCTCCGTATACTGGCTTATGGCTGCTGCTGATTGTTTGCCCCTGCTACCCCATGCCGCCCATCGATCTGATCATCATCGCGGTCTATCTGATCGCCCTTGCCTACGTCTTCTACCGGGCAACCTATGTTGGCATGGAGGATAGCGTCTCGGTAAAACTGGATCAGGGAGCGTTGACAGCCCAACTTGAAGAGCAGGATCTCCAGGGTAAGGTGGACGTTCGGGTCACCCTGAAACCCAGGTACAAGTTTGAGCCAATCACCGAACTGGCGGTTAATATTGCCAACACCTCCAGCAGCCCCATTTATGTCGATTGGGACCGCAGCTCCCTGACCAACTTCACCAAACGCGCCCGCCGTGTCATCCGTCTCACTCCCAGTATGAATTTTGATCTGTCGCAGTCGCAGATCTTCAGTGTCGTTTCCCCCGGCGATGTTCTGAGTGAGAGAGTGGTCGCCGAAGACATGCTGAAGCGGAGTGGCGATGGCACGCTGGTGATCGCCTCCCCAATTGTCGATCTGGCCGCAGCCGTCAAGCTCCCCGAAAACGGCAAACTGAATTTCACCTTGAGGCTCGTTCTGCGGCTGGTGGAGCGGGGCAATGAGATTGACGACGATGTGCAAACCCGAACGCTGGCTCTACGGTTCGTTGTCACCCGAAATCTGTGGGAACAATCACTCCCCTGGAACCGCAAACGCTAAGCTAGACATCGGGAAGAGGAGGCGAGGCGGTTGCAGAAGGAAGCATCCTTCTGAGGAAAGTCCGGGCTTCCGAAAGACCAGACTTGCTGGATAACGTCCAGTGCGGGCGACCGTGAGGAGAGTGCCACAGAAAGATACCGCTGACTGTGTATGCGTCGCATACACAGTCAGTAAGGGTGCAAAGGTGCGGTAAGAGCGCACCAGCAGCATCGAGAGGTGCTGGCTCGGTAAACCCCGGTCGGAAGCAAGGTCGAAGGAGCAACGGTTGGTCTTTTACCGGCTCCGAGGGGCGGGATTCCGTCCCTGCCAATCCGCTTGAGGTGTCTGGTAACAGGCATCCCAGATAGATAACTGCCCTCCAGCGGTCTACCGTTTGGAGAACAGAACCCGGCTTATGTCCGCCTCTTCCCACCGACTTAAGTAGATAGGCGCGATTAAGCTTGCAACCCCAAAAGCTGTTTCGCCCGCGCAGCGGGCGAAACAGCTTTTGGGGTTGCGACTTTTTCCACGCCCCCTGACTTAAGGGATATCAGGTGATGGTTGAGAAACCATGATCAGGAGTGGGTTCTGAAGCAGGAGCGATCGCCGGGGATCAGCAACAACTAAGGATTTGCGGATTGCAGACTGGGGAATTTAGTGTAGACTATCCCCCATAGCGGGAACTGCAATTTTCCGTAGACCTAGTTAGTATGTAAGGGTGATTGATTTGTCCTATCCCTTACGATCTTTAGCCGAGGGAAGCTGGTTCAAACTGATCTGCGGAGCCAGTTTTCAGCATCTTCCGGCAGTGCGAAGTTTAACACTGGCCTATGCCCTGGCCGGGATTGATTGTGTGGATGTGGCTGCTGATCCCGCGGTAATCGCCGCTGCCCAGGAAGGGATCAGCGTTGCCGAAGCCTGGATGCCTGCTGCCCGGGAGCGGGGCTTCGGTCAAGGCCATCTTCCCTGGTTAATGGTCAGCCTCAACGATGGCGAAGACCCCCATTTTCGCAAGGCGGCGTTTGACCCGGCGATCTGTCCCTCAGACTGCCCTCGTCCCTGCGAAACGATCTGCCCCGCCCAGGCGATCGCCTTTACCCCCGTAGCCTCTGGCGTGATTGCCGAGCGCTGCTACGGTTGCGGTCGCTGTTTACCGATTTGTCCGACACAGCAAATTACCGCCCAGTCCTACGTTTTTACACCAGAAGCGATCGCACCGCTGGTATTGCAGGGCGTCGATGCAGTAGAAATTCATACGCAGGTGGGACGGTTTGAGGACTTCCAGCGACTGTGGAGGGCTATCGCCCCCCAGGTGCATCACCTGAAGCTGATCGCCATTAGCTGCCCCGATGGTGAAGGGTTAATTGATTATTTGAAATCACTCTATACATTGATCTCACCGTTACCCTGCCCTGTAGTCTGGCAGACGGACGGCAGACCCATGAGCGGCGATATTGGGGAAGGAGCCACCCGCGCCGCCATCAAGTTAGGGCAAAAGGTATTGGCAGCAGGACTACCGGGATACGTGCAGCTTGCGGGTGGGACAAATCACTCTACGGTGCCAAAGTTGAGACGTTTAGGGTTATTGGGGAGCAGGGAAAATCGCGATTCGGGACGGACGACATCCCGAAAACCACAAGAATCGCTTCCCAAACGTGCCCGCCAGATTTCAGGCGTTGCCTACGGAAGCTACGCCCGTGTATTGCTGACTCCACTGCTCGATCGACTGGACGAAACCGGGCTGGAGGATGCTCCAGATTTGCTGTGGCAGGCGGTTGATGTTGCTTCGTCGCTGACAGCCCAGCTCAAAGCGCCCGATGGATCGGCGCAAGATATTCCGCGATCGCTCACTCTGCTCTCTCACACGTAACACCCGTCACTGTCATGAAAGTCACCGATGTCGCCCCCGACCACTACTGCACCGTCCCCCTGGATGGACAGCGATTGTTCATAAGGTTTGCCCTGGTCATTCATTAGCCTGACACCAAGCTAAATTACCCATGACGTTTAACCTGAATCCCTTGCCCGAACAACCGAATCAGTCCCAGCCCACTTCCACCCCTGCGGTTGTGACTCCTTTAAATGCTCCTTTTCAAGTGACCGACGACCTGGATCAACTGCTCGAAATTTTGCCGCTCCCCATCCGCCAGCACCTGGAGCGGCATCCTCAAAGAAATGGGTTGATTGAGGTGGTGCTGGATTTAGGCCGACGACCGGAAGCGCGCTTTTGGGGGAAAGCGGAGTACTTGTCCGATGAATCGGTGACCCGCGAGGACTTGCAGCACTGTATTGAGCGAGTTGGACATTTCAGCGGCGACAATCGGGCGGGCATTGAGAAAACGCTGCACCGTATCAGCGCCATGCGCAACCGCAGCGGTGAAGTGGTGGGGTTGACCTGCCGTGTGGGTCGAGCCATCTACGGCACAATCGGCATGATTCGCGACCTGGTAGAAACGGGCCGATCGATTCTCATGCTGGGACGACCGGGTGTGGGGAAAACGACGGCACTGCGGGAGATCGCCCGCGTACTGGCGGATGAACTGGATAAGCGGGTCGTGATCATCGACACCTCCAACGAGATTGCGGGGGATGGCGACATTCCTCACCCTGCCATCGGGCGGGCACGACGGATGCAGGTGGCGCGACCAGAGTTACAGCATCAGGTGATGATCGAGGCAGTGGAGAACCACATGCCAGAGGTGATTGTTATTGACGAGATCGGCACGGAACTGGAGGCACTGGCGGCCCGGACGATCGCCGAACGGGGCGTCATGCTGGTGGGAACCGCCCACGGCAACCAGATCGAAAACCTGATGAAGAACCCCACTCTGTCGGATCTGGTGGGAGGGATTCAATCCGTCACGCTGAGCGATGAAGAGGCGCGTCGTCGGGGCAGTCAGAAGAGTGTACTGGAGCGGAAAGCACCGCCCACCTTTGATATCGCCATTGAGATGCTGGAGCGTCAGAAGTGGGTCGTGCATGACCAGGTAGCCGAAACTGTAGATGCGCTCCTGCGCGGACGACTGCCCAATCCCGAAACGCGCACCGTCAGCGATAGCGGCGAGGTCAAGGTTACCCGCGAGGTGCCCAGCACCAGTTGGGAATCGGGGCGCTTAGGAACAGCGAAGTCATCGCGCCCTGCCCCCGATACCGCCAGTTTCACCCTGCCGGAGTCTCCCCGCGTCACCGGCTGGAGAGCCACTGGGCAGATGGTGCCGCTGCCGTCTCCGGGTCAGCGGGAACCCAAATCAAAGCGGCGGTTTGCAGGCGACGTGCTGACCAGCGCCAAGTCTCCAGAGCAGCATTACTTCGACCAACTCCTGAGCGAATCCTTTGACGAGGAGCGGATGCTGCGGGAAACCGACCCCTTTGAGGAGTTACCGACGGCAGGTCCGAATGGTGAAGATCTGCCGCTGCATATCTATCCCTATGCGGTTAGCCGCAGCCATGTCGAGCAGGTGATTCAGACGATGAATTTACCCATCGTGCTGACGAAGGATCTGGATGGGGCGGATGCAGTCCTGGCGCTGCGATCGCACATCAAAAACCACTCCAAACTACGCCACATTGCCAAATCCCGGCAGCTTGCCATCCACACCGTCAAGTCCAACAGTATGCCGCAGATCATCCGCGCCCTCCAGCGCCTGCTGCGGATGGACGAGGGTGGGCTGGAGGAGCCAATTAACCTCAACCTGTTCTCCCGCAGCGGCGATGAGGACGAGCTAGAGGCCCTGGAGGAAGCCCGGCTCGCCGTTGAGCAAATTGTGATTCCCAAGGGGCAACCCGTGGAACTGCTGCCGCGATCAGCCAAGGTGCGCAAAATGCAGCACGAACTGGTGGAACACTATCGACTGAAGTCCAGCAGCTTCGGCGAGGAACCCAATCGACGGTTGCGGATTTACCCCGCGTAAATCCGCAACCGTCGATGGTGGAGTCACCCGTAGGGGTTTATGTGCCAACTTCACCTCTAATGCTTTGCGCCGCGATAGCGCATCTGACGCTTCAGCGAATAGTGCTGCGCGAATTCGGGAATATCACCTTTGCGGCCCATCACAATCAGGGTGTCTCCCTGTTTCAAGGTGGTGTCGTGCGGGGGATTCGTAATCGTTTTGCCGCTGGCGCGGCGCAGCGCAACCACGATAAAGCTACCTTTGCCGCGAACTTCAACATCGCTGAGGACACCGCCAATTAGGAAAGAGTCATCCGGGATGGCAAGTTCGTCTACCTGAACCTCTAACTGTGCCAGGAGTTCATTCAGGCTGGCTATGCCCTCGTTGCCGTCGAGCAGTTCCAGGGCGGCGGGGTGTGTAACCATATGGGCCATCCGTAGAGCACCAATCGCCGCAGGCAGAACCACGCGATCGGCACCCGCCAGTTTCAGCTTTTGTTCAGTCGTAGGAAATTCACCTCTGGCCAGAATCGTCAGGTTTTTATTTAGGCCACGGGCGGTAAGAGTGATAAACACGTTGGCAGCATCATCTGGGAGGACGGTAGCCAAAGCTTTGGCCCGTTCAATTCCAGCAATTTTCAAGATCTCTTCGTCGGTGGCGTTGCCCGTAATTGTGAGAAAGTTGTGTTCCTCCTGGGCCTGACGCATGCGATCGCCATCCATATCCACAATCACAAACGACTGTTTGTTCTCCTGTAGCTCCCGCGCCAGAATTTGCCCCATGCGGCCAAAGCCGCAGATGATGACGTGCTGCTGGAGTCCCTCAATTTTTCGAATCATTCGCTGAAGCCCCAATGCGCGATGGATTTCGCCTTCCGTGATCATCTGGAGCAGACCGCCCACCATATAGACCGCTGACGAGGTGCCCGCCACGATCACCAGCATCGTGAACACCTTCAGGGTAGGTGTCGTCGTCGGTCGCACTTCCCCATACCCCACCCCAAACACAGTGATCACCACCATATAGACCGCGTCTAGAAACGGCCATCCCGCCGTCATATAGCCGGATACAGCGATCACGATAGTCATCGCAAAAAACAATGCCCCGGTCAAGATACGCCGCAGGGATTGATGCATAGGAGGGGAAACGCTCTGCTTTCACTATTGCCGCAATTCAGTGAATCATCAAGGGGAGGGGTGGGGTGGGGTTGCCAGGGCAAGATTTTACAATACGGTTCTCTAACAGATGCCTATGCTGAGAAAGCAACGAATTGAGATTGCTGAATCATGCAATGGGGTCTTTTGTTCATCTGCCTCGCCGCCATTTCCTGGGGGACGACAGGAACTACAATGATGTTGCTGACGCAGGTGACCCCGGTGCATCCGCTGGTGGTGGGCTTCTGGCGGTTGGCGATCGCCGCCCCGGTTCTCCTGCTGCTAGCCTACCGCAGCTCTGAAGTAAGGCAACTGCCCTCGCGTCAGGAGTGGCTGGGCTATCTCAAACTGGGAGCTTGCATGGCGCTGTATCAGGTGAGCTACTTCTGGGCGGTGTCGCTGTCGGGGGTGGCGATCGCCGCACTCGTTGCCATCTGTTCCTCACCCCTGTTTATTGTGCTGTTAGCGGCGTGGCGGTTGGGAGAAAGGCTGTCTGCGAAAATTTACCTGGCGCTGGGTCTGGGGGTGCTGGGGACGGTGCTGCTGGTGACCAATCCGGGGGCGATCGCCAACCACCCATCGAACTTTCTAGTGGGAGTGGTGCTGGCGCTGGGATCGGGGTTTTCCTATGCGCTCTATGTGGTGCTGGCAAAAGGGCGTTTGAGTCAGGAGCATCCCGCAGCGCTGGCGGCCTTTAGCTTTACAGCGGCGGCCCTGCTGCTGACTCCGGTTCTGGTACTCCAGCCTCCTTTTTGGGACTACCTCAAGGTATTGCCTTATTTCTTATATCTGGGAATTGTACCGACGGGCATTGCCTACGCCTTTTACATGGCGGGACTGCATCGCACCACTGCTTCTACAGCAGGTATTGCTGTGCTGCTGGAACCGTTGACCGCAACACTGCTGGGGGTGTGGGTGTTTAAGGAGCCAATGGGAGTGATCGGGATGATTGGGGCAGGGTTGCTGTTAGGGGCGATCGCGCTTCTATCGGTCAAAGGAGACTTGCGATCGGGGCAAGAAATTCAGACGATTGTGCGCCGTCTTTTTGGATATAAGGGGTCTATGTGAGAACGATGAGTCAGATGTGGACCCCCCAGGATCACTGCGAATCGGCAAAGGCGTGGCGAACGCCTGTGTTCCAGGAACTGGAACTGCTGCATGCTACCTACCGCACCCATGTTTTTCCAAAGCACCTGCACGAGGAGTTTTGCATTGGGGTGGTGGTGTCAGGGGCAGAACAGGTGGAATACCGGGGCGCAACACATATTGCACCTGTGGGCAGCCTGGTAGTGCTACAGCCGGGTGAAGTCCACAGTAACCGAGCAGCCAGCGAAGAGGGCTGGAGCTTCAGGGTACTCTACCCCAGTAATCTGTTGATTCAGGAGATTTTCGATCGCAGAATCGGTGATCCGGCTCCCTATTTTGCCAATCCGGTCATTCATGATCCACTGCTATTTCAGCAGATGTTGCAGTTTCACCAGATTTTGCAGGGTACTGAAACCTTGAACTTATTAGAGAAGGAATCCTTGCTGGTCACCATTTTGCAACACCTGATCGCCCAATATGCAGAAGCAGCAGTGAATACACAACTGCACCGGGAGAATCAGCTGGTTCGTCAAATGCGCGACTACTTGAACGCACATTTTTCCCGCAACCCGTCACTCCAGGAATTGGCCCAACTGACGGGCCGCAGTCCATTCTATCTGACGCGGCTGTTTCGCAACTGCGTCGGACTCCCGCCCCACGCCTACCTGACACAGATCCGAATTGCTCGCGCCAAAAGCCTGCTGCGGCAACAGTGGGCGATCGCCGAAGTTGCCGCCGACACTGGTTTTACCGACCAAAGCCACTTTACGAAGACCTTTAAGGCAATCGTCGGGGTGACCCCAGGGAGCTATCGCAGCAGCGCAGCCGCCTGACAAGGAAATTGAAAATGGTTTGAAGAATTTACGGTTGAACCCATCCAATCAGTAGCGTGGTCAACACAGCAGCAGTAACACAACCCAAGACCACCAGTGGGACGCGTCCCAGACTCACGGAAACAGTCGCAGCCAGGCTAGCTCCAACCATTGCCGTCACAGCAGTGTTGATCCAACCTCTACGAGAACTTCTGTCTTGCATGGGAAGATGAATCTATCAAAGGAGTGATGCATTTTCCAGGCTAACACCCACAAATCTTCTACAGATTTAACCACGAAGGTATGTAAATAACTGGACTTTTGACTAAATTGCGACGATTTTCTCCAAAATGCTGACGCAGTCAGCGTTTTGGAGAAAATCGTCGCTAGAATTAAATATGGCGCGAAACGCCCTCGCAGAGGGCGTTTCGCGCCATTACAGGGAAAATAGTCAAAACTCCAGTAAATAAGCTTCACGATGAAAACTAACGCCGTCCGCGCCCTCGATAACCTGGGTATCTCCTACCATCTGCTGGAATATGAGGTCGATCCCAGCGATCTGGCAGCCGATACAACGGCAGTCAAGGTGAACCGCAATCCTGAGGTAGTCTTCAAAACGCTCGTGACTCGGGGCGATCGCCACGGCATTTGTCTGGCAGTGATTCCCAGCAACACGCAGCTGGATCTGAAGGCGCTGGCAAAGGTGACGGGCGATCGCAAGATCGACACCGTTCCCCTCAAAGAGGTACTGTCCCTGACCGGATATATTCGGGGCGGAGTGACCGCCCTTGCCTGCAAAAAGCCTTACCCGGTCGTACTGGACGAAACTGCTCAGCTTTTCGACCAGATCTGCGTGTCGGGGGGAATGCGGGGACTATTAATTGAACTGACGCCTGAGGATTATCTGCAGGTGACGGGGGGCACAATGGGGGCGATTGCGAATTGATTCAGTAGTTGGGAAGTGTGACGCGGAGCATCTCGCTTCCCAACTTCAATTAAAAACCTTTAGCTTCAATCAACGATGCGGAGCAAACCCATTTGCAGGCGCAGTAGCACATCGCGTACTCTGTCAAGCATTTCTGAAGAGAGGGGGGCATCTGCGGTCATTACGGAGAAAATCGAAGACTCGTCGGCGCGGGTGATCGTTCCAGTAGCAAAAATGCGGCCCAGCACTTCCTGAAGCGTATCTTCAGGACGCATCAGTGTTTGAATATTCATGCAATCCTCAACAAGGGAACAAAGGTAGATTTACTGATTGGGTTTCGTTGGGGACATTTCGGGGGCGGAAAACAACTAGCCGGAACCTCTAGAAAGGGGCAGGCTTTGCAGGTACAGTACGGGTTTGTACTGATTTGAAAACCTGCCCTTCTTCGAGTGTTGTTCGTCATCAACAGGATTTCTCCGTAGTGTGCCGGAGGCAACACCGGGAGATTTGGACTCATCTCGCCGTTTTGTTTAGCGATGATTTCAGAATTCCCAAAACTTAAAGGAAATCTAAACAGAAACCGACTTTTTGCAAAAAAAACTTAAAACTCACTACCAGTAAGGGTTCGGATACTCCGTAAAGATACGATTGTAGCAATTGCTACTTCTGCAACTCGATCAATTTCCGCTTCCGTGGTGAATCGCCCCAACCCAAATCGAAGCGACGCATTGGCCAGATCCTCCGAACGCCCCAGCGCCGTCAGAACGTGAGAGGGCGCAGTTTTCGCGGTGCTACAGGCCGCACCAGAGGACACCGCAACCACAGGCTGGACACCCAAAAGCAACGCCTGACCATCGACGCCTGCAACACTGATGTTGAGATTACCGGGAAGTCGCCGGGTCAAATCACCGTTGACGGTAATTCCATCCAGGGCCATGAGTTTTGTGTAAAGGCGATCGCGCAACTGTCTCAACCGCTCACCCTCGAAAACCATTTCCACTAGCCCCAGTTCAACCGCCTTCGCAAATCCCACAATCTGCGGTGGGTAGAGGGTGCCCGACCGTAGACCCCGTTCGTGACCACCCCCATGTAATTGGGGGGCGATCTGCACCCTGGGGTTGCGACGGCGCACATACAGCGCACCAATCCCCTTGGGGCCATAGACTTTGTGAGCCGTTATCGACATCAGATCAATGTTCATCTCATGCACATTGAGGGGAATTTTGGCGATCGCCTGAGCCGCATCGGTATGAAACAACACCCTCCGCTGGTGGCACAGTTGGCCAATTTCTGCCAGGGGTTGCAGCACGCCGATCTCGTTGTTGGCCGCCATCACGGAAACCAGAACTGTGTCGGAACGAATGGCCTGTTCGAGTACCGTCAGGTCGAGCAGACCGTTGGGCTGCACAGGCAGGAAGGTAACCTCGAAGCCAAGGGTTTCCAGGTAGCGGCAGGGGTCGAGGACAGCACTGTGTTCGGTTTGCAGGGTGATGATATGTTTCCCCTGAGAGAAGTAAGCCTCAGCGACACCCTTGATGGCCAGGTTGTTGGCTTCGGTGGCACCGCTGGTAAAAATGATTTCTTCAGGGGCGGCGGCAATGGCTTCGGCTAAGTGCTGGCGCGATCGGTGAACAGCGGCTTCTGCTTCCCATCCATACTGATGGGTGGTGCTGGCGGGATTGCCGAAGTGCTCAGTGAAGTAGGGGAGCATGACGTCCAGAACGCGCGGATCGACTGGGGTTGTGGCGTGGTAGTCGAGATAAATGGGGCGATGGCTCATGGGGCGCAGATTTGACGTGAGCAGTAGTCGAATGATGGACGCAGATGAACGCAGATGGGAGGTTAAAGCGTTGGTAGGGGCAAGTTTTGCTGACGTTTCTGCAATTTCCCACAACGCCCGTGTCAAACCTGCCCGGTTGAGAGGGGCAATAAGGTTTGGCTCTACTTCCTTAAATATATCGCTGTCGCCATCCTGGTTAGGAGAGGGAGTGGGGGACGCTGCCCCCTGCAGGGGGTTTACTCCTGCATCCCGTCCTTCATCAACCTTTCGACTGCGAAGGTAGGCGCGATTAAGCTTGAAAACCAAAGAGCTGTTCCGCCCTGAGCGAAGTCGAAGGGCGGAACAGCTCTTTGGTTTTCAGATTTTTTCACGCCCACTTGCCTATAGCGGAATGGATAGCAATTCGGCGCAAAAAAAGGCACCCGGTGGAGTGCCTTTGATAGGTTTAGATACGAGGTTTGGATAACAAAACAGGAATTACATTAGACCGATCTGAGAGAGGATGCCTTGACCGGTCAGAAACTCCGTTGCCAGACCAATTACAAAACCCAGCATTGCCAGACGACCGTTCCAGGTTTCAGCGACCTTCGTAAAGCCAAACTTAGACTCTTGAGTTTCCATAGTTGACATCTCCAGGGTTTAGGTTCTTAACCTGTAAGTTAACATAACTTCAGGCAGAGTGCAACATTTCTACACATTGATTGACAAATGATCTCTCTAAGGGTTTTGTTCAAATCTCCGGCTTCAAATCACGTTCCATTAGCGCTTCAACCGCCTGCCGGGGAGTAATTTTTCCCTGGAGTAGGAGCGCAACCTGAAAGGCGATCGGTACAGCAATTCCTTCTCTATGGGCAACTTCAACCAGAACCTGAGCAGTGTTCACCCCTTCAGCAGTGCCTTCAAGAGTAGCCAGCACTTGATCGAGAGATTTTCCCTGAGCTAATCCGATGCCCACCTGATAGTTGCGGCTGAGACTGCTGTTGCAGGTGGCCAGCAGGTCGCCCAGCCCTGAAAGGCCATAGAAAGTTTCGGCCTCGCCGCCTAACCGGGTGCCGATGCGGATCATTTCGGGAAGGGCGCGGGTGATCAGGGCGGCTTTGGCGTTGGTGCCAAGTTGTAGGCCATCGCAGACACCAACAGCGATCGCAATCACATTCTTCAGGGTGCCGCCCAGTTCGGTTCCGGTCGGGTCTTGATTGGTGTAGACCCGAAAGCGATCGCTGGCGAAGACCTGCTGTACCTGCTGAGCGGCTAGACTGACTCGACTGGCGGCGACGGTTGCGGCTGGAAGACCTGCGGTAATTTCTTTTGATAAGTTGGGGCCAGAGAGTACAACAACCGGGTTGTGGGGCAGGGCCGATCGCCAGAGTTGGGAGGGCGTTTGTCCGGTGGCGCGATCCAGTCCTTTGGTGGCGCTGACGAGAATGACGGATTCTGGTAAGGGATTTTGCCTGAACTGTTCTGCCAGTTCCGTCACTCCCTTCATAGACACCGCCGAAACAATCACCGCTGTGCCGTCGAGCGCTGCCGGAAGCGTCAGCGCTCCCCGCCGAGACCATAGCCGCACATCGTGGCCGTTTCTCAGGGCCAGCATCGCCAGGGTCGAACCCCAGGCACCAGCACCAAGGACGGTGAGGGAAGCAGGCATCCGATGAGAAGTCGATTCCAAGTGCCCTACCCCAAAACGATTGCCCACAGCAGAGAAACATCGACCGGAGCAGGCAGCATTTCACCACGGAAGTCGAGGATCTGCACGAGAACCAGGTAGGCAATGCTAAGCAGAAGGGCGATCGCCCCCGTTAGAATAGCCACTACTTTTGAACGATTCATAGCCGCCTGCCAGAGAGATTTCAAGCGTTGAAGGGGAAGCGGATGGACGATCACTCCCTTTCAGGACTGCAATTACGCCGCCTCATTTTTCCAGAGTGACACAAATCTTGCCCAATTCGGGCATTAATAGAGAGTGATTGAACTTGAAAGAGTGTTTGACGCATTCACTCCTATGGATACTGCCGCTAAGCCCTCCCATCTGTCAGCGATTAGTGATCGCCCCACGGTTGTTGAAACCTATCAGCTCCGCAAATCTTACCGCACCGGATTCTGGCTCAATCAGAAAGTCGAAACGCTGAAAGGATGTACGCTACAAATCCACCAGGGAGAAACGTTTGGCCTGCTAGGTCAGAATGGCGCAGGCAAAACAACGTTGCTCAAGATTTTGCTGGGCATTACCCGCCCCAGTTCGGGAACCGGAATGCTGCTGGGACATGGGTTGGGCGATCGCCGCGTGAAGCAACGGGTGGGCTACCTGCCAGAAAATCCCTATTTCTACGACTACCTGACGGGCTGGGAGTTTTTGCAATACGCCGCTGGTCTGTTTCAGATTCCTGCCGAGGTGCAGCGCAGGCGCATTCCCGAACTGCTGGAAATGGTGGGACTGGCTCAGTCCTCGGCTCGTAAGAAGCAATTACGACAGTATTCCAAGGGGATGTTGCAGCGAGTGGGTATGGCCCAGGCGCTAATCAATGACCCGGAGGTGGTGTTTCTGGATGAACCCATGTCGGGACTCGACCCGCTGGGACGCTACCAGGTGCGGGAACTGATTCAGTCTTTGAAAGCGCAGGGCAAGACAATTTTCTTCAATAGCCATGTGCTGTCAGATGTTGAGATGATTTGCGATCGCGTTGCGATTCTGGCGCGGGGTGAAATCATCTGCATGGGGTCGATTACGGAATTGCTGGGCACCGCTGACCTGTATCAGGTCAAGGTTCGGAAGGGAAACCCGGAGGTACTGCGGGAGTGGGTACCCGACCTGGAGTTTCAGGACGGTTTCTGGCAGGGACATCTCAAGGGCGATCCCCAGGAATTTATGCAGACGCTTAACCTGATGAGCGCCGAACTGGTTGGCATGAATCTGGCTCGCCCCAGTCTGGAGGAATTCTTTGTGCAGCAGCTCCGCAAACGCGGCATCTTCACCAGCCAGTAGGCCAGTGCTTACACACTTCAGAACCCATGATAGTAAGGGTCACCGTGCTTGCGCCCCTTACCATCATGGGTTCTGAATTTTACTCAACATATGGCGCTTTGCAAGCGCGTCAGGCACAAATTTTTTGTTGAGAGCCGTGCTCTGTGCGGCTCTCAACAAAAATTTGGTTCTAAGTAAGTGGGTGTGGAAAAAGTCGAAACCCAAAAAGCGATTCCGCCCGCGCAGCGGGCGGAATCGCTTTTTGGGTTTCAAGCTTAATCGCGCCTATCTACTTATCTCAGCGCAAAGTGCTGTAACCAGGTGAGTAAACAATCTCGGCTCTGTTGACATATATTGCGGAAAGTTTCGGCAAGTATTTTACGTTTCAATTGATGCGGGGATCGCTGCGATCGACCAAAACCAACAACATTCGGGATCGCCATGATTAAGACAAGCCTAACTAATCATTAACGAGTAAACTTTGGTTTCATCCACTTGTTTTCTCAGGCAGAAAATCTAAGATAAGAATTGAAGTTGTAAAACTTCTCTGACAAATTCAAACCCCTTAAATTCGCTACAAAGGAGAGTTAAATCGCTACATTGTTTGTCGGATTTAGTTTGTTCTGTTCCGTTGAATCAAACAGCAGCACCTCAATCGAACGTTAATATCTTCTCAAATGAACTGAAGGGAGTTCCTGCAAACAAAGAGCCTTTCTTAAATTGCACCTCCGCACAGGATGTCCACCAGGAGAGGATTGCTTAGTTAGTAGAACTTAGGATGCTGCTGTATTTAGAGCCTGTGTTTCTGTTAGGAACACAGGCATTTTAATTGATACTTGGGATTTGTATCAGTTACTTTCTACTATCATCCCTGCCTAAGAGCTGATTTATAAACATAAGGTTTTGATCCCCCTAAATTCCCCTTACACCCCCTTGTCCCATTGAGAAAAAAAAGAGGGGACTTAAGCTGCGGAAGAATATTCCCCTCTTTTTAAGGGTGGCCAGGGGGGATCAAGTGCGCCTACTACTTACAAATTACCACGCACTCCTTGCCATACGTATTGGGTGCATCCCAGTTTTGGGGGGGGGGGGGGGGGGGGGGGGGGGGGGGGGGGG
>CAZVXA010000112.1:14321-20284 GCA_964630955.1 uncultured bacterium | reverse complement strand
GCGGGCAGAACAACTTCTGGATTTTCAGCTATTTATGGCTCAGGGTGAGAAGGACTTCTGGGCAGCGTTGTCGCCAGCAAAAAGCAAACCGCCGCAAACATGAGCGCCATCAACAGCGAAGTTTTCATCCCCGAAGTCGCAGCCTCCAGACTGATGGGCTGCACAAGGGCAATCGCCTCAGGCGATAACCGATTTGCCACCACCTGACTCAATTCTTGCTGAGAAAGCGTTTGTAGCTTTTCCTGTAGCTCGTTAATGATCAAAGCGCGATTGATCGGGTCCAGTGTCTTCCCAAACGCTTTGAGAATCCCATCCACAATATTACTGGAGGCGAAGAAAATCAGCGCCGTGCCGAGGATGCCCCTGCCCAGAGAGGAACCCAAATTCTGCACAGGATTGTAAATGCCAGAACCTTCTGGTTTCTGGTCTTCGGTGACAGCGGCATAGGCGAGTTTGCTGATATAAGCCAGAAACAACCCGGAACCGATGCCCATTAGCATCAGACCAGGCATCAGGGCGATCACCGTCACCTGCAAATCCAGACTGTGATACAGCAGCAGTATCCCTACGCCTAACAGAACAATACCGCTATAGACCACGAACTTAGGGGTGTAGCGATCGCCCAACACTAGAAACTTCAGGACTGCAATGACCACCACGATCATCGTTGCGCTGTAGGGCATGATCGCCAGCGAGGTCCGGAACGGATTAAGAGATAGGACAAGGGGCACATACTGAAACAGGTTAAACTGAACTCCGGTGACGATCAGCGTGTGCAGCATGGCGGTAAACGTAGCCAGCACAAAGCCCGGCTTCCGTAGAAGTCCTGCTCGCAGTAAAGAAGCCTTTTCGCGTCTGGCCTGCCGTCGCTGCCAGAACAAAAAGAATCCCAGCATAATTACCCCAACTGCAATCAGAGTGGGCACAATCGATAGCGGAAATGGGGGAATCACCCATGACCCGATCGTAAAAACGCGCTTCGGCTCCCACCAACCAAATTCTTCTGCCAGACTAAACCCGGTAAAAATCGAACCAAGCCCCAGAAAGGACAACAGCCCTCCCACCCAGTCAATCGGTTGCGTGTAGTAAACCACTAGTCGAGGGAGCGATCGCTTCAGAAACCATACCCCACCCAGAATTACCAGTGAAGGTAAAAAGGAGAAACGCCAGCCAGCATGGAAGGCAATAAATCCACCCAGAATTCCCCCCGTTAACCCTCCCGCCGCCGAAGCAACAATCAGAACAACAGTTGCCTGCTCCGCCGATTTGCCTTCGAAGCTCAAATCGACAATCGTCCAGGGAGTACTCACCAGCGGAGTTGCCGCCAATCCCGTCAGCACAGCAAAACTGACGGCCAGCATTCCCATCGAGACGCTGAGGGCCGTCAATCCAATTCCCAATCCGTACAGCACCAGTCCCACCAGGAAGACTGGAGTGCGACCGAAGAACCGGCACAGGTTCTCTGCTGAAGGAGCAAAGGAGGCCGTGGTCAGTGAGAACAGCACCAGGGTGGTTTGAATGTTGCCGATGCTGGTATTGAAGTCGCGGGCGATCGCAGGCATGATGGCGGGCAGCACCCCGACGTTGTAGGCCACCATGAAGACGGTGAGGGCGATCGCCCAAAAACCAATTCTGCCGAGTTTGCCGCTCCGTGCCTCTTTCATGAAAGTTGTCTGTATCGGGTCAGGGGTGTTCAAAAACAGGCTGAATCCTGAGGTAAAGCATTCGGGCGACCGCAAATTGAGTTTGCTATTAAGGAGTTTAAGGGGAAACACCAGAAGATAATCGTCACAACGGGCTATTTTTCTACAGTTGCGATCGCCTTGCCCTCCAAAACGGTTCCGCTCTTCAACTTCGCTCAGGGCGCGATAGCTCTGGGGGGTTCGACTTTTTCCACGCCCACTTCCGTACTAGACTTTTGACTAAATTGCGCCGATTTTTCCTGAAACGCTGGCGGCGTCAGCGTTTCAGGAAAAATCGGCGCTAAAACCAAAGATACTGCGAAACGCTCTCTTAGAGAGCGTTTCGCGGTATTGCAGGAAAAATAGTCAAAACTCCAGTCCTTAGTGCTCCGGGTCACCACCACCACCGATCACCCCTACACTTTTACCATCGTCCGGCTGAGCTGTCCTACAATCTCATCCACGTTCTTGCGCGCATCTCCAAACAACATTCGTGCATTGTCCTTATAAAACAGTGGGTTTTCTACCCCTGCGTATCCACTGGCCATACTCCGTTTCATCACCACCACTGTCTTCGCCTTCCACACCTCCAGCACAGGCATTCCGGCGATCGGGCTACCGGGGTCCTCTGCCGCACTGGGATTCACCGTATCATTGGCCCCAATTACCAGCACTACATCGACATTGGGAAAATCGGGGTTGATCTCGTCCATCTCTAGCACGATGTCGTAGGGCACATTGGCCTCCGCCAGCAGAACGTTCATGTGACCGGGGAGCCGTCCGGCAACGGGGTGGATGCCAAAGCGGACTTCGATGTTGCGATCGCGCAGAATTTTTGTCAGTTCCGCAATCGGGTACTGCGCCTGCGCCACCGCCATGCCGTAACCGGGAACGATTACCACATTCTGGACGCGGCTCAGCAGTTCGGCGGTGTCTTCAACAGTGATGGGGTGCGCTGCGCCTTCCACCGTCGCAGCCGTTCCGGTTCCTCCGCTGCCCAGTCCACCCAGAATCACGCTGAGGAATGAACGATTCATCGCCCTGCACATGATGTAGCTAAGAATTGCGCCACTGCTGCCCACCAGTGCCCCAGTGATAATCAGCAGATCGTTCGACAGCATGAAGCCCGCTGCCGCTGCCGTCCAACCGGAGTAGCTGTTCAACATCGAGATCACCACGGGCATATCTGCGCCGCCGATCGCCACCACCAGATGAATGCCGAGCAGGGAGGCGATCGCCGCCATTCCCAACAATGGCAACAGCCCATCGGCCACACTCGCGCCCACAAACTGCGTCGCCAGCCACACCGAGGCAATCAGCAGCACCGCATTCAACCAGTGTCGTCCTGGAAGGCGCAGCGGTTTGCTACTGATCAACCCCTGGAGTTTTCCGAAGGCGACTACGGACCCGGTAAACGTCAACGCGCCGATGAATACTCCGACGAAGATCTCAAGCTGGTGCAGGGTTGCTTCTGCCCCCACCAGGGATGGGTCAGGTTGGAGATTGTTCGCAATTCCCACCAGAACTGCCGCCATGCCGACAAAGCTATGCAACAGGGCAACCATCTGCGGCATCGAAGTCATCGCGACACGGGCAGCGGCGATCGCCCCAATCATCATCCCTGGCAACACTGCACCACCCAGAATGCCGTAGTGCGACACTCCCCCCCCAAGAGTGGTGGCGGCGATCGCAATTACCATGCCCGCAATGCCGTATAAATTTCCCTTACGGGCCGATTCTTGATGAGAGAGGCCACCCAGACTGAGGATGAAAAGAACACTGGCGGCAATATAAGCGATTGTGACAAGATTACTGGTCATAAGAATTAGAAAAATAGCTTGAGTAGAAAGAACTGCTCAAGACCTCCGAGGTCTGAAGGCCGATTACCGCTGGAACATCTTCAGCATCCGCTGGGTAACGAGGAAACCACCGGAGATGTTGATAGTGCCGATCAAAATGGCGATCGCCCCCAGTACCATTGGCACTGTGCCGGAACCCGGCATTAATTGCAGCATGCCTCCCAGAATGATGATGCCGCTGATGGCATTCGTGACGCTCATCAGGGGCGTATGCAGAGCAGGTTTGACAGTCCAGATCACCTGCCAGCCTACCAGGCAAGCCAGCACAAAGACCGTGAAGTGGGAGAGAAAAGAGGCTGGCGCGACCAGTCCAACACCTACCAGCACAAGCCCTATCAGCACGAGCCAGAACAGGGTCAGGTTACGGGTAGGTGCGGGAGGCTGGGCGCTGGGGGCTTTTGGGGTCGGGGGTTGGGGGGAAACGTTGCCCTGCTGGGGGGGTGCAGGTTCTTCTTTCTGAGCAGGGGGATAGGTAAGAGTGCCTTCGTGCAACACCACGACGTTACGGGTCACGTCGTTGTCAAAATCAAGATGATAGTGTTTTGCGCCGCCCAGTTCCTCCAGCAGATGGCAGAGATTCATGCCGTAAAGCTGGCTCGCCTGCGCTGACATTTTGCTAGGAAAGTCAGTCAGACCAATGATGACAACGCCGTCATAGCGGTAGACTTCGCCCGGTCTTGTGACCTCACAGTTGCCACCCTGTTCCGCCGCCATATCCACAACGATAGAGCCTTCCTTCATGCTCTCCACCATGTCGCGGGTGATCAGGATGGGCGATCGCTTCCCCGGAATCAGTGCCGTCGTGACAATAATATTGACCTCTCTGGCCTGTTCCGCAAACAGCGCCATTTCTGCACGAATAAACTCCTCGCTCATGACTTTGGCGTAGCCGCCCTCCCCTGTACCGTCTTCGGCAAAGTGCAGTTCCAGAAATTCTCCCCCCAGACTCTCCACCTGTTCCTTCACCACAGGCCGCGTATCAAATGCCCGGACGATCGCCCCCAGACTTTTGGCCGTGCGAATCGCTGCCAGTCCCGCGACTCCCGCACCGATGACCAGCACCCTTGTAGGGGGCATCTTTCCGGCAGCGGTGATCTGTCCACTGAAACAGCGCCCCCAGTGGTTGGCTGCTTCTAACACCGCCCGGTAACCCGCCAAGTTGGCCATTGAGCTGAGGGCATCCATTTTCTGGGCGCGGCTGATGCGGGGCACCGTGTCCATTGCCAGGACAGTGGCTTTGCGATCAGCCAGTTGCTGTATCAGCCCGGAATTTTGCGCCGGATAGATAAAACTCACCAGGGTGCCACCTTCCTGTAACAGGTCAGCCTCATGTTTTCCCAGCGCTTCATTAAACTGGGGAGGGCGCACTTTCAGCACAATATTGGCGAGCCGCCAGAGCGCTTCTGCATCAGAAACAACCCGACCCCCCACCTGCTGATACGCCTCATCTGAAAAGAAAGCCGCCTCGCCTGCACCCGTTTCGACCAGGATGTCAAATCCCAGTTTCTGGAGGAGTTGGACGGTTTCAGGCGTGGCGGCAACGCGACGCTCATGGTCTGCAATTTCTTTAGGAATTCCGATGATTTTATGGGAGTGCTGTACTGATGGGACGGCAGCTTCAGGTGCATCATTCAATAAGCGTGTTGTCATAGAAAGTCCCTGAAACGAATGCAAAATACGCAGGACAAATCAACGTAGTGTGAGCCATGTCATGAGAAACTTGTACGCTGTGCGATCGCGCTACGTATCCTCCAATAGCTCTACGGTGTGGAGAGACCAGGGAATGAATTAAATGTGCTTTTGTGAAGAGGTTGTACACAACATTCCTTGATCTGATCATGACAAGAAAAAGTAGTTTTGCATACCTTTTTCCTGTCAAGTTATGCTAAGGAAAAGGGATTCAATCCTATCTAAAACTCACTACTGAGGCGCAGAAAACCCACGTAAATCCTTCGCGTTCTCCGCGCCTCGGCGGTGACCCCACTCTCGCTCATTTCCCCCCTGAGAGGGAGAAGCCCCTGGTCAAACTGCTAGGCTAAAGGGTGGGCCTTGCCTATTCCTAACCCTGGAGAGCCGTTATGCCGCATACGATTGTTACGAATGTTTGTGAGGGTATTGCTGACTGTGTCGATGCATGCCCCGTCGCCTGCATCCACCCCGGCCCTGACAAAAACACGAAGGGAACCGACTGGTACTGGATCGATTTCTCCACCTGCATCGACTGCGGAATCTGCCTGCAGGTGTGTCCGGTAGAAGGGGCGATCGTTGATGAGGAGCGCCCAGAGTTACAGCGGACACCTTCTTAAGCAGATTTCCAGCAATGAAATTACCTGCGTTGCGTGGGCGGTGTTTAACCTGAGGGGGGAAAAACCCCCCCCCACCGGGGGGTTTGGTTTGGGGGAAAAGAGAAAGGTTGGGCGGA
>CAZVXA010000112.1:0-14311 GCA_964630955.1 uncultured bacterium | reverse complement strand
CCCTGAGTAACCCCGCCCCCCTCCTTATGCTTTTTCCCTGCATTCATATACCCTGGTTTGGGTGGGCGGTTTTCCCGCTACGCGGGAAAACCGCCCACGCAACGGGTATCTTCTTTTGCGGAAATCTCCTAAGTTGTGCCCTTCTTCTGGACTTTTGACTCAATCGGGCCGATTTCTCTGAAACGCTGACGCTGTTAGCCTGTTCGCATTTCAGGAAACCCGCGTTAAAATTTAATTTGCCGCGAAACGCCCTCTCAGGTAGCATTTCGCGGCAAATCAGGAAGAAATAGTCAAAAGTCCAGTAAATTCCAGTAACTAAGGTTATTTCCACAACAAATCGCACGGAAAGGACTGTGGTAATTTCGGAGCGAGGTTGATCATGGGTGCATGGTGCCATCGTCAGTACATCAGTCCCTTCCACCTCTCAACAGATGATCTGGTATCGAAAGGGGAAGGTAGGTAAGGTATGTATCGGTTCCAGATCAGAGCCACCACTCGGCCCGGAGAAACGATCGCGCTCGTCGGTTCCATTCCTGCAATGGGTTGCTGGGACATCAAGCGCTGTGTACGGTTACAAACCAGTGGCGATCGCTATCCACTGTGGTGGGTTGACCTGGACGTGAGTGCAGAACAGGTGGAGGGCGATCGCTCCGCCACAACACCGTCTGACCTCCGGGCGGAATACAAGTATGTGCGGCTTCCTGAGCAAGACACCCCGGAATGGGAAGTATGGGGCACGAACCGATGGGTTCCCATCGAAACAGAACCGCTGCCCAGCCTGGTGATTGTCGAAGATGGGGAAATCGGTACGATTCCCGCCTGCCCCTACGGGTATTTCCCACAAGCCATCCCTCACCCCCCAGTGCCCGATGATTTGAAGGGGCTGAAAATTGCGGTGATTGGCAGTTCCGTCGCACTGGGGTGTAACGCCTGGTTATTGCGGGGCTGGGCGTGGCATCTGGGGCAGGCATTGCAGCAGCGCTACGGGCACTACCTGATCAACGTGTCAGAAATCGGCGCAAATGTGGGAACGACGATCGCCCGCTTTTCTCAGGCGGTTGCCCCACACAATCCTGATGTGGTGATCATCTCCCTTTCTCTGGGAAATGAGGGTCTGGCTTTTGCACCGCCGCATCAGCAACGGGCCATCCAGCAACGGTTTGAGAGTGGGTTGCTGCAACTGATCAAAATGACGCGAGAATTAGGTGCACAACCCATTCTGGGGAGCGTCTATCCAAACGGCAACTATTCCCCAGAGCATTACCGTCTGTTGCAGGAGACCCACCAGCGCATGAAGACATGGGGTGTTTCGGTGCTGGACTGGCTGTCACCGCTGGACGATGGACGGGGACGCTGGAAGCCGGGAATTTTTGCCGATCACGCCCATCCTAATACTGACGGGCATCACCTGATGTTTGAGGCAATCGACCTCAATCAGTTCAACTTCACAAAAGCAGATCTGACAACGGAACATCCCCCCCACCCCCCCGAAGAGGTTTCCCTCTTCCGGGACGAATGGGGATTCCACATTTTCGCCCGCAAAACCGATCACAGTCTGCGAATTATCAACACCACACCCCACTCCTACACGCTGTCCCCAAACTGGAAACTCCTGCAAAACTCTCTACGAGCGGCTCCGCTCCCCCCAGGACTACACCTGGCTGAGGATGAAGCCACGGGAGCACTGCACTCAGTCTTTGTCCAGGATGACGGCACCATTCGCACCAATCTGACCATTCCCTCCGGTGCCGATCTGACTTTCTATCCCGCAATTCATTTCTTTGCTCCAAAACGTTCCCAGGTACTCTTTTACAACCAGCATTTAGCAATCCTGAGGGTCGGCGATCGCCGCCTCTACCTGATCAACGAATCAGACCACGATTACTACGTCCACCCCATGTGGAAAGAAATTCGCACCCTTCTGAAAGCGATGCCGTCTGGCGTGTACGAAGATCCAGTGAACCCTGATGCCCCTTTCCGCACAATGATGATTGGCCTGGATGGGTTAGAAAGCCGGGTGAAAGTAGCTGCGCAATTGGCGATCGCCCTTGAATACCAGTGCAGCCTGTCGGACATCAACCGCGTGGCGATTTTGGGGTTGGGCGATCGCTGTGCCGTGCGCATGCTGTTGCACAAGATGGAGTACGATGGCCCTGCCTTCCCCTTTGATCTGACGCGCACCACAAAAGTTTCGGATGTCGCCGACATCATCGAAAATGGTTTTGACGATATGTGGAACCCCGCTTACCTGAACTACAGCCCCTCAGACAACCGCGTCTATCACTCAAAATGGACAGGTCTGTCCTTCGGGCATGAAGTCGAGGACAGCGACGATCCACTAAACGATATGTCCCCCATCTACAAACGGATGCGAACTCGCTACAGCGCTCGCTCCAGACGTTTCTGGTATACGTTGCAGCACGCCGATAAGTTCCTGTTCGTGCGGACGGGGGGGTGCGATCGCGCCAGCGTCGTCAATCTGCTGGAAAAACTGAAGGTCAAATGTCAGGGCAAATCCTTCCGGCTGCTGATCATTTCTCCGCAGCCCTCCGAAGAATTCGCCGATCTCCCAAACGTCCAGCATTACAACCTGGAGTTCAATCCCGATCGGATGTACGCCGACATTGATCACTGGCTCTATTGCACTGACCTGATGCGGAAAATCCTCAGTTCGTTGAGTATTTCCAGCAAAAATCTCTTCTGGTGTCCACCCTGATACTAAGCGCCTATCCGAAAAACCAAATTCTGGAGGGCGCGTCGCTGTAGCGGCGCGCCCTCCAGAATTTGGTTTTTCGTGATTCGGATAGGCACTTAAGTAAGTGGGCGTGGAAAAAGTTGAAACCCAAAAAGCTGTTCCGCCCGCTGCGCGGGCGGAACAGCTTTTTGGGTTTCAAGCTTAATCGCGCCTACCTACTTAGTACCGCAGTAGATCCCTGAAACAATCTATGTCAATCATTGGCTAAGCCTTGGAAGAATTGAATTTGCATCTAGAAAAACCGTGCTATAAAGAAACGTAAATTACCTTTACTGGTAAGAATACAAGTTGCCCGTCACTGAGGATTTTTAAATGCAGACAAATGTCTGGGATGCATTGAGATCTGATACTTATCGAGAGTATGGTAAGTTTAACTGTCCGCTTGTCTTTAAGGGAACAATGACCCGCAGAAATTACCGGGTAATTGTAATGATGCGGCTGTGTCAGGCAGTTGCTAATTCACGCGGGGCAGTTCGGCTGATTTTTCCAATTTTGAAGGTTCTCCATCGACTTTCTGCCCATTGGGCTGCAGTTGATTTTTCCTGGGAAACCACAGTCGGAGCTGGATTGGCAATCACTCACGGTTGGGCACTGGTGGTTCATCCAAATGTTCGGATTGGTAACAATGTCACGCTATTTCATGGGGTCACATTGGGGTGCCGCGATCGCATTGCCAGAGACGGTTCCCGTGTCACTGAGTATCCAGTCATTGAAGATAATGTCTGGATTGGGCCAAATGCCGTCATCGTTGGTGGAGTCACGATTGGGGAGGGTAGCAGGATTGCTGGAGGAGCATTTGTAACTGAAAGCGTTCCTCCATTCTCAATCGTTTCTGGTAATCCAGCAATGATTGTCAAAAGCAACTGTGTGCCTGATGTGGTTAATCCAGCCCCTCTGAATCGCACTACCGATCGTCCTACCCATAGAAACTACGTACTCTCCTGTTGAGTGCCCGCTGCAAACCCCGATTCCATTCATTCACCTGCTTTTTCGTTAAACGCTGCAATAACGCCTCAGAAAAGCTTCCAACGATTCCAGCGAAAATCCATACGTTGTTTCCAGCCGCTGGACTTCCGCAGGTGTGCAATAGAATTCATTCGCCAGTAGTGTCCGAAATGTTCCCAGCGCAGCGCTGATGCCGGGGTTGAACAGGCCGAGGAGCGATCGCACTCCATCTACAGCGATTAGCGGCGGATTAAGAATTACGGGTTCGTGGTTGAAAATGCGACTAAAAATCTTGGGAATGTCACTACGCTCTAAAATCTCAGGGCCACCAACCGCAAAGGTTTGATTCATGGCTCCCTCAGTAGTGGCAGCAAGAGCAGCGATTTTTGCCAGGTCATCAGTGCTGACGATCGAGGTGCGAATTTTCGGATCACCGATCATCAAGTAAATTCCCGTCTGGCGAAAGCGCTCCGCCAGGGGCAGCAGATTGGAGGCAAACCCCGAAGGGCGGAGAATCGTATGGTTCAGACCGCTGCCCCGGAGTGCCTGTTCCACAGCCCACTTGGCCTTGAATACAGGGGCATCCTCGTATCCCCGGTCAGCTCCCAGTACCGAGATAAAAGTGAAGTGCTGGACTCCGGCAGCTTTCGCCTGATCAATCAGATCAATATTGGCGCGGTAGTCGAGCGCCTGAGCACTGTCGCTGGCCTCGTTAGAACCGTGGGCGCTGATGATGTATCGCACATCGCGGCAGGCTTTTTGCAGGTCGCGCTCTTCGGTCAGGTCACCAATGAAAATTTCTGCGCCCCGCTGCTCCAGTTCGCCATAGCGGGAGGTGAGTCGAACAAAGGCGCGGACGGGCTGGTCTTGCTCCCGCAGCGATCGCACAATTCGCCGTCCCAGGTCTCCTGTGGCCCCAGTCACCAGAAACATAGCCGACCTCTCGTAGAATGAACAGAGAAATGATCTTGAGGGAAGCGTGGCGTCACCGCGCTTCTCTCGAAGAAGTGGAGTAAACGATTCCCGATGGAATACCTTTGGCTGCTGAAGCAACTCTCGCTTGGACTGGCTTCTATTCTATTCGCAGAAGTGGTGCGCGACCTCTTTCATGTGGCAGGGCACTACTGGAAGCCCCTGCAAATGACCCACAACCTGCACCACAAAGCCTATCGGCGCGATCTGTCTGTCACCAGTCAGGAGATGTACTGCAAAGCACAGCTCTATAACGATGTGCCGGAGGCCATTGTCATGGTAGCAATGGGGGCACTCTTTGCAGCCCTCACCCAGAGCTATGGGGCAGTCGTGGGCTGCATCTATTCCGCCAGCTTCCTCACCACTGCTTTTGCCCGCTCCCAGGGCTGGCTGTTGCAGACCGACCTGACTCACAAACCGGGCGATCTGACCACGATTCCTTCCATCTGGACGGTGAACCGCACCTACCACTGGCGGCACCACTTCGACCACGGCAATGCTTACTATTGCGGCACCTTCACCCTCGTAGACAAAATGCTGGGTACCAGTCTCTCCCTTAAAGGCAAATCCATTGCGGTCACCGGAGCCTCCGGTACAATGGGGCGATCGCTAATCAACGAGCTGATGAAAAACGGCGCAAAACCGATCGCCCTCACCACCTCTGAAACCGAGTTTCCCGCTGGTGTAGAAGTAATCACCTGGCTACCGGGGGCCGAGCATGAACTGAGCGATCGTCTCAAAACCGTCGATATTCTGATCATTAACCACGGGCTGAATGTGCATGGCGATCGCTCCCCTGCTGCCATCCAAAAGATCTACGAGGCCAACACCTGGTCGGCGTGGCGTCTGGCGGAGATCTTTATGCAAACGGTGCAGAAGTCGGAACACCGGGCGCTAAAGGAACTGTGGATTAATACCTCTGAAGCAGAGGTTAGCCCTGCCTTCAGTCCTCTATATGAGATTACAAAACGGGCGATCGGGGATATTATCACCCTGCGGCGACTGGATACCCCCTGCGTCATTCGTAAGCTGATTCTCGGCCCCTTTAAGAGCAATCTGAACCCCGTGGGTATCATGTCGGCGGATTGGGTGGCCTGGGCGGTGGTGGCGCTGGCAAAGCGCGATGTACGGGATATTATCGTGACGATTAATCCCATAACCTATGTAGCGTTTCCGATTAAGGAATTCTTCAGGTCACTGTATTTTCGACTATTCACCAGGGGTCCTGGAAAGTAGATACGGCGCTTTGCAAGCGCCGTAGTATCATTGCAGCCTTTGCTCTAACTCAATGGTCGGGGTGACTTCAACCGGAACAGCAAAAACTGGGTCTTCTGCCCCTCACTGAAATTATCATCGCTCACCAGCACTAAACTTTGTGAGCCATCGGGAAGCCGTGGCCCCAGGGTCATTCCCTCCAGGTTGTCCAGCGTAATTCCAAGCTCCTTCAGGTCCAGCAGCAGTTGTTTACGAACGGGCTGAATGCCCTCCAGATCACCCCGCAGGGCTGTGAATCCTGAGGTATCTGTCGCAGAACCAATCACAAACTGGTACAGCCGCACGTCAAAGCCCTGGGGACCGAATACTCGCTCCAGGCTCAAAAAATGTCCACCCTGATCCAGCACCAGAATCTCCGTCAGGCCATTGCTGAGCGCCAGGGGGGGAGATGGCTCCAGCAGATATAAATGCTCCGCCAGCAGGGTTGGTAGGGTGTCGCCAATGAGATAGTGCAGAAGTCGCACCGGGAGGGGAGGGGGGGGAATTTCTGTTACAGGGGTGGCGGTCAGAGTTTCCGGGGTGGCGGGTCTTTCGGGTAGAAGATCCTGGGCGATCGCCGACTCTGTTGCCGCAAACAGCCGAAACGGCTCCAGAAAACTCCCATTCGGCGTAAATCCGGGTAAGTTTAGCGTCAGCGCCTCAAATCCCAGATTATTCAATACCCCTCGCGGCTGGCCTTCAACCACTTTGGGCACAAACCGTTCCGGTACAGGTAATTGCCCTTTTATCTGTCCACTTTCCAGGTCATATTCATTGATGAACGGCGCAATTCCCTGAACCGTCACCCCCTCGCTGGAGATGTACACCGATTGCCGGGGAGACATCGCAATGCCCTCCAGATCCAGCGTTCCTGTGGCATAAGGCTTTCCATCCGGCGTAGTGACCGTCACGACTTTCTCTATGTCTACGCTCCCCAGTTTTGGAGATTGCGGATTGGTTCCATCAATATTCAACTTCAACTTGTAGAAGCGGGCAGGACCAAAATCACTGCGATCATCCGAGACGGCAAAAAAGCGATCGCTCCTGCGGTCATAGGTAATCCCCGATATCCCACCCAAGGGAACTCCATCAATGCGGTTCTTGGGCAGAACGACCTCTCCCAAAAACTCCAGCGACAAATTCAAGAACAAACGTTCTTCGGCGCTCACCTGGGGCAGAGAACAGGCACTCATCGGCCCAATCAGTACCAGGAGCACCAGCAGAAGCCATAATCGACGCAGAAATGATAGAGGCTGAAACATTCTGAGCTTCAAGACGGATAAGAAACACCATCAGGATAGCGGGAGTTTGGTAGCCCCGGTTCTTCAGCGGCCTGCTGTAGTAGGTAGGCACGATTCAGCTTGAAACCGAAAAAGCTGTCCTGCCCTTCGACTTCGCTCAGGGCGGGACAGCTTTTTCGGTTTCAACTTTTTCCACGCCCACTGACTTACTGGAGTTTTGACTATTTTCCCTGTAATGGCGCGAAACGCCCTCTTCGAGGGCGTTTCGCGCCATATTTAATTCTAGCGACGATTTTCTCCAAAACGCTGACTGCGTCAGCGTTTTGGAGAAAATCGTCGCAATTTAGTCAAAAGTCCAGGACTTACTTGGTAATAAATAATTGCAATTGCGATCGCAGAATTTAATCCAACTTAAAATTATGAGCATTGTGTCGATTCGCACTTCTTACGGTTTTATCGCTACCCTTTACACAATGTAAACGTGATACAGGTCGTAAACCCTGCGTGGAAAACTTCCGCTCTCTGCTCACACCGATTTGTAAAGGCTGCAATCGAACCGTCCATCACCGTTACAGGTATGCGGTATGCGAATTTTGCTTGTCGAAGATGATGAACTTTTAGCCGAAAGCCTGGTCAAGGTACTGGGCGACAATCACTATGCGGTTGATCTGGCCACCGACGGCCAAACCGGATGGGAAATGGCCAATGCAGCTCCTTACGACCTACTGCTGCTGGATGTCGGCTTGCCGCTGCTGGATGGCATTTCCATTTGTCGGCAGTTACGGGCGCAGAGCAGCCACGTCCCCGTATTACTGCTGACTGCCCATGACACCGAAACCCAGAAGATCATAGGCCTGGATGCCGGAGCCGACGATTACGTGATTAAACCCTTTCATTTACCAGAACTGCTGGCCCGGATTCGGGCACTGCTGAGGCGGGGCAGCACTTCCTCTGCTCCGCTACTGGTGTGGGATGGACTGCGGCTCAACCCTAGTACGTGCGAAGTTACCTACGACAGCCGCATCCTCAATCTGACCCCCAAGGAATATAGCCTGCTGGAGCTACTGCTGCGCAATGGTCAGCGGGTTTTCAGTCCGGGGGCAATTATCGACCACCTCTGGTCTTTTGAGGAGCCACCCAGTGAGGAAACCGTGCGATCGCACGTCAAGGGACTGCGGCAAAAGCTGAAGGCAGCGGGACTCCCCAGTGACCCTATCGAAACCGTGTATGGCATCGGCTATCGGCTCAAACCCGAGGAGGAACAGATGCCGCAGGAATCTGTGCAAACACCTGAAAAACGGAGTTCCAAAGGCGGCTGGAAGCACGGTACGCCCGACCAGAACCGGGAGAGTAGGGTGCTGTCCCTACCACGATCGCCCCTCCCCCGCAACCCCGAAGCTGATCAGCGCACTCTAGAAGTCATGACCCAGGCTTGGGAGCGCGTCCGCCAGAAGTGCCTCGAACGCATTGCGGCGATCGAGCGGGCGGTTGCTCCCCTGGAGGAGATAACCACAGACGCCGCCCATTCCGGTGAACTGCGCCAGCAGGCAATTCAGGAGGCGCACAAGCTGGCGGGTTCGATGGGAATGTTTGGCGTCAGCGAGGGATCAGAAATTGCCCGGCAGATCGAGACGCTGCTCCAGTCTCCCACTGCTGACGCGCATCAACCACAGTTCCAACAGCTCACTCAAACCCTGAGAGACTCCCTGGAGCATGCCACTGCCGCAGGGCTACCGCCGCTGATGCTGAGCGACAGTCGCTCCTGGGCAGCAGTGCAGTCTATGCCGCGATCACAGCCCAATGAGGCCCGGATTCTCGCGGTCGATGACGACCCGGACTGTCTGGCGGCGCTGCAACAATTGATTACCCCGTGGGGGATGCAGTTAATTGGGCTAGAAAGTCCGCAGCAGTTTTGGACAACACTGAAATCTACCACACCCGACCTGTTGATCCTGGATGTTGAGCTACCACACCTGAGCGGCATCGACCTCTGTCGAGCCATACGCAACGACGACGAGTGGAGCGGTTTACCAATTCTATTTCTTACTGCTCATACTGATGCAGCCACGCTCCAGCGCGTCTACGAGGTGGGGGCCGACGATTTTGTGGCCAAGCCAATCATGCCACCGGAACTGCTCACCCGCATTCTCAATCGATTAGAGCGATCGCGTCTGCTGCGCCATCGTGCCGACCAGGACTCCCTGACTGGCCTGGCCAACCGTCATCGATTTTCTCGCGATCTGACTCCCCGACTGGCGAGCGCTCACCCGCACCGTCCTCTCCTGCTGGCGCTTTTTCACCTGGAGGGTCTCCAGACTATTAACCACACCTACGGCTACAGCGCTGGCGACCGCTTACTGGTTCAGTTTGGCGATCGCCTTCAACAGGCAGTTGCCTCGGCAGGAATGGTAGCACATTGGGGGGGCGCACTGTTTGCAGCGGCAGTTGATCTCCCCTCTGCAGAGACCGCCACCTGGCTGCCCACTCTGGAGCGTGTACTGACAAACCAGACTTTCACCCTGAGCGATGGCACCCCAATTCCAGTTCAATTCACAACAGGGCTGGCAACCACTCCCCACGATGGAGTAGACCTCCCCAGTCTCTACCTGGCGGCTGAGGCCAATTTGTGGCAAGCATCCCCACAACCGTCTGACAAAGCGTCCCAGTCTCATCGCCCCTCCAAACGTTCCTTCTCCCCCAAGCGCACCCGCTGACTGCCTATGCGCGTCCTTTCAAAGTCTAGATTCTGGCAACAGTCCCGGTTCCCACTCATCATCGGAGGAGGAGTCGCACTGCTAACGTTTGGTCTCTGGTATTTGCTGCTGATGTACCCACCCCATCTCCTAGCGAATACAGCGCTGGGAATGGGGCTGGCCATGGCAGCCCTCCTCACCTGGAGCTTATCGCTGGCACAGCAGTCCCAGCGGCAGAGGCAGGAAGCAGAGAGGAAGAATCAGGAATTGGCAGCAAGAATGAGCGATCGCCAGCAGAACGAGGCAGTCCTCCGCAGCTTTTACGACAGCGCCCCCATGCTAATGGGGATTATAGAATTGGTAGACAACGATATTCTGCACATCTCAGATAATTCGCTGTCGGAGCAATGGTTTGAGCTATCCCCAGAAACAATGAAGGGGAAACGCGCCAGCGAACTGGGTGTGCCTGCTGTTCATATTCAGGAATGGGTGCAGCATTACCGCGAAGCCGAGCGAACCCAGACCCCAGTCACATTCGAATATTCTTACCAGACCAATCGGGGGCAGCGCTGGCTTTCGGCAACAGTCTCCCCTATCCCTAGTGACGAACGCCCTCGTTTCTCATACATCATTGAAGACATTACTGAACGCAGGCAGATGCACCAGGAGCTACGTGAAAGTGAAAACCGCTGGCAGTTTGCTCTGGAGGGGAGCGGTGATGGGGTCTGGGACTGGAATGCCCAGACCAATGAAGTATTTTTTTCCCGACGTTGGAAGGAAATGTTGGGCTACGGAGAGCATGAGGTTGGCAATACCTTAGCGGAATGGGATAGGCGGGTTCACCCTGATGACAAGGATCAGGTCTATGCAGAGATCGAACGCCATTTTCGGGGAGAAACTCCCATTTATATCAGTGAACATCGAGTTCTTGCCAAAGATGGTACCTACCGCTGGATTCTCGACCGGGGACAGGTGATGAGCCGCGATGCGGAGGGCAGACCATTACGGGTCATTGGCACCCACTCTGATATCAGCGATCGCAAACGGGTTGAAGATGCCCTGCGCTGGCAAGAAGCACTGCTCCGCTCCATGGCCAATGCGTCACCGCTGGCTTTTCTGGTTGTGGATAATCGCACCGACGAAATTCTCTATTTCAACCATCGCTTCTGCCAGATCTGGGGGATCGAGCACCTTGAACCACAGATGCTGCGAGGTGAATTAAAGAACAAAGACATGATTCCCGACTGCTGTCGAGTGCTGGTGGATGTCCCGGCCTTTGCCCGCTCCTGTGAACCCCTCCAGGACGAGAGCAATCGGGTGGTTATCGAAGATGAGATTCCATTGGTGGGCGATCATACCATCCGTCGCTTTTCGGCGCAGATCCGTGATGAGGAAGATCGCTACTTTGGACGGCTCTACATCTTTGAGGACATCACAGAGCGCAAACGAGCCGAAGCCGAACAACTGCGTCTGAGCCAGCGATCGCAGTTGTTCTCAGATATTTCCTTGCGAATTCGACAATCACTACGGCTGGCCACCATTCTGCAAACCACCGTGACCGAAGTGCAAGCGTTCCTCAAAGCCGATCGGGTACTGTTGTTTCGTACCTGGTTCGACGGCAGTGGGCGCGTGGTTCAGGAGGCAGTTGTTCCCGGTATTCAACCAACTTTGGGACGGGAGTTTCTCGATCCCTGTTTTCAGACTGGCTACCTGGAACAGTATCGGCAGGGACGGGTGGCGGCGATCACCAATATTGATGAAACAGCGACTGAACCTTGCTACGTCGAATTCCTCAATAACCTGAGCGTCAAAGCCAATTTGGTCGTGCCCATTCTTATTCGTGACGAGTTGTGGGGGCTGTTGATTGCCCACCAGTCGCAGCCAAGGCAATGGACACTGTTCGAGACAGAACTGTTGCAGCAGTTAGCCAATCAGGTGGGGATTGCGATCGCCCAGAGCCAGCTCGTCGAATCTCTAAGCGAGAGCGAAGCCCGGTTTCGCACCATTGCCGATAGTGCTCCAGTTCTGCTGTGGCTGACCGATACCCACGGGCACTGCACCTTTGTTAACCAGAGCTGGTTACACTATACAGGACGCACTCTGGAACAGGAGGTTGGCGAAGGCTGGCTCTCCAGTCTCTACCCGGAAGACCAGACTCCCATACGCAATGAATTTCTGGCTGCCTTTGCCAGCCATACCGATTTTGAAACGGAGTATCGCCTGCGCCGTGCCGATGGGGAGTATCGCTGGATGCTCAGCAAGGGTGTTCCCCGATTCACGCTGGAAGGAAATTTTGAGGGATACATTGGCCTATGCGTAGATATTAGCGATCGCCGCGAAATCGAACGGCTCAAAGACGAATTTGTCTCAATGGTCAGCCACGAACTACGCACGCCCCTCACGTCCATCAGCGGTGCCCTTAAACTGCTGGCCAGCGGCGTTTTGCAGACCCAACCAGAACGGGGTCAGCAGATGCTTTCAATTGCGGTGAATAACACCGATCGGCTGGTGCGCCTGATCAACGACATCCTGGACATTGAACGCATTGAATCGGGCAAGGTTACGATGACCCGACAGCTCTGCGACGCCGGCACCCTCATGATCCAGGCGACCGAATCGATTCAAGACATGGCCATCCAGGCCGGAATTACCCTGCGAGTTTCCCCCCTCTCAGCTTCCCTTTACGCCGACCCCGATCGCATTATTCAAACGTTCACCAATCTGCTGAGCAATGCCATCAAGTTCTCTTCCCCTGGTTGCGTTGTCAACCTGACCGCTGATCAGGTTGATAGCAATCTTCCCCCCCTCCATACTCCTCCACCGCCCTCTCTCCTGCCTCCCGTCCCCTACATTCTGTTCAAAGTTGCCGACTATGGACGCGGCATCCCCACTGACAAACTTAGTTCCATCTTTGAACGATTCCAGCAGGTTGATGCCTCTGACTCCCGCAAGAAGGGCGGAACCGGGTTAGGTCTTGCCATCTGCCGTAGCATTGTCCTGCACCACGATGGCCAGATTTGGGCAGAAAGCGCCATTGGTCAGGGCAGCACCTTCTACATCGCCCTACCATTGGCTCAGCCCAACTCCACCCATACACTTCCCCCTGGTACGGCTCCTCTAGTATTAGTCTGCGATGACGACACCTCCGTCCGTCATGTCGTCAGAACGATGCTCGAACAGCAGGGCTATCGGGTCTTCGCCGTCGCCTCCGGCAAAGAGGCAGTCACCCAAGCCATCGAACTGCAACCCAGCGCTATCCTGCTCAACCTGATGATGCCCGAAATGCACGGATGGGAAACCCTGGAACACATCAAACAACATCCCGAAACCACCGAAATTCCTGTCATCATCCTCAGCGGACTGATGCCCGACGCGCACCAACCCCAACCTTCTGGCATCACCGACTGGATCGTCAAACCCCCCACTGACAAGCGCTTGATGCAGTCGCTCGCACGTGCCCTCGCCACTCACCATACGCCTGTCGCCGTCCTCATCGTCGAGGATGATCCCGACCTGGCCCAGATCCTCCGCACCCTCTTCGAACGTCACGGCATTCAGACTCGCCACGCCACCACCGGAACCGAAGCCATCCAGCTCAGCCAGACTCTCCTCCCTAACCTGCTCGTCCTCGACCTCGGCCTTCCTGAAGTCGATGGGTTCGCTGTCGTCGATTGGCTCCGCCGCCACAACCGCCTGCGCCACGTCCCCCTCGTCGTCTACACCGCCCGTGATTTGGATGCTGCCGAACGCGATCGCCTCAAACTCGGCCAGACCCTTTTCCTCACCAAAGGCCGTATCCCCCCCGAAGAAGTCGAACATCGCGTCATCGACCTCCTCACCCACATTCTCCCCCACCCCAAAAACACAGATATCTAACCCAAACATCATCTGCATCCAGGGTTCGACTCATCGCTCACCCCCAAGTCCACGTCCATCCTTCTTCATCTGCCTCATGCCCCATTGTATCCTCATCATCGACGACGAAGACGACATCCGCACCATTGCCCAGGTTGCCCTCGAAGCTGTCGCAGGATGGCAAACCCTTGCTGCCGCCTCTGGCGAAGAAGGATTAGCACTCGCCCAAACCCAGATCCCCGACGCCATTCTCCTCGACATAATGATGCCCGACATGGATGGCTTTGAGACCTTTCGGCAATTACAAATGGGCGATCGGACCCGCCCGATCCCCGTCATCCTCCTTACCGCCAAAGTACAGGCCGCCGACCAGCGAAAATTTTCTGAACTGGGAGCGGCTGCCACGATTCCCAAGCCTTTTAATCCCCTGACCCTTCCTGAACAGCTCGCCGAAATTCTAGGATGGGAGAATTAAAAGGCAATTACTCCCTCGAATTCAAATGTAAAACAAAAATCCCTCCCTGAAATCAGGAAGGGATTCAATAATACCCTGGCACCGAGCTATTTTTGCGGGAGGCGACCCTCCAACTATCTTT
>CAZVXA010000111.1:0-20775 GCA_964630955.1 uncultured bacterium | reverse complement strand
AACCCAAATTCTGGCAGGCGCGACGCTGTAGCGTCGCGCCTGCCAGAATTTGGGTCTTCGGTTTTCGGATAGTCACTAAGTAGCACCGATTTTCCCTGAAAAGTTGACTGCGTCAGCGTTTCAGGGAAAATCGGTACTGCGCCAAGTATGCCGCGAAACACTCTTTTAGAGAGCGTTTCGCGGCATCTTAGGAAAAAAAGTAGCCAAAACTCAAGTTAGTGAGTTACAGGTCGCAGTTGAAGACTTCAGGTAATGCCTGACCTGAAGCCTTCAATTATGGATCAAGGGTTTTCCTACGGTTGCCAAATAGCGATTGATCTGCAATCATTTGGCTTATTTAAGGGACAGGGCTGGGAGAACTGAAAAAGCCGATTTTCCAACTGAGCGGCGGAACAGCTTTTTAGTTTTCAGGGTTCTAACATCGGGTTATATCTTATCCTTTAGAGTGTTTTTTCGGGGAACTTCATCAAATTACTAATCGCTACCGCTATAATCTTCGGTAGTTTCTAGAATGGCTTGTTTTAGCAGATCGTAAATGCAGCGAAAGCCTTCCTTTGCAGGTAAGTTGAGCTTTCGCTCGATTCTCCTGTGCAAAACTTTTGCTGATTTTATCTGCACTCTTTAGCAATCGTCAAAGGAGTTGTGAGGGGCTACAGCAGATCAGGTTTCACATAAGGGTAACCCGACCCGTTCTAATCTTTAAGTGCTGCACAACATTGATCAAGTAAAACATTGCTCAAAATGCTGTTCAGACTCAAACATCCTATAGAAATAAGAAACTGCTTCCACTCGAACCAAAATTTGATATAGACTTTTCTTCTTCAGAATGTTGCACCTCCCCCCGGTGCAGGCATTCCGGGTATCTGCACTGTGGCTTTTGAGAAGGCGGGGTTCTCTCTAAAGAATCCCCTGCTTCCTATTCGCTCATTTCAGATGCATCTATAGCAGGGTCTCGCATCTTCTACCGACATTTCTTAGCAAGCAAATCAATCGACCTGGCAATGTGAATTTTGCATCGGCAAGGTCGTTTCTCAGGTCGAACCACGCATCAGGGCGACGCACCTTACGTGATCCAGAGGATCCCCCCCGAAGGACATCGTCCAAATTTGACTGACTCCCTCGCATGACTGTCATTCACGATCGAGAGGCATATCCTGTGGCAATCTCTACCATTCCCGCTCTTGTATTTGTCGATCCCACCGTCGAGGACTACCAGAGCCTGATCCGCGAATTAAATCCTGATACTGACGCCATTATCTTGAACCCTGATCAGGGGGGCATCGCGCAAATTACGGAAGTTCTCGCACACTATTGCAACATCCGTAGTCTCCATATTCTGTCGCATGGTTTTCCGGGCGTTCTGTGTCTGGGGTCGAGCCTGATTGATGGCGATCGCCTGGACGCCTACGCTGACCAATTGCAATCCTGGAACCGCAGCCTTGTACCTCAAGCCAGCCTGTTCCTCTACGGTTGTAACGTGGCTCAAGGAGCACAGGGTGCAGCATTTGTCGAAAAGCTGGCGATGCTTACCGACACCACCGTCGCCGCTTCCACAACCCCAGTGGGTAGCATTCACCAGGGGGGGAACTGGAACCTGGACTATCAAACTGGCCCCCTTGCTGAGGGGATCCCCTTCAACTCCTCCGCCATGCGTGCCTATGCCTCCACGCTTGCGGGTCGCTTATTGTTTCAGGATAGTTTTACTGGCACCGATACCACCGAGCGGCGCTGGTTGTCCGGCAGTATTACTGGCGGTTCAAGCGTTGGCCCCTACCTGACGGCTCGCCCGCAGCCTGCTCCCTCCATTGGTACTGGAGGGCAGGGCTTACCTGGGGTGCCCACGACACCCCCTGCCCCCCCTCCTGCCCGAACGCCAGAGCCAGTTGGAAGTGGTGCACTCCGGTTAACAGAAAATGTTGGTAACCAGTCGAATTTCGTTATTTTTAACCAGGCACTTGCGACGGATGCAGGTCTGGATGTTACCTTCGATTTCTTCTCCTATGGGGGAGGCACCAGCGGCGCAGACGGTATTTCCTTCTTTCTGATTGATGGTCGAGAAGCAACACCCACAGCAGGGGGTCTGGGTGGTTCTCTGGGGTATGCACAACGGTTGAACAACCCCCCTCAAAACGGTTTGAGTAGGGGCTATGTTGCCATCGGTTTTGATGAATTTGGGAACTTTGCCAATCCCATTGATGAGGGGGACGTGACGAACACGCCCATTCGTGATGGAGGCCCGGGTTTCAGGCCGAACGCGGTCACGATTCGAGGTCTGGGGAATGGGACAACCGGATACCGCTTCATCCAGAGTTCGACGATTACCGGTGGCAACACGCTGGCTAACACCGATCCTGGAGCGACGCGGGATGCTTCTCGTCGAACCGCCCGGATCATTTTTCGTCCCGATGGTTTTCTATCGGTTGAGATCGATTTTGATGGTGGCACCGATGACCTGGTCACGGTCATTCCTCCCTTCGACATTGAAACTGCAGTAGACAGTTCGGGCTTTACAAATACTCCGGTTCCACCCACCTTTAAGTTTGGTTTCGGGGCTTCTACAGGGGGGTTTACCAACTTCCATGAGATCCGCAACTTAGAGATCCGCACTTTCTCGCTCCCTCCTCTTCTGGAGGAAGTTTCACTGGAGGTGGCAGTCAACCAGACGATTCGGGTAACGGGTCTGAATGCGATCGACCCTGATCCCAGCGGAGGCATTGTCAACTATGTGATTGAGCGACTACCGCCCCCCAGCCAGGGGACGCTGTTCCTCCTGACGGGGGGAGTCCTGACCCCGGTGACAGCAGGACAGCCCATTCCACCCAACCAGATCAACCAGCTCTTCTTCCGGTCCTCGGGTATTTTTTCGGGCACGACCTTTACCTATAACGCGATTGACAATCTCGGTGTCACGGCTCCTATACCCGCAACGGTGAACCTCCTCCTGTCGGATACTCCCTGTTTTCCTGGGGTAACGCGGGTGGGTAATAACGCAAACAATACCCTGATTGGAACCCGCAACATTGACACACTGATTGGGCTGGGAGGGAATGATATCCTCCTGGGATTAGGATGCCCCGATCGCTTGTTTGGTCAGGCGGGAGATGACATTCTGCGGGGTGGTACGGGTGATGATCGCCTGTTTGGTGGCATCGGCAACGACCGCATGGAAGGCGACAACGGAAATGACTTCCTAAATGGTGAGGACGGCAACGATGTCGGACTGGGTGGCCTTGGCAACGACATTTTGATCGGCGGCAACGGCAATGACACCCTATCGGGTGGCGCTGGCAACGACGATATCCGTGGCGATGCAGGGGACGATCGCCTATCGGGTGACAGTGGCAACGATCGCCTCAGCGGCAACGATGGCAACGATCGCCTGTTTGGCGGGACGGGTCGTGACACGCTGGTCGGCGGTGCAGGCAACGATACCATTAACGGTAACGCTGACAATGACATCATCCGTGGGGATGCGGGCAACGACGTTCTGAATGGCAACGATGGGGACGATGTCATCTCCGGCAATGATGGCAACGACATCCTGTTGGGCGGCCTGACGGGCAATGATCGGATGAATGGTGGCGCTGGCTTCGATCGCCTGGATGGAGGCGACGGGGACGATACCCTCGACGGCGGCAGTGGGAATGACCGCATCGTCGGTGGCCGGGGGGCAGATGTTCTGATTGGTGGTCTGGGCGACGATACGATCAACGGCAATGCCGGCAACGACAACATGCGCGGTGATGCAGGTGACGACATTATCAACGGCAACGACGGTAACGACATCATCGCAGGGAATGATGGCAACGACATCCTGCTGGGTGCCTTCGGCAATGATCGCCTGATTGGCGGTGCAGGGCTGGATCGCCTCTATGGTGGGGATGGAAATGACACCATTGACGGTGGCACTGAAAACGATCGCATTACAGGGGACGGCGGAGCGGATGTTCTGATCGGTGGCCTGGGCAATGACACGATCAACGGTGGGGATGGCAACGACAACATACGCGGTGATGCCGGAGATGACATCCTGAATGGGGATGGCGGTAACGACACCATTGTGGGTAATGACGGTAACGACATCTTGCTGGGAGCAGCGGGCAACGATTTTATCCGGGGGGCTGCCGGTAATGACCGTCTGTATGGTGGCCAGGGCAACGATACCCTGGACGGTGGTGATGGCAACGACCGAATGGTCGGGGACGCCGGAATCGACATTATGATTGGTGGCCTGGGCGACGACACTATGGCAGGTGGCGGCGACAACGACGATATGCGCGGTGATGCGGGCGATGATGTGATGAATGGTCAGGCCGGAAATGACCGGATTAGCGGCAACGACGGTAACGACATTCTGATCGGCGGCGCAGGCGACGATCGCCTGGTTGGCGGTGCAGGTAACGATCGTCTCTACGGAGGCATCGGCAACGACATTCTCAACGGCGGAGCCGGAAACGATGAGTTGGAAGGCTCACAGGGGGCTGACACCCTGGTGGGTGGTGCGGGGGCGAACGTATTCGTCTTCCTGGGCGATACGATTCCTCAGGCGCTGACCACCTCCAACGCTACTGCTACCGACCGGATTGTCGACTTTGACGCGAATAAGGGCGATCGCTTCCGGGTAACGACCAATAGCCGCGTCCCGGCATTCCCAACGGGTCTGTTTAACGCGGGATCTGTCTCAGGAGCAAATCTGGTACAGGCCGCAACCGCAGCCTATGCCAACAAGAACCGCACAACCCCAGCAAGGGAGGCACTGCGGGCAAATGAGGCATTGTTCTTTTTCTGGCAGGGACAGACCTTCATGTCGATGAACAACAGTGTCGCCGCCTTCTCCGCAACTGATGACCTGCTGGTGAATGTCACCAATATCCAGTTCAGACCCGGTGACGCTGGCCGTGGCGTGTTGAACGTTCTCAACTACTTTGGGGCTTAGGGTCTCTTTGATACCGACTCCGTCGGTTCTGGAGGCGGTTTGTTTTGGTTGAGATGTCCACTAAGCAGTCATCTCAACCAAAACAAACCGCTAATTCAGCCGGATTCTGCATGGACCCCAAATTTGCAAGGGCGTGGCACAACAGCGCCATGCTCTTTCAGGACTGAAGGGCGCACCTAACCATGTTTTTCTACTCTAGAGCGGAAGCTGGAAATAATTTCAGAAAATGTTTGACAAAATGGGGACATCTTCTGCACAATAGAGATCGCGCCTTTTGAAGAGATTTCTTTGAAGCGCGATTGAGGGACTGTAGTTCAATTGGTTAGAGCACCGCCCTGTCACGGCGGAAGTTGCGGGTTCGAGCCCCGTCAGTCCCGTAGTTATCAGTAAGTCAAGATATAGGGTTAGGTTTCAGAACCATCCCCTACTGATCAGCCTGACGTTCGACAACCGCCTCCATCGTGTTGGTCAAGTAATGACCTGCCATAATGCTGCTAGACAGACAGTATTTTTCCTTGCTGAGCATATGGAGCGTTTCAAAGCCAGTGCGGCGCTGTCGATCGCCCAACACCCAATAGCGCTGAACGATTGACTCCGGCGCAACCCAGCCTTCCCCTTCCACCCGTCCCAGAAGACTGTGCTGCAAGACAAAGTTGTACTGACGATCATCCAGGTTGAGCCTGCCCCGGTATTGAAGTGAAATTTCTTCGCGCTCAGTGCCCGGAAAAACCAGCTTCGTAACCATGGTGTACCAGTTGTCGCGGCTCCAGGCAATCAAAATTCTGCCTTTTACCACGACAGGGGGATTGTCCCGGTCGAGCCAGTTGCCCTGGAGCGTCCAGCGACCTGCTTCAAGTAAAAATGTGTGCGGCACCACGCTAACGATCCTTATTCTCCTGGCACAGGGTACAATTCCCCCTGACCTGGAACGCCCATCATCCTATCACGGGTCTTTTGGCTTGCCAGGTGAATTTCCCCTAGAAGAGTGGGTTCTGCCGCGCCCGTCACCTCCGGGAGATTACCAGGGTAGTTGTGAATTCGCCAGTAGGCCAGCACCGCAAAGGCGATCGCCTCCTTGAAGTCAGCATTCAGGCCCACGTCATCGGTCAGGCGGACGGGAATCGGGTCGAGTAGTCGTTGTAGGCGCTGACGCAGATAGTGGTTACGGCTCCCCCCCCCGCAGAGCAGCACCTCATCAGGCATCTGGGGCAGGAAGTGCTGGTAGCTGTGCAGAATCGAGGCCGCTGTTAGTTCCGTCAGGGTGGCCAGAAAGTCTGAAGGGGTCAGCATATACGGTTCTGCATACCGGAGACATGCTTGCAGATAGGTCTGACCAAAAATTTCCCGTCCGGTTGATTTGGGGGGTGGCTGCTGGAAGAAGGGCTGCTGGAGCCACTCAATTACCAGCGTAGAACAGGGAATGCCTGATGCGGCCCAGTCGCCATTGTGGTCGTAGGTCAGGGTGCCACGGGAGAAGTGCTGCACCGCCAGGTCAAGCAGGGTATTCCCTGGGCCTGTGTCCCAGCCCAGCACCCCGGCGATCGGGCCATTGCCTTCAGAGGAACGAGCGGGGATGTAGGTTACATTGCTGATGCCGCCAATATTCTGTACACAGCGGCTGCGGTCAGGTTGACCCAGCAAACAGGCATCGATTGGGGGAACCAACGGTGCCCCCTGTCCCCCACTGGCAATATCGGCAGCGCGAAAGTTGCTGACGGTTGTAATGCTGGTAAGGTGGGCGATCGCACTCCCCCGCCCGATTTGCAAACTGTAGCCCAGGGGCACCGCCTCCGGCGGAGAAATCGCTGCTGCCCAATCCAACTCGCCGACTGCCTGCCCGCTGAAGGGGGGGCGGTGAAACACGGTCTGCCCGTGGGAGCCAATCAGCTCTGCCGCAGTCTGGCCAGACTGAATGGCGATCGCCGCCTTAGCAAACTGGTAGGCTACGGCATCGTCCAGCGCTGCCAGTTGGGCCATTGTCAGGGGCTTTCCGGTGCAGACATCGAGGATGAGCGATCGCAGGCTGTCTGGATAGGGATAGGTCTGACCCGTCAGGAGTTCTACTTTGGGCGCGACAGATTCCCCCGTAATTTCAACCAGGACGGCATCAATGCCATCAACGGAGGTGCCGCTCATGAGGCCAATGACGAGCATATTCAGGAAGCAGAGGGGTGAGGGAGCAAAATTTCCGGATGTCGCTGAGGCTACAATACCCGGTGATTCTATTCTCTATTGCAATCCTGCTTCTGTGGGTGAATTCCAGATTTCTCTAAGGCTCCTTAGTTGAAATGGTGAGACCGAACTTTGTCGATGGCTATAACCTAAACCTCTACAAAGCCAGGAAAAAGGATGCGCTGCCTCCTGCCCATCTGCTTTGATCGAGAAGAAGCAATAGGATAATAAAAGCTCTCACCCTTCTTGCATTTGCTTGTCACAGCGCCCACAGAAAGCTACAGAGTTCTTTATAACTTGTCAGTTTGACGGAACATCGTTAAACTGAGATATGTCAAGGTTAATTGGAAGATCTCAGTGTTTGAAAACACCGAGCCCTCTTTAGAAATAGAGAGGTTGAGTCTCTACTTCTTATTGATCTCATTGACTAGGTGAATGGTCATGATGATCAAGGTCGCATCGTTTGTAGTCAACATGGACTCTTTGACTACCCCTTGAGCGACTGCGGTTGCTGCCACCGCAGTCACAACAACGGACACAAACTTCATTTTATTTTCCTCCTGTGGAAAATGAACTACTGTCAGCGGTCAAAGATTCTCTTTGACCGCCGGTCGGGCATTTCTGCCTTGAAAATATTCTAGCTCGATTTTATTCTTACATTTGTACTACTCTATTTGTGTGGTGAGCAGTAGGCAAATTAAGTTGTAGACACCATAAATAGAAGGCTGAAGCTATGTTTAGACTTCAGCCTCCTATTTATATGTTCCTTAAGGAGCAGTTGCTCCTAGTAATGGTTCCCTACCTTGCGATGGTGAACGGCGGTCAGCGCATCAGGCTTCGACACCCGACCGGTATCCACCGTGCTGCTCAATCGTTAAGCAGGAGGCAGAGCCTCCAGAAGCCCGTTTCCAGGCAGAGCCTGGGAACGAGGTGAGCCTGCGGCAACGGGGGGTTGACAAGCAAGATAATCCCTAAATCCCCCAAACACCCCCCTGCCCCCTTGAGGGGGAAATCTGGGGAACTTTGAAGGGTTCATTTCTAATGAAATGGTGCTTTGGAAGATCGGTTCCCCCCAGAATTGGGGGGCCAGGGGGGCGGCTCGACAAAAGTGAGGATGCCTTAATCAATTGTGTAGGTAAGTCAGTGGGATCAGAGGGAACTGCCAATAGCAATGCTTGTGCTGAATTACCCAATAGCATCTGTTGTAGATGGGCACGGACTGCCGTCCTTTGCCCATCCTACAGTTTAGCTGCGGGTGGCATTTCTAAATTAATAGTGGTTCCCTACTTTGCGATGGTGAACGGCAGTCAGCGCATCGGGCTTCGACACCCGACCCGTATCGATCGTGCTGTAAACGATGTAATGATCGCTGCACTCCATCCGGCTGGTGACCTCGCACTCCAGATAGGCCAGCGCTTCGCCCAGGATGGGGGAGCCATTGGCAGCAGGGTAGGTCAACACGTCAGCAAAGCGGTCGGCACCAGGGGGAAATCGCTTCAGGAAGTGCTTCATCAGGGACTGGAAATTGCCCTCCTCCAGGACGTTCAGCACAAAGCGATCGCCCACATGCAGGAAGGACTCGATGGCCCGATCTTTGGCGACGGCAATGGAGATGCCCAGGGGTTCAAAGCTGGCCTGCGACACCCAGGAGGCCAGCATAGCGCTGGAGGCTCCCCCCTTACGGGCGGTAATGATATACAGACCACCGCTGAGGCGTCCCAGGGCTTTGTCCAGGTCATTATCGAGGGCTTTCATCTGCTTGACAGTGCGATCGCGCGTCAGCCACTGGCCCAGGTCAGTTCCGGCCTCATCACAGAGCTGCATCGTGGCATCGTTAGGCGTTTCTTTGATCAGAATCGGGGGGAAGGCTTCTACCAGGCCGATTTCCTGGAACTTATTGCGCAGGGGATAGACCGACTCATCGTCACCACCACCCGTTTCAAACAGACCCACAGACTGCTTGGCGCGGGCTGCAGCCAGAATCGTGCTGAGGGCGGCGTGGGTGGCGGGCGCAGATTCACCCGATTGGGGCGGCATCCCGATCACCAGACCAGAGGCGAGGCTGACCAGTTCCGTAATTTCGTTCGGTTCAGCGGTGCTCAGATCCATCATTTCGACGGCTACTCCGGTCTTGCCGATACCGTGGGCGATGGCCTGGGACAGGATATTACTGTAGCCGTACCCCGGCACATAAAACAGCGCAACAGTGGTCACCGCCTTGGCCTTGGCCTGACTCCAATCGCGGTAACGGTTTACCAGATCCGTCAAATGGTATCGCAGCAGAGGACCGTGGCCTGTGGCAATGGTGGTGACCTCACCCAGCTCTCCCATCCGCTTGAGAGCAGACAGAACGGAGCGAGCATTTGGCCCCATCAGGCAGTCGTAGTAGTACTGAAAGTCATGCTCCAGCAGTTCCAGATCTTCGTCGTAGGTCTGCTCGTCACAAAAGTGCATCCCAAAGGCGTCACAGGTAAACAGCGTGGCCGTCTTGTGATCGTAGGTAAAAATAGTATCGGGCCAGTGCAGGTTGGGCGCAGAGACAAACTCCAGTTCATGCCCGTTGCCCAGGTCGAGGCGATCGCCATTCTTCACCAGCATCCGCTCAAACGGCTGATGCACCAGGTCTTCCAGGAACTGAATCGCCACTTTTGCCCCTACCACCACAATGTTGGGGTTCAGCGCCAGCACATCCTTCACCAGCCCGCTGTGGTCGGGTTCAGTGTGGCTGATGATCAGGTAGTCAATCTGCTCGGGGTCGATCAGACGGGTGAGTTCTTCCAGATAGAGGTCACGGAACTTCTCATGGGAGGTATCCACCAGAGCAATTTTCTCACCCCGGATCAGGAAGGAGTTGTAGGTGGTGCCGTTGTCAAGGGCAAATTCGATATCGAAGCGATCGCGATCCCAGTCAAGGGAGCGAATCGTGGTGGTGTCCGCAGCGATGTCGAGTGTCTGTGTCGTAAGACGACGCTGGGTACGTTCTGCAAGTGCGACCATAACTGCCCCTCCTTGAGAATCTGGAGAATGTATCAATCAATTCTTCTGTATCTGACTATCCCGGCCTTACCCGATTTGTGAAATCGTTTGTGAGGGGTGGGTCGGGCTGCGCTCAACCCTTACAAACGACCCTGGATTGCCATACTCCATTATGGCCCCGAATCACATCGTTTTGTAAAGATATAATAAGCAAAGATGCTCATAAGTCAGTCTTATCAAAACCCACGAAACGTTCAGCTAAGTAGATAATACAGTGCTTTGCACTGAGAACAGCAGGGAGGACTTTTGACTCAATCGGAGTTACTGAAAACCAAAGCTTTTGTTGAGAGCCACGCTCCGCGTGGCTCTCAACAAAAGCTTTGCACCCCACGCGCTTGCGAAGCGTTGTAACGCCTTTGAGAGACTTTTATGGCATCCAGCGCCAGTTATAGCGGTTCCAGTCGTAAATGCCCTGGATTTCATACTCTGCGCCACTGTCAAAGCGAATGGTGCAACTGGCGGAGCTACCGTTGTCTTCGTTGATGCTAATGACTGTGCAGGCGAACCACTCTCGGCTACAGGGGCCTTCTTCCTGCACCCATTCCCACAGGTTGTTGGACACTTCAATGCGATCGCCCGCCTTCAGCTTCACGACCGCTTCTGTGTATTGAGCCAGATGAACGGGCTGGATACGCTCCAACCACCGCATCCCATACTGCTCCCGCACAAACTGCACCCGACCCGAGTCCCGACCCGCCAGCCAGTCATTCAGGATCTGCATCTTCCAGGGTTGCGCCTGCTCCTGCTGTTCGCTCACAAAGTCCAGCAGGGCCTGCCGCTGTTCGGAGGTGAGGTCGTCGAGGGGATTGCTGCCATCGGAGCCAATCTCCAACCGGACAGCGATCGATCGCATCAGCAGTTCCTTCTGTTGAAGCGTCAGTCCGTAGCCTGATGCTTCACATTCAGTAAATGCTGCCTGAAGAGCCGCTTTGATTTCCGCCTCGGTCATGATACTGCAACCGGGAGGGCGATCGCCCCTCGCGAAAGAACAATCGTTGGTTTGGAAAGTTCTATCAACTTACCGCATCGTGATCCCGGTTGCTCCATTCCACAGAAATATTTGAATTTTCGGCATTGCTGATTGGAGAGACTAAATTTTTGTAGAGAGCTGCGCTAAGCGCGGCTCTCTACAAAAATTCAGCCCTGAATTAAGCAACGCCGAATTTTCCTGGGCAAACCTGAGCTAATCTGAGGATCGACGCATCCACGATCTTCGCTGCATTTCCCCACATATGAGAAACTTCTGGTTCCGCACCTGCGCCTCACTCCTGCTCTCAGGTCTACTGTGGGTTGGGGGTTGGATATTTTCCCCTAATGCGCTGGCCCTGGTGCAAATTCGCCTGTTCGATCTGTCGTACCAGAACTGTCCCGAAGAAATGGCGGCAGGAAGCGTCACCTCCAACGGCAGCAGTCAGCCTGCCAACTGTTTTCTGATCGTCGGAAAAGCCGATAACCCGTCGGGTAAACCTGTACTCAACGCCGACATCTTTGGCCGGATCTACGATGCTAACCACGACTCGGTAATGCAGAACCGGACGAGGGTTGGCTCTATCGAAGAAGTGCCTCCCGGCATCAGCGATTTTCAACTGCGGATCACGGTGCCTGCCAATCAACCGTCGCCATTGCAGTTGGAGCAGTTCAAAGCAGCAGGCTTTGTGGGAAAGGTTCGACGTTAGGTGTGCCACCCCAGTTCCCCCAACTGCACCAGCAGAAACGATAGAGTAGATCTGCTCCTTGCGACTTCATTTCATGAGCCGTTTTCCAGCAGATCCCTCCCCCTCGGACCCTAAGCGCCCTTCGTCCACTGATGCCGACCCCTCTGAGGCCGACCTGGACGAACAGTTTCGGGAAATGGAGGCCGAACTGGAAACGCCAGCCAACCCATCCCGCTATTCTCAAACCAGCCGTAGACCGCTGCCCTCCGTTGTTACAGATGGTACAGGAAAGGCCGCGCTGCCCACCCTGGTTCTGGTCGAAACCGCGTTCCTGGCCAGTACTGCCAGTCTGCTGTGGCTGTCCAGCTACTACCTCAGCCTGGTACCCTGGATGCGAATTTTGTTTCCCCTGCCGATCGCGCTGGTCTACCTGCGTTGGGGCAATCGGGCCTCCTGGATGTCGTGTCTGGTGACGGGGTTGCTGCTGTCGGTGCTGATGGGGCCATACCTGAGTATGCTGTTCATCGTGCCCTATGGACTATTGGGGGTGCAGCTTGGGGCGCTGTGGTATCGACGGGTCGGCTGGGGAGTGTCTATTCCCCTGGGGATGCTGTTATCGACGCTGGGGTTCTTCTTTCGGGTCTGGGTTCTCTCCGTGTTCCTGGGGGAAGACCTGTGGGTCTACCTGACCGCCCGGATCAGCGATTTTCTGGAGTGGGTGCTGTCCATGCTGGTCGGCTGGGGTATTTTGGGCGTCGGGGCACTGGGGCAGGTGAATGTGACGGTTGTTCAGATATTTGCAGTGGGCATGGTGCTATTCAGCGATCTGGTTTACCTGTTCACGATTCACCTGGCGGCGTGGCTGCTGCTGGACCGCCTGGGGAACCCGATTCCTGATCCACCGCGCTGGGTGCAGATTCTTCTGGAGGAAGAGGTTTAGTGGAGCAGGAGGCAGAGCCTCTCAAAGCCCGCCTCCAGGCGGAACCTGGAGACGCGAGTAAAGTGTCGCATTGCGGGGTCACACTCGCTGGTAACGCATCCCCGGTAGCTGAGCCACCAGGCCCTCCAGCTCCAGTTGCAGCAGGGCGCTCTGCACATCGGAGGTGGGCAGACCTGCCTGCTGAACAATGCGATCGATGGCGATCGCCTCCCCAGAAATCACGCTCAACACCTGCTGGAGATCGGGCGGCAGTTCAGGTGAGGGGGTGGGAGACTGGGCAAACAGGGGGAGTTGCTCTGAGGCAACAGCATCCAACTGGGGAATCGCACCCAGGAGATCCAGCAGGTGCGCTTCGCTCAGAACAATCTGTGCGCCTTTGCCAATTAACTCCAGGCAGCCGATAGACTTGGGATTGTCCACGGCACCGGGCAGTGCGTAGATATCGCGTCCGTAGTCGTTGGCCAGACTGGCGGTGATCAGTGCCCCGGAGCGGCTGGGAGCCTCCAGCACCAGCGTGACACGGCAGAGGCCAGCGATGATGCGATTGCGGCGGGGAAAGTGGGCGCGATCGGGCTGAGTGCCTGCGGGATATTCACTCAACAGGAGTCCTTCCTGGTCAATCCGCTGAGCCAGCCGCCGATTAGACGCTGGATAAACAATGTTTACACCTGTTCCCAGAACAGCGATCGTTCGTCCACCTGCCTCCAGGCAGCTATGGTGCGCCACGGTGTCAACTCCGTCGGCCAGTCCTGAAACAACGGTGAATCCTGCGGTGGCAAGGGTTGTACTCATTTTGCGAGTCCAGCGTCTGCCGTACTCGGAGGGCGATCGCGTCCCCACCAGGGCGATCGCCATGCCTTCGGATTCCCGCAAACTCATCTGCCCCCGATAGTAGAGAATGGGTGGCGGGTCAGGGATTTCCAGCAGCAGGCGGGGATACTCGGGGTCAGCGGGCGTCCAGAAGTTGGGATTTTTCTCGGAGTGTTCGGCCAGAAGGGTGTCTGGATTGAGGTGCGATCGCCGCTGCACCACCATTGCGGCGGTCACCTCTCCCAGCCCGTCTACGGCTTCCAGGTCAGCGGCGCTGGCTTCCCAGGCGGTTTCCAGTGACCCAAAGTGTTTATAAATCCGCAGCAGCAGCGTCGCACCAATACCATAGACCTGTGACCAGGCAACCCAATAGGCTCTCTCATTTTGCAAGTTCCAGTTCTCCTTTGCAGCACCCTGACTTAATGTGCCCGTTGTTGCGGAAGTTTGTGATGCAATTGTCCCCAATCAGGAGAGAATCAAACGAAAGAAAACCCACCTGCAATCAAAATGGCTCAGATTATTGCGGACTACGACGGCTTTCAGGTGCGAGCAGTACTATCCCCAGGAGACGGTGAACTGTTTCTGGACGTGCCTGGTGTGGTATACGCCAATGACCCTCGCTGGGTGCCCCCGATTCGTAGCAGCGTCGCCAGTAATTTCAAGCCAAACAATCCCTTCTTCACCTACGGCAGACTGCAACAGTTCATTGCCACTCGTCCCGGCAAAAGTGGCACGGAACCCGTGGGGCGACTCGTGGCAGCGGTGAACGATCGCCTGATTGAGCGGGAAGGCACAAAGGTTGGTTTGTTTGGGTTCTTCGAGTGTGTGAATGATGGGGCGATCGCCCGTGCCCTGTTCCAGATGGCGACAGACTGGTTGCGCGAACAGGGAATGACCAGTGTGCGGGGGCCGATTGATCTCTCGACCCACAACGGCTGTCTCTGCCTGGTGGACGGCTTCGACTCTGCACCGCAGATCATGATGCCCTACAACCCGTCCTACTACCCTGCGCTAATCGAAGAAAACGGCTTCTCCAAAGCAAAGGACGCCTACGCCTACTACCTGTCTCTGGAGCAACCGCTGTCGGAGGAATTCGAGAAAGCGCACCGGATTGCCCTGAAGTCGGGGGTCACCTTCCGTCCCATTCACACTAAGGGAGAGGAATTCGAGAAGGACTGCATTTCCCTGTACCACCTGTTCAACCGCGCCTTCGCTCCCAACTGGAGTTCCACCCCCCGCACACAGGAGGAATTTCTGGAGGAAGCCAAATCGCTGCAAACCCTGGTGGACCCCGATGTCTTTCCGGTTGCGGAATACAACGGCGAGATGATTGGTTTCTTTATGGGCCTACCCGACTACAACATCGCGCTGAAACACGTCAACGGGCGCTTGGACTGGCTGGGCATCCTCAAGTTTCTCTGGTTCCGGCGGCAGATTAACCGGGGGCGGGTGATTGCGATCGCCTCTCTACCCGAATATCGTCGCAAGGCCGTCCCTTTGGCGCTGATCTACCTGGGAATGAAAGGGGGGACGCTCAAGCGCAAACCCTACACCGGAGCAGAACTGTCCTGGGTATTTGAGGATAATATGCCTTCACGCAAAGTCATCGAAGCCTCCGGGGGAAAGATTTATAAGACCTATCGGATTTACGAGAAGGGTTTGTAACTATTGCGTTTCTCGCTCTAGTTATGAGAGAGTCGCGCTCCGCGCGACTCTCTCATAAAAATCTGTACCTTATCCAAGCGCGAAGCGCTATATTTTTTTTTGCCATGCCGCGAAATGCTCTCGTAGAGAGCATTTCGCGGCATATTTGATTTTAGCGCCGATTTTTCTGAACCGCTGACGGTGTCAGCGGTTCAGAAAAATCGGCGCGATTGAGTCAAAAGTCCAGTACGTCAAGTCACCGACTCAAACACCCCATGCAACCGCACCGATAGGATGACACTGGCACAGCCTGAGCAGTGGCACTGAAGGTCGTGGTAGGTGTGACAGGGTTGGATAGTTGAGAACTGGCTGTGCGGTTTTGGATGGCTGCACTGAAGTTCACGGTGTAACCAAGATCCGCCAGCATGGCAATGTCCAGGGCAGTGGGCAGCAGTCGTCGGCCCGATGCCATGAATGGGTCCATCAGGGTCTCGCCCGTTTGAGGCAGTTCGTAACCCTCGCGCAGGTGGCTACCACCCGGCTCCAGAGGAATAGGCTGTCCGTTATTGACTGCTCTGGTATTGGGGCCAGTGAACGTGTCACCCACCACCCACTGTGAGAACGCGGTGATTCCCCGAACCAGACCAAGGACATGGCCCAGCTCATGGACAGCAGTTGAAATAAAGTCTTGCGCCCCTATAGGAATATCGTTAGCAGTTTCTGGGGTCGGGTCAAAGAACCAGTTTTCGGAGGTGTCAAAGGTGGCATAACCAGTCCAGGGCTGAAACACCCTGCCGTTATACCGAGTATCCAGCAGGCTACCCGGAATAAAGACGCTTGTGGGACCTGCGAAGGCGAGAGTACTGCCACCCCCGTCAATATTTTTGGCTCCTACGAATACAACCAGATCATCAATCACGGCGTCCGACCGAAGATTGATAAATTGCTCGGTGACGGGATTGACGACCCCCAGGTCGGTTCCGGCTGGGACATCCTCAAATTTGTTGAGGATGATTCGCTCCCAGACCCTGGCGGCAGCCTCCAGTGCTGCTCGTCGCTGGGGATTAAACCAGCCCACAGTGTCGAATCGGTAGTCGAACCGAATATTAAAGCCGCTGGTGTCGTTGTCGATCAGGGTAACGCTGCGGGTACGAGTCCCCAGAGCATATTGCCGATTGGGGAGCAGTGTAAGCGTTATGGTTTCATTGGCTTCTCGAACAGTATCATCGATCGCCTGTACTCGAATTGCGGCGCTCCGCTGTCCAGTGGGAATCACGACCCGACCACTGAGGGCGCGATAGTCTATGCCATTGGTTGCAGTTCCACCAATCTGGTAGTTCACCGTCAGAGCGGTTGTGGTACTCCCTGTGCGACTGACCACAAACTGCATGGCTCCCCCCGCTTCTGAAATGGAAGCCACAGCGCTGGTGAGGGTGAGGGTGGGAGGCGCAACTGCGAGAGCGGCGATGGTCGCGGGCCGTGCCGACAGTCGCAGGCTATAGGGTGTGCTGCGGTTGCCAACGCCCCCAAAAACCCGTACCAGGTAGGTACCTGGATTGAGGGAAAGAGCGATCGCCTCTGCCGTAGTCCCCGGATTGATACTTCTTCTCAGTAACTGCCCAAATTGAGTGAACAGTTGCAGATTGGCATCTGCCGTCAGGCCGCTCAGCCTCAGGTTGACACTACTGCGCCGGGAAAGCGTGAACTGAAAGAAGTCGTTGGGGTCGTTGCCACCAATGCGATCGCTGAAGCCCGTATTTCCAGTTCTCAGATTCAGGGAGGTTGCTTGAAATCGATTGTTTCCAGCGCGATCGACGACCATGAGCGTTTGTGGGAGAAGGTTCGTGCGGCAAATCGACGCACTAAAGCAACCGAACTTTTTCCTATTTATGCCTCAGAAGACTTGAGAAAATTTTAAAGGAGGCAAAAAGTTCGTCGCTCAGTTCGTAAAATTCACCTTCACAAACTTACCCATAGACCGATGAACAACCATCAAAAAAGAATTACAGCGCTTTGCAAGCGCGTGTAGTACAAAGTTGTTGTTGAGCGCGGTTCTCAACACAAACTTTGGTTCTAAGTAAGTGGGCGTGGAAAAAGTCGAAACCCAAAAAGCGATTCCGCCCGCTGCGCGGGCGGAATCGCTTTTTGGGTTTCAAGCTTAATCGCGCCTATCTACTTATCTCAGCGCAAAGCGCTGTAAGGATCTGCTGTTTAATCAACCCCCAGTTTTCACCTGATGCGGCTGCGCCGCACCAGGTGAAAACTGAGGGTTTGCTGGAATTTTATTTTATGGCAAGCCCCTTACAGGCGGGGTGAAGAAGGCGCGGTCTTGGATGGTAGTTGTGCAGCTAACTGATTCACCACCTGGAGCAACCGGGTGGGGTCGATCGGCTTGGGAATGTGGAGTTGAAAGCCAGCACTAAGCGCCTGGAGGCGATCGCTATCCCTGACATAGGCGGTCAATGCAGCGGCGGGAATTGTGCCACCGCTTTCGGGCGGCAGCGATCGCACTTCTCGAATCAGCGAATAGCCGTCCTGCTCTGGCATCCCAATATCGCTCAGTAGCACATCGGGCTTCTCCTGCTGGAGCTTTTGCAGTGCCTCCCGCGCAGAAGTTGCCTCAATGATGACGGCACCGTATTGTGCCAGGGCGATCGCCAGAAACTCCCGTGTGTCAGCGTTGTCATCCACCACCAGCACCCGCAGACCCTCCAAAGAAGGGGCCACCACAACACTCGGTGCTAAAGAAGGGCATTCAGACGTTGCGGTCTGGGATTCTACCAGCAGCGGTAGCCGCACAATAAAGGTTGCCCCCCGACCTTCTCCCAGACTATCGACTTCAACACTGCCACCATGCAGTTCAACCAGATTGCGGACGATCGCTAACCCCAACCCCAGTCCTCCCTGAGTCCGACTGGTACTGCCATCCGCCTGCCTGAAGCGGTCAAACACATAGGGCAGAAAGGCGGGATTGATGCCTTTGCCGGAGTCGGTGATGGTGATTTGGGCGTAGGTGGAGTGAATGGGTGGATGGGTAGATGAGTGGATGGGTGAATGGGTGGGAGATTTTTCGTCCTGGCTCTCATCCCCCCATCCACTCTCCCCCCCATCCACTCCCCGCCTCAGACGCGCCTCAACTCTCCCCCCATCCGGCGTAAACTTGACCGCATTCGAGAGCAGGTTCCAGACGATTTGCTGGAGGCGATCGAAGTCCCCAGAGACCACCAGGTTTTCATCCAGATCTACATGGATAAAGATGTGTTTGGTGCTTGCGGTGGGGCGAATCGTATCAACTGCGGCGGCAATGGCCCGTGAGAGCTGAATCGGTCGAACCATTAAGCGAATTTTGCCCCGAATGATACGGGAGATGTCGAGCAGGTCTTCAATCAACTGGGTTTGAGCCTGAGCATTGCGCTCGATGGCTTCCAGCGCTCGATCAACGGTGGCCTGCTCCATCTTGCGAGTACGTAGCAGGCGTGACCAGCCCAGCATTGCATTCAGGGGCGATCGCAGTTCATGAGACACGATCGCCAGAAACTCGTCTTTCATGCGACTGGCAGATTCCGCCTGCTGACGGGCATTCTGCTCCCGGCTCAGGAGGTCAGTTCGCTCCATCTCAATTCGTTTCTTGTCGGTGATGTCACAGTAGGAAACCGAGACACCCACCCGCGATGGAAAAGCCCGTACCTCCAGCCACATTCCTAACGGTGTGTAGAATTCCTCATAGGTGACGGCAATTCCCTCGTCAAACACCCGCTGGGTCTCAAGCTGAAACTTGGTGCCAATGGCTTCGGGGAACTCCTCGTAAAAGACCTTGCCGATCAATTCCTGTCGCTTGCGCTGGATAAATTCCTCGGCGTGGTAATTGACATAGACAAAGCGCCACTGGCGATCGAGGGAGAAAAATGGGTCGGGAATACTTTCAATAATCGACTCCATCTCAACTTCTGACCGCTTCTGGTCATCAATATCAGTAATGGTGCCCGCCCAACTCACAATCTGTCCCGAATCATTTCGCAATGGCAGTCCCCGGCTGATAAACCAGCGGTAAGTGTCGTCATAGCGGCGGATGCGGTACTCAATCTGGAAGGGAGTTCCAGTGGTGACGGATTGCCTCCATAGTTCCAGTGTGCGATCGCGATCCTCTGGGTGAACCACATTCACGCCAGTATGCCGCAACGACTCCGACTCACTCAGATGCGTATACGCAAACCACTGCTGATTGAAGTAATCCACCATGCCCGCCGCATTAGCGGTCCAGACCATTTGCGGCATTGCTTCCGCCAGATCACGGTAGCGTTTGTTCGACGCTTGCAGCAACCCCTCCCGATCGGCGAGTTGCTGATTTACCTCACTCAGTTCACTGTTTAGCTTCAGCAGTTGCTCAGTAAGCCGGGCACGGGCCTCATTTTCTGCCGATCGTACCCGCTCAACCGCAAGCTCCACCAGGGAAGCTGAGCGCTCAGACACGGCAGTTCCTACCAGTAAACCCACGGCACACTGCACCGCCAGACTCAACTTATGGAGGTGCAGAATCTCTGGCGAAACAGGGAATTGGGGCAAATAGAGCGCACTGGGATACAGGATCAAGTAGTGGAGCAGCGTCACCAGCACACAGAAACTGGCAGTCAACATCGCTCCTGTAACACTGAATCGAGTCGCCGCCCAGAGAATGGGAATAAAGCTCAGGAGGGAGAGCTGTTGGAACGCAAAGTTGGTCTGCTGGGTTGCGTGTACGGTGAACTCAGCCGTAACACATGCCGTCAGCAGGATGAGCAGCACCTCCAACCATTGTTTCTGCGTCAGACTAAACCGATTCCGGGCCTGTTCTAATTCGTAGGACGAGGCTTGAACCCAGCCCCAACGCTGTAGGGTCGGCGTCAACAGGAGTAGCAACGAGGGAGCGATCGCCAGTGTTCCAATGGCATTGCCCAGCCACCAGTTCCCAATCGCCGGTCTAATATTATCGATGGCAATTCTTCCCAGTGAAGACAGCACAAGGGTGCCAACCACAGCAGAGGTCATACAGGCAACCAGTGGCCCGCTGACCAGAAATGCCAGGGCATCTCTCAGGTGATAAAGCCGCAGGGAACCACCAAAAACTTTGCGGTAGAGAAACCAGGCAACCAGTGGTTCAATGCCATCCAGCAAGCCGACCAGCCGCATCCAGCCGTGACTCCCCCACAGGGGAGCCATCAGTACAGAAGTCAATGCAGTAACCCCTGCTCCGACAGGTCCCAGCCACAGTGTTAGGGCAATTCCGACTCCAGAGGGTGGAAACCACAAAGAAACAATGGGGTGGACTCGAAACAATTGCGCCATGCCGTGGGCGGACAGCAGGAGCAATACACTCAGTAAGAGGGCAATTGCCCTGCTCTGGCTTATCGAAAAAATGCGTCGATCGACAATCATCGACAATCATAGAAGATAAATTTCATCCCCTTGGGGACGATTAGAACTCAGCGTACCACTCCTCAGTCGGGTTAACTTCTACCTGAGGATAGAGGCGAACCATCATTTACTCATATTGCACCAGAACCCAAAACCCCGATTCTGCCGCCGCGAAGCGGCGGCAGAATCGG
>CAZVXA010000110.1:6252-21383 GCA_964630955.1 uncultured bacterium | reverse complement strand
GTTAACGAAACTACCCAGATCCATCTGCACATCCTGCACCTCCAGTTTGGGGGGAGGGGCATTCCCGACGCGACCGTTGACAATTTCATAACGTTGCCAGCCGGCATTCAGGTTGAACTTGTAGGAGGGGAGGGGAATACTTCTGCCAAAGCTGGTTCGACCGCTGAGGCCAATATTGGGATGGACTGCCAATCGGGTACTGAACAGGCTTCCGGTCTGGAAGTTGCCGTTGAGTTCGCGGGTGGTAAGGCGATCGCCATCCCCATCGTTCGCTCCACCGAGATCCCGCAGCGTTGCCCTGAACTCCGTGTCCAGCGACGTGCGGCTCCTGCTGTTATTTCCAAAGTTGGCCTGCAAGAATCCCAGATTTGCCTTGACATTCAAACCGTTGGTGTTGAGGCTCACCTTTGAGTCGAGCCTGGATTTCTGGGTGTCAATGAAGAAGCCGTGCCGCCGATTGAAGCCCATCACCAGGGACAAATCCTTGTCAAAGCTTGCGGTTGCTCTGCTGGTGGTTTCCAGCTTCAGGGCGTTCAATCCCAGGTTTCTCAGCAGACCAACGGAACGACTCGCATTCTGTCCGACATTCAGCCGTAGAATCACCTCATCGCTGCTGGTGCGCTCTGTCGTCACCTGCAAGTTTCGACCAAACACCGGACGCAGACTATTCTCAACGATGCTTCTGAACTGGTTGAGCGTGAAATTTTGAGTATTTCCGATCGCCTGCTGCAGTCGTTGATTAATGACAGTGATAAAGGCTGGCGCTTCATCTTTCAGCGTCCCTGCAACGGGCAGCGACACATTCAGCATCCGCTGTTCGTAGATCTTTTGCAGTTCTTCCAGCCCTCGATAAAGCCCTTGCTTTGCCTGCTGTGCGCTGTAGAAGCCCACCAGCAGATCGAAGTTTTGTGCCGCAGCAGCACCGTCGTCATCCCTGGCAATGACTCTCAACGAGAGTTTCTGAACGTCAGCTTCAGAAGGGGTGCCCGTAAACCGTCGGGTGGCCGGGTCAAATTTCAGCCAGTCGGGGAGTGGCTGGCCATTCGTTTGACTGATGGAGTAGGTAAGGCGATCGCCCCTGTCTTCATCCACAAACGCATTGACGGGAATCTGGAAAATTAGCGGTGAATTGAGGGCAACCACGCGATCGGGAATTTTCAGATTGGCTCTGGGGGCATCATTTCGGTCATTCACCCCAATGGTTAATACCTTGTCAAAGGTGGCTCCAAAATTATCCGTTGCCCGTACTCGAATGCTGTAACTGGATTTTGCCTCGAAGTTGGGTGACTCCTTGATCAAAAGCTGGTTGCCCAACAATCGAAATCTGCTGTTATCAGCACCGCCCACGCCATTCACCAGGCTCAAGCCGACACTGCTTCCGGCATCCTGGTCGATGGCACGGAGGGTTCCGACAACTGAGTTCACAGGAATGTTTTCATTGATGCGACTGTTGTTCAGAAAGATATCGCTGGGCGCATCGTTCACATTACTTAAGTTAATGGTAAAAGTTTGTTCGGTGAACAATCTCCCTTTATCTGTGGATCGCACCCGGATACTGTAGCTCTGCTTTGTCTCAAAGTCTCCATTCGATCGAAGCTGGAGTTGATTATTAACAATGGCAAAAGCACTGTTGTCAATGCTTCCTGCTCCGCTCACCAGCGCATAGGTGAACTGATCGATCTCGTCGGGATCAGTGGTAGAGAATAGACCGACAAGGGCATTGGCTCCCAAATTCTCGTTGATACGGCTGTTGCTGAGCTGCAATCCAGTCGGAGCTTCGTTGACATCAGCAACGGTGATATCAAACTGCTTGTCGAAAACTTCCCCATCCTGGTCGGTGGTTCTGATGTAGATCCGGTACTCCTGTCGCTCCTCGCGATTGGGAGAGACACGCAGTCGTAGCTGGTTGCCGACTATCTCAAAAAACTGGTTATCCTGATATTCCTCATTGGCAAAGAGGCTATAGGTAAAGGTGTTACCTGTGTCGGGGTCAACGGTGCTCAGGGTTCCGACCGTTGTGCCGATCGGTGAGTTTTCGTTGACGCTGCTGGGATTCAACAGAATATCTGCGGGGATGTCGTTGACGTTGGTCATTACCAGACTGAACGTTGCCGGAGCAGGGGCATCATTCACGCCATCGTCATCGTCTGCGGCAGTCCAGGTAAATGAGGTGACGCCTGCAAAGTTCTCGTTGGGTACAAACGTCAGCCCACCAAGGGCAGTAATGCCTCTGGTGGTGAACTGATCGCCTGCCTGAATGCGGTAGTCTCCGTAGAAAAGGGATCCGTTGGTGGGCAGTGTGACAATCTGAATATTCAGAATCGGCAGTGATGATGGACTGCTAAAACCCGCTGCAAAATCTGCAACGGTCAGTAGGAGTGGCGTATCTTCAAACCCATTTTTTTGGACGTTACTGACGGTGGGCATAGGTGTTCAGTAAAAATAGAGTGGAAGCTGCGCCCAAAAAAGCCTTCTTTCGGGGCTGGCAGCATTTGATGGAGCACATTTACAGGTGAAAATTTTGCAGGCAAAACATGGACTTCTTGGGAGAAGTCAGCACTTCATGCGATCGCGTTTATTCTTTGAACTGACGCGCAGATGAATCAACGGTGCATGACTGCAACCAACAGTAGCCATTCTGCTGCGCTTCTTTATCTACTGTCGGAAACACCCTGAACCCGGAATAGCTTCTATAGAATCTTTCAGTTCCATAGAATTTGATTCCTTATCCTTCATCCAGGCTTTATGCGATGCAACGAATCCTTCACGTCATTGCTTGAAATCTCCTTACGGTCCTTTTCGTCCTGTGAGGTACGGGGGACACCCCCCGTACCTCACAGGACGAAAAGGGCTGTAAAGCGTCAAATGTTGCCAGATTGCTCCTCGGCCAGTTTCACTAGAAGGGCGATCGCCAGCACCGCAGCAGCAGCCGATCGCCCATCCCAGTGCAGAACGGCTGTTTTTTGAGTCAGTGAAGCGGTGAGCTGCTGGATGGGTTTGAGGAGTTGGACAAAACCTGACGCGGCTCCCTGGCGCTCTAGTTCTTGCCAGTGGTGGAGGGTCTGGGAGTCGGAGCGCTGGAGGCCGATTGTGAGGAGATCGGATAGGGAATGCAGATGGACGCAGATGAACGCAGATGGGGTGGATGGGTAGGTGGGTAGAGACGTTTCATGGAACGTCTGTATGACGGATGGGGGGTGGGCGGGGGGAATGAGGGGGGCGACCCAGGGTTGGAGGATGGTGCGGTGGGGGGAATTTTCGACAGGTTCAGAAACAGGCTGGAGGACGAGGGAGATGGGAGTGAGGGTGAGGTATTGGGGGTGGGAGTGGATTTGGCCTGCGGCGAATTGGATGGTGGTCGGGTAGTGGGTGAGGGTGGAGAGGAGGGATTCTGCTCCGCTGCGGCCCCGGTGGGTGTAGGGGTGGATGAGCCTGATGGGGGTGTTGTGGCGATCGCGCAGCACAGCTTCGACGGTCTGGTCGATGGGGTTGAAGGTGGCGGCTTCGACGGCGGCAATTTTGCAGACAAACAGGTTTTCGCCCAGATGGCGGGGGCGGAGGGAGGCGGGGGGGAGAGTGCGGAGGCGATCGCCCAACTCAGCAAAATCTTCGACCAGGGTGGGGGCACGCAGGGATTCCCACTGGAACGCCTGGGGGGTGAAGCTGACGGGGGCGCGACCGGGGAGGAATTCATAGCTGGGGGTGCGTTTGCCGCCTTTGACAAGGAGTTGCCCGGTGCCGAGTTTGGCAAAGCTGACACCTTTGATAATGGGGGTTTGGGCCAGTTGGGAGAAGTCCTTTGCGGTTTCGGGTGCGTCAGGCGGATCGGGAAAGCTGCGGCGGAGGGCGACGATTTTTCCTGAATCGATATCCTGACAGTAGGCGGTTAATTCGGCGCTATTGGGCTTGAGCTGGACGGCACAGCCCAGGCCAATCAGATGGGCTGTGCCGACTTCTAGCGTTTGGTCGCTCTGTGACCCGCGAATAAACAGTTGGGGGACGGCCCCGGTATCATTGCGGATGGCATCGCTGCGAATACAGAGTTCGCCTATCAGTCTGACGACGTTCTCTGGTGAAAAGCGGGCGTCGCGGTGGTGGTGGCGATCGCACTCCAGTAGCAGTTCTGACAGGATCTCGGCACACCAGATCAAGTGTTTCTCACGACAGCGTATTTCCAGACGGTGAAGCTGATCGCGCAACCCCTGAGACACGCCCGCCACACCTGCCAGGGCCAATTCTTGCAGCCGTTCTTCGATGTCGTCCAGCAATTCTGTTGGGACGGGATAGGCTGTCTGGCGGGTGGAGACGATGCTGCTGGATTGACTCGCATCCAGCAGCCGAAAGGCCCAGATTGCCAGGGGGACATGGCTGCACGGAGCTTTTTCTGCACAGTCGCAGTGGGTGTAGCGCAGATCGCCTTCGACCAGAAAGCGAATGGTGAAGGAGAGCGTGTGAAAATAGGCGATCGGTTTGCTGCCACGGGTGAGGGTGACGACGTGGCCCTGGTCGAATTGCTGTTTGAGTTTGGTGAGGGTCTGTTTCTTGAAAAAGGTGGCGAGGGTGGTGTCGGAGATGTCGGCGGGGTTCCAGGGGGTGGATGGGTGGATGGGTAGGGGGTGGATGGGTGGATGGGTGGATGGGTGGATGGGTAGGTCGGCGGGTAGGGGCGAAGCATTCGACAAATTCGTTTCGCCGGAGTTGCAGGACTCATCGCCCGAATGCTTCGCCCGCACAGGTTCGCCGGAGTCGGAATCACCAGTGGCACGTCCACCCAGAGTGGAATTCACATAGTTCGCCTGATACACCAGCACAGAGCGAATCAGATGTCTACAAAGAGTTGTCGCAGGACAGCTACAGTCGCTATCCACGAGAGTCTGATCGCCCGGTAGCTGACACTCCACCTGATCCGACCAGCGAACAGAAACATTCCCCTGATCGTCTTCGTTCAGTTCACAGGTGAGTTGACCGGACTGTAGTTCCTGCTGCGATCGCTTCACAATCCCGCGATTGCTAAGAGTAACCAGATCATCGATTGTCAGGGAAAGGAGGTCTTGACGCATCGTTACCTCACTTTTTGCGCAACCCATTCCGCCAATTCGCCCGGTGTCATTGCTGCAACGTGGGCACCCAGATTGACGAGACCTTGGGCGATCGCCCGGTCATACACTGGGTTGGCCTGCTCATCCAGGGCGGCGAGTCCGATCAAGGTCACCCCACTTTCGATGAGCTGTTTTGCCACAGAGTAGAGCCGTTCGACGGGGGCACCCTCGAAGAAATCGGTAATCAGAATGACGATGGTGTGACGGGGATTATCCACCAGCGTAGTGGCGTAGGACAGGGCTTGTCCGATGTCGGTGCCGCCGCCAAGCTGGACTTTCATCAGCGTTTCAACGGGATCGGTGCAGTCCTGGGTGACATCAACGACGGAGGTATCAAACAAACAGAGGTGTGTGTGGAGTGCTTTGATGCCAAAGAAAATCGATGCCGTAATCGCAGAATGAATCACACTATCGAGCATACTGCCAGACTCATCAACGAGAATGATGATTTGCCAGCGATCGATCTGCTGACGAATCCGCGAATAGAAATAGGGTGTTTGAATATAAAGTTTTTGGGTTTCAGGATCGTAGTATTTTAAGTTACGTCGGATGGTGGTCTTTGCGTCGAAGTTTTTGGCGACTTTAAGGAACGATCGCTGCTGCCGATTCAAAGCACCGGTAAAGGGAGATTGAACCTGGCGGGCCAGTTTTTCCATGAGCTGGTCGATCGTCTTGCGCACCAGTTGTCGGGCGATCGCCAGCACCTCCTGGTTCATCAAATGTTTGGTTCTGAGGACGGCTTTCAACAGGGTTGGATTCGGATGCACCCGCGCCAGCACCTCTGGATTAGTGACCATTTCCTCCAGTTGATACCGTTCCAGGGCGTCCTTCTCTAACCGCTCGATGGTTTTGCGCGGAAACAGTTCATGAACGGTGTTGATCCAGTCGGGCACAGTGAGTTGTGAGGGGTCGAGGGAGCCAGGGCGATCGCCCTGCTCTCCGTTGCCACCACTACCTCGCACATTGCGGCTGCTCCCGTATTCCCGGTCGTAGAGAAAGCCCATTGCTGCATCCCGCTCCTGCCATTCCCCCGGCAATCCACCCAGCAGATCCTCAGTCCCATTTCCCAGAACCAGCCGCCAGCGAATTCTGCGCCTTAACGGTTCATGACTCATTCCTCCCCTCCCCGTAGACCATAGCGGCGCACCGCCTGAAATAGCTTTGCTTCAAACGCCATCACCGCTGCGGCCTGCTCAACGCTCACCTCCAGGTCAACCAGCGGTTTTTCTGTGGTGTCTGGCTCCAGACTTTGCAATAACGTCCGGGTCATGTAGTGCTTTTCTCGCGGAGTGAAGTAAGAGAAGGCCAGACGTAGTGCAGGCAGTGCCTCCAGAAATGATTCGTCGTCATAGGCCATGAGAAACTGGTCGATTTTCTGCACCAGTTCGGGGTGTCGCTGGGCGGCCTCCCGCGCCATGAAGAACAAACCCGTCAGGAAATCGCCCAGGTGATCAGGGGTTGCAGCCAAATTCAGCTCAGCGAGGATGTGCTGCATGGGGGTCTCGCCCAATGTCCACAGTGCCCCGGTGGCTGCGCCCTGGATCAGGGGAATCTGCTGGGAGTTGGTGCTGATGCCATGGAGAATCTGGATGAAGCGATCGCGCTCCAGTCCTAGCAGTGACGAACAGCGCTCAAAGGTTTCCAGAACGGCGCGGAGTCCCCTCAGCAGGTTTTGTTCCATCCCCTGCACCTGCCCCAGTCTCTCCAGCAGCCAGAGACTCCGCTGAAACGTTTCCACCAGCAGGGTGCCAATGTCGAGTCGCCCACTGGTGCCCAAAATCTCGTCGTAACGGTAGAGGTAAAGTAAATGCTCCAGTGCTTTTGTGGTTGTGAAAATTTGACCGTCCTGCCGGATCAGTTCAGCGAATTGCGCATACAGTATATCGCCCAACTCCGGTAGCCCCATCAAGCAGGCATCCAGCAGCAGCACCGCTGCTTTCTCTGCGTCGCGTTCGATCGACTGGGCGAGTTCGGTGAGACGGGCGATCGCCGCTTCTACCAGGGTTGCTCCGTAAATTGCCGCCTCAATGCAGCTTGCGTCAAATTCTGGATGCCATTGGATGGTCCACTGTTCCCAAACCCGAACGAGATGCTGACGCCCGATTAAATCGCTTCCATCCGTCCGGCGAAATCCACTGACACCGAGAATTCGCAGGCAATGTAGAAATTGACTTCTGGCCAACTCCAAAGGAACTGCCAGATCCAGGTCAACTCTGCGCTCCTGGACCGCAGGCTCCAGGTCAAATTGATGCAGTTGTGTCTGGATATCCTGCACCAGCAGGGGAAGCATTGTCCCCGCCGCCAAGTGGCCCCGTTCCTGCCCCCGAAACACCGCGTGAACCGCCTGCAAAAAGGGATGGACGCAGCCGTACTCCAGTTCCTCCTTCACCAGTGCGCCAATCATGCCGTCAATTACGTCCTGCCGCCAGACTTCTGCATGGCCACGCAGAGTTGCCAGCCCTCGCGCCATCGTTTCAACGGCGATCAGGTCGGCTGCGCTGACGACCTGTTCTTTCTGTCGCAGGTCTTTGGCAGCCTGGGCCAGGAGCGATCGCCACAGGTCAGGTTGTCCCGCAGAACGATACTGCCAGACGGCGTGATAGAAGCCGGGATTTGGCATACCTGCGTTGTATCCGGTGAGGCTGTCGAGCCGCTGGTAGGAGTAGGGCGTGAGGGCGAGGCCGCGTTTCTGGTGAGGCTGCTCGGACGAGAAATCACTCGTTGGCTGAATGGTTGGATCGTGAGGCTGTGTCCCTTCTGCACAGGAAAAAATCTGCTCGTACAACGGGTAACTATGGAATCCACCCGTGACGACGAGAAGCTGGCCGGGATGCGATCGCACAGCCGCCCGGATCTGCTCAACCATGAACGCTTCTCGCCGCAAATCCGTTTCAGAAATCTGGCCTTCGGTGATGCGCATGTGATAGCAGAAGTGGTGGCACCGTTCCAGATAGTGTTGCGGCGTGAGATTGGGATCGATTTCAAACAGGGTATCCCAGAGTGTGTCGAAATCTTCAACGCCCAATTTTTGACAGAGACTCGCCACGTATTGGCTCTGCTGAAACCTGGTATCTGCATAACGATGGTTGGGAGCGTCTTTGTCTGCAACATCAGCCCACGGTAAATCAATGAATTGGAATGGAACACTGAGTTCCTGTGCCACCTGAATTGCCTGCCATTCGGGAGAGTAGATACAAAAAGGATAAAAGGCTCCCCGTCGCTGTCCGTCAGCTACCTGGATGTAGCTGTAGATAGCGATCGGGAGCTGGTGTGGCAGGGTGAGTTCAGGGAGGCGATCGCCAAAATCCGATGGCCCTTCAATCAGAATTGCTGACGGCTGGATTTCCAGCGCCAGTTGACACACCAGTCGCGCACAGGCAGGGCTGTGGTGACGCACCGGGAAAAAGACAACCGGAGCGTCTGTTTGGCAAATTCCAAGGTCAAACTCTCTCACGCTTTTAGTTTCACCAGAGGCTCTCAATTTTGTAGTGGCCAGACACAACAAAATTAGGGTATTCGCATTGTGGGGTGGGCATCTTGCCCGCCCGGTGTTATGAGTGGGCAAGATGCCCACCCCACCGTCAGTCTATACTCTCCTATTGCACCATTTCATCTGTGTTGTACCATTACGCCTGCATGGTCTAGAGCGTGTTTGGATCAATCCCACGCGCTTTCAATCGATTCATCAAATCTTCGAGCTGTTGTTCTGCCTGCTCTGCTCTTTGACGTTCCTGCTGAATCACATTCTCAGGGGCAGGCAGACGATCGCCCTGTGAGTCATACCAGTACAGCCACTCACGACTAAAGCCATCATGAACGCCCTGATCCACACCAATTCCTAATCCCACCTCTGGCATCCACACAGGATTACCTGATTGACGAACGTAAGATTCATTCACCAGTTTGTAGACTTCAAAGGGGTCGTGCCCATCCCTTTGCCAGTAGTCGGGATTGTAAATGGTGTAGTAGAGAACGCCCATCTCCGCATAAGTTCTCATCTTGCTGCCGTATTCCCCACCGGGTTTCTTAGAAACAATTTCCAGTACCCACAGCGGCATCACATTGTTTTCCTGCCAGACGACATAGCTCAGACGGGGTTGCCCGTTCGGTCGAATGCGAGGAACCCCCAGGCTTAGAAAGGCATCAGGGCCGATCGCAGGTTCATTTGGGTCATAGTAAACGCCCATATTTGCAGCAAAGAACCAGTCGGTGCGATCGCCCCACGCCAGCAGCAGAATTGCCCGGAGCAGCGTCGGAATCAGCAGTTGAAGCTCGTTATCCACAGGTTGATTGTCGGTCTCCAGTAAATCTTCCTCAGTGGGAAGCGGTTTCAGTGGGTTCTGTTGCAGCATAGGGCTAACCTTCAACTGGATACAGCGCTTTGCAAGCGCTGTAAGTGCATTCTAGCTTTGTTACAAGAGATATTTTCTTGCCTCATAGTATTGCTTCCACTGATCGCCCTTCCGATCTTTCACCACCTGATTGAAATAGTGATTCAGCTTTTTGAGATCCTCCGGTGCATCTTTAATCGCAGACCCCAGTAAACTTTGCACCAGATGGTCGGGAGCCATCTTACCCTCGCTGTAATAGTAGGCGTGGATTCCGGCAGCATAGCCAACGGAGACAGCCTCTGCGGTACTCATCACCGTACTCAGTGGTTCCAGCGCTTTGCCGTCAGCGGTTTTCCCCGTGCGCAGTTCGTGGAAGGTAGTCACCAGGATTTCGGTGAGCGCAGGTTGAATGGACAGTGGAATTCCGGCGTGGTGCAGCAGCTTGTCGGTTTCTCGCTGCACCAGCTCCATCTCCTGATGCAGGTCGTTAATCGGGGGAATCGTCTCAAAATTAAAGCGGCGTTTGAGGGCGGCGCTCATTTCGTTGACACCGCGATCGCGTGTATTTGCCGTGGCAATCACGTTAAACCCTACTTTTGCATAAAGGGTGCGGCTGTCGTCGTTGAGTTCGGGAATAGCCATGACGCGATCGCTCAAAATTGACAGCAGCGTGTCCTGAATCTCCAGAGGACAGCGGGTAATCTCCTCAAAGCGCACCAGTTGTCCAGCCTGCATTCCCCGGTAGAGGGGAGCGGGGACGAGCGATCGCTCCGTTGCGCCTTCCGCCAGCAGCAGGGCATAGTTCCAGGAATATTTAATGGTGTCTTCCGTGGTGCCTGCACTGCCCTGGATGGTGAGGGTAGAGTCGTTGCTAATGGCGGCGGCCAGCAGTTCGCTCAGGTAGCTTTTGGCGGTGCCCGGTTCACCAATCAGCATCAACCCCCGGTTGGTGGCCAACGCCACGATACAGCGCTCCAGCATACTGCAACTGCCGACGAATTTAGGCGCAATCTGGAGGTCGGCATCGCCCAGGATAAATTTGAGGACAGACTGCGGCGTCAGTTGCCAGTTGCCGGGACGGGGGGCACGGGTGTCCAGTTTTGCCAGTCGTTCCAGTTCATCGGCATACAGCACCTCCGCAGCAGGTCGCTGGAGTTCTGGTTGAGGTGGGGCGATCGGTTTTCTGGTTCGAGGTGGCATATTTGTCAGATACCCTGGACATTCTTTTCTACGGTGCCTTGGCAGTCACGATAATCAAATCGTTGAGAACTTCGCTGATGATCACAGGATCGACCTCTCCTAGAGGAATGCGTTGTGCATTCACCTCCGGCATCCAGGACTGTCCTGGAAAGTACTCCAGATCATTGTGTAAGCCCTTCAGAAAACAGCATCGATTGATATCCTCGAAGCCTGAACCAACCACCACGCTTAGCTCGACAAATACCTCCTCGTATTCTCCCACCACCGCCGTAACGTCTGCGGAGGAGAAGTATTTGAAATGGAGCGAATAATCACCGTGATCGTGCAAACATCCGCGTTGCCAGCCGAGATTCTCCAGGGTTCTGACCAGGGCAACGATGGGAATTTCGAGGTTCTGGAAGCGGGTGAGTTCGAGGGTGGTTTTCTCGTCGGGTTCCAGACCGTGGAGCGATCGCCCCAACTGCTGAAACGGCTGCACAATCTCGTAGTCGATTAACCGCTCGCTCCAGGTCGAACGAGTCTCTGGCGTCAGGTGCAGGGGGTGGACAATTCCAACCTGGGCCAGACCATTCAACTCAAAAGTCTCATCCATCTCATCGGCGCAGGTCTGGTCCTCCGTGACGCGGAAGCTTGCCGTCAGCCTGCCCGCTGCGTCGTAACCGCCCCAGATCAGTCGTTGCACCAGATGGGTCATCAGCGGATGCCGCACCAGCAGCAGGGTAAATTCCTCCACAGTCCAGCGTCGTCTCATCACCATTGCCTGCTCCAGGCGTACCGTCTGAATTTTGATCACCTCGGTGACCTGCTTCTTCAGCAGTTTCCAGGTGTTCGTTGCAGCCTCTGCCTTCTCCGGGTCATCTTTTGTACCGGGACTGGGCAAATTTGGCTTCAGCTTACCCCCGCCATCCTTCACCATAGGCTTCAGATCGGCACCGAGAACAACCTGGAACTGACGCGCACCGAAGTCCAGAATGCAGGAGCCACGCTCATCCAGTTCGCAGTCGGGAACAATTCTATCCTCAAGCTGTTCACGGGCCATGTTTCTATCCTGGGCGATCGCCTCCATGCACTCCTGTGCCCGCTGCTTGATGCCCTTAAATTTCACCTTCTGAGCGATGCCGTTGATCTGCATCAGGGCGGTGTCGGTGCCGATCGCCCGCAGACATTCCAGACCCAGAACGGCTCGCGGATGCTGGCTCTCACCGGGCCAGACGCGAATCAGGGGGGCCAGCTTGAGCGCTGAGGTGTCCCCACCCAGAAAGCCCACGGCGATCATCGCCCAGTTCTCCTGGGATGCTGCGCCTTCGAGCAGCCAGACTTCAAACAGCCGCCAGGCAAACGCTTCTCCACTGGGGCGATCGACATGGGTTTGAATCGCCTGAATTAGAGGATGGGGATTGTCCAGTTTGCTCTGTCTCAGCGCATTCAGCACCGCGTTCACCTGCGTGTCATTCAGGTGAAACTGGCCCACTGTGAGCGGGGGCAGTAGCGTCAGCGGAACCGTCCAGACAGCGGTTTTGCTGGATTTTCGCTTGAGCGTTGTCGGCCCTTGCTGCAGCCAGTCTGGGGTGGTCTGGTCGTCAAACGGGATGAACTCTTCCACGTCCAGGACAACCGCCCGCACCTGCTCAGCAATCTCCACGGGTTCATGAGCCAGACAGGTTTCCAGGTAGGCGGTGTAGCCCCTGCGCTTCATAGCGCGGAGAAACTCGACCGCAGCAGTTGCCAGCTTACCCCGTCCGGCAGCCGTGGGGATCAGTCCGGCGATCGTCTGGGCAGGATGATCCTCCAGCCATTGCCATGCTGCCAGGGGAACCTGTGACGATAGCGTAATCTCCAGCATCAATGGGGCGACCTCTGGAGCCACCACCAGAGACAACCCGTTCAGAAAATCGCCGACAATTTGCCGATGGCCAGCCGCTAACATTGCATCTCGCACCCCATCGAGTCCGGCGTACTCTGTATGGGCCAGCCATGCCCGCACGGGGGGCGAAAAGTCTTGCCAGCGATGGGGGTGTAATATCAGGTTTAAGCGCCGGAAATGATGCTGTACCAGTTGTGGGTCGGCCAGTCCAAAAATCATTGCCTGGACGCAATCACGATCAAAGGGGAATTGCTTGCTGCTGAGCATGTCGGCAGTCCAGCTTTCAATCACAGGCAGAATCTCCGCCTGCATCCCCAGATAGGCCGCGAACTTACAGTCATTGGGTGAGTAAGTCTCTGGTCGAGTAGCCGCGAAACGGCTACGGAGGTGCGATCGCAGCTTTTCTCTCTCTAACTCTGATAAATAGGGCAGTTGATAGAAGCGAAACGCCAGGAAAACGCTACCCGCCCGTTCTCCCTGATCAACCAGCGCCATAAAATCCTCAATCGGCAGAAGATTCATGATGGGAAAGAGTTCTTCCACTGAGCGGTTCCACTCAAAGAACCCTTCCAGTGATTGTTGGATGTCTTCAGGAGCGATCGCGCCATCAAATGTCCACCGGGACATCTGCTCAATTAACTCTTCTGATTTCACATATCCCCGACCCGACTCCGGGGAATGTCTCATTGGCGCGGTCACCACCGCAAACCAGAAGTGCGCCTCTTCCTGCGAGAGGAACGGCTGAATCTCCGCCTTTCGCCAGATCCACTGGTAAACAAACTTCTGCCCATCCTGCGCCTTCCGCAACCGCGCCATACCGTCTGCCGGGTCAAAGGGACGAACGGGCGATCGCTCCAGGGGTGCCAGTTTGCGCCAGGGTGCCCAGAACCAGTCGATGGGGTCAAGGTTGAGCGATCGCGGTGGTGGATAGGGCAATTCTGCTGCTGCGGTCTGCTCAACCGTTAGGGTAGCGGTGACAGATGTTTTTGCTGGCGGAGGTGCTTCAGGTGTTGGCGTCGGGACAGAGGCAATTTCCCCCTGGGGGGACTGTGAAGCAAACGCCTCTTTCACCTCTACGACAGGTGTTGCTTTGGTTTTCTGTGCGGTGGGGATGCTTGCTAAACGCTGCTCTCCAGACTCCACATAGCCTTTCGACAGCTTTTCCCGAATCAGCTTCTCATAAGACTGTCGCGCTTTTTCAGCAGTGGGGAACGCCTTTGTCTGCTGCTGTCCCTGCGTCCCTGTTCGCCCATAGTGAACCGTGTGCTGTGTGTCCTCCAGGGTGATCGTCCAGAACTTATCGGATTTGTCATCACTGAAGTGGAGCGATCGCGTCTCGGAAGTCTGGCTCATAGTCTGAGATGGTTTAGGATGTTGACACTTCGCTAAAGACGCACCTGCTACTCATACCGGGTGGCGATCGCCATCAAATCCCCCAGCACTTCACTAAGGATCTTTACAAAAATAACTTGAGTAACTTTTTAGTGAGAGCCTCGCGGAGCGCGGCTCTCACTAAAAAGTTACGGATTTTAATTTTGTAAGGCTCCTAATGACCACTGGAGCGGCCTGATTCAGGGGGCGCGGATTGCCCCGGATGAGCCACCCTGAGCATACCCAGGAGGTGGCAGAAATATGCACTTAGAGCCTATCCGAAACCCCAAATTCTGGCGGGTGCGACGCTACGGCGTCGCGCCCGCCAGAATTTGGGGTTTCGGTTTTCGGATAGGCACTTAGCTGCACCGTTACGGCTTCACCGTCTGCGCCGACTGATTAAACAAAATGGCTCTCGACTCTTCTGTGCTGACGTTTTGACTCTTCAACGCATCTGCCTGCGCGTAGGCATGCACCGTTGAAGGGCGAGATTGGATGGACTCAAACCAGCGCTTCAGGTGGGGGAAGTCCTCCAGGTTTTGTCCCTGCGCTTGATAGGGAACAATCCACGGGTAGGAGGCCATATCGGCGATCGTGTACGTTTCTCCGGTGATGAAGGGGCGATCGCTCAGCCGCTTGTTCAGCACGCCGTACAGTCGTCCCGTCTCATTGACATAACGGTTGATCGCATAGGGGAGTTTTTCGGGCGCGTAGATGTTGAAATGGTGGTTTTGTCCTGCCATGGGCCCCAGTCCCCCCATCTGCCAGAACAGCCATTGCAGGGTTTCGACACGGCCTCTGAGGTCGGAGGGGATACACTTGCCTGTTTTTTCGGCCAGATAAAGCAGAATGGCTCCTGACTCAAAGACTGAAATCGGTTCTCCGCCGCCCGCAGGTTCAGTGTCTACAATGGCTGGGATGCGGTTGTTGGGCGCGATCTGTAGAAATTCAGGTTGGAACTGGTCACCTTTGCCAATGTTGATGGGGATAATGCGGTAGGGGATTTCGGCCTCCTCCAGAAACATTGTGACTTTGTGGCCGTTGGGCGTGGTCCAGTAATACAGATCAATCATGAGATGAGGCACTCCTGACGGACAGTGGAAACGGAAATTCTCGGAACCCATGTTCCCTGTGGGGCAGACATCTTGTCTGCTCAGTTTCGCTCTCGTTACAGGCTTCCAGCCTGTAATGCCCCCTCGCTCTCGTTACAGGCTTCCAGCCTGTAATGCCCCCTCGCTCTCGTTACAGGCTTCCAGCCTGTAATGC
>CAZVXA010000110.1:0-6152 GCA_964630955.1 uncultured bacterium | reverse complement strand
GGCGGAGCCTCCTGAAGCCCGTCTCCAGGCAGAGCCTGGGGACGAGGTTGGACGACGCTCTCGTTACAGGCTTCCAGCCTGTAATGCTGATTGGAGGCTCTGCCTCCTGCTCGGAGTTGGAGGCGGAGCCTCCTGAAGCCCGTCTCCAGGCAGAGCCTGGGGACGAGGTTGGACGAGGTTAGCTTAGGGACGAGGTGGCGCACTGGCAACGGAATCTACAACTTCATTGTGCCGGAACCACATGAAAATGGCGGTGTTCCTTCCTACGTCTCACTCTTCAGACGCACACCCGTTGGTGTCATGCGCGCTACCCACAGGTCAATTTCTGGATCGGGAAATGCCGCCTTCACCTGTTGGACAATTTCATCTGCTTCATCTCTGGACTCCGCCAGGGCAAATACCGTCGGTCCCGACCCCGACATCATTCCCCCCAGGGAACTGAGCCGTGCCATTTCGTTCCGCAGTTGGCCGACCTGGGGATGGGCAGGCAGCACCACTTTCTCCAGGTCGTTGTAGATCTGCTCACCGATCGCCCGATAATCCCGATGGGCGATCGCCCCCACCAGTTTTCCGCAGTGAATCCGCTGTCGCCGTTCTTCTAAACTGGCCTGATCCGACAGATAGGTATCACCAAATTGCTGACGGTAGGTTTGATAGGCCCACGGGGTGGAGACGGAGAGGTTGCGATGTTTGGCCAGTACTACAAATGCACTATCCAGGTCAGGCAAGGGAGCCAGTTTCTCACCACGTCCGGTGGCGATCGCCGTCCCCCCCGTCACACAAAAGGGGACATCGGACCCCAATTTGGCCCCCAGTTCCTGAAGTTCCACCTGAGTCAGGCCCAATCCCCACATCAGATCAAGGCCCACCAGCACGGCTGCTGCGTTGGTTGAGCCTCCGGCTAAGCCTGCGCCCACTGGAATGTTTTTTCGCACGGTAATCTCTGCCCCACCGAAGCGATCGAAGACATCGGGGAACTGCTGGGCCATTAGTGCTGCTGCTTTGTAGGCCAGGTTGGTGCGATCGCCCGGAACCAGCGGATGGTTGCAGTGAACCACAAACTCTGTAGTGCCATTGGCCCGCAGACTGATCTCGTCCGCCAGGTCAACGCTCTGCATGATCATCACCAACTCGTGATATCCGTCTGGACGATGGCCAATGATTTCCAGGTACAGGTTAATTTTGGCCGGGGCCAGCAGAGTATAGGGACGCATGACGGAAACAGGAGATAAACGCTGCTATTTCATCATCTCTGCTGATAGCGCATTACTCAACCGGATCCAGTCCTCCAGGCCAATCTCCTCTGCACGCGCCTGGGGGTTGAGATGAAAAGACTCCAGGAGTGTGGTGAGGCGATCGCGCTCCACCACACTCTGTAAATTATTTCGCAGCATCTTGCGTTTCGTAGCGAATGCCATTTTCACCAGACGATCCAGGTGTTTGGGATCGTTAGCGGGGGCGGTTAACTCGCGGGGCACCAGCCGAACTACGGCGGAGTCCACTTTGGGCGGCGGCTGGAAGGCTTTTGCGGGGACGTGGCAGATCAACTCAGCGGTGGCGAGGTACTGGACTCGAACCGTCAGCGCTCCAAACGCTTTCGATCCGGGTTTGGCACAGAGGCGATCGGCCACTTCTTTCTGCACCAGCAGCACGGTCGAATCGAAGGGGTGGGGATTCGGTTGGGCGATCGTTCCCAATAGCTTCTCCAGAATCGGCCCAGTGATGTTGTAGGGAATATTGGCGACAACCTTGTTGGGGTTTTGAAAATTGGGGAAACTCTGCAGCAGGGTGTCGAGATCCAGTGATAGAAAGTCTCCTTGCAACAGCAGGAAGTTGGGCGATCGCCCAAACCGTTTCACCAGCCGTTCGCACAAATCCCGGTCAATTTCGACCGCTGCGACCGTTCCGGCTTTCTGAAGCAACTGTTCGGTGAGAATGCCGGTGCCGGGACCGATTTCCAGGATGCGATCGCTCTCCTGCAAGGCGGCGGCTGCCACGATCTGCCGCAGTACGGTGTCGCTGCGTAACCAGTGTTGACCAAATTGTTTTCGAGTGGGAACTGCCATTGCCTGATCTTAGCGGCTGAGATGGCGTTCATGAAAATTTCCTGATGCAACAATTGACGGGGTGAATTTGATTCGTGTGGTATTGCGACTCCAGCGGGTTGCAGAATTTGCAGCTCTATGCAGTCGATACAGCAAAACATCAGGGAGATTGTAAAAGTGACCTTCCAGCCCAAAGCCCCATTTGCTATACCAACTCACAAAGTAGCAGCCCGATCAGCGCTAGAACCAGAGATCAGTGTTTTGAACCGTTGGAGGGGCAAATCCCTCTCCAACTGGCGTTCCAGTTCAGTCCAGGCAACGGTTACCTCAGAGACGCGCAATATCTTGAACGCCAGGACTGCCTCCCTGCGGATGAACCAGACCCTCAACGGCAGTCTGAACTTGTCCGATCGAATGAACCCCCGGCGGTTTGGCACCTTCTCAGACGATTACACCCTCACGGGAATGGCGGTTGGCCAGCAGGTACGGCTCAACCTCGCCTCAGCCGCCTTCGACCCTTACCTGCAACTCATCGACGGCAGCGGCAGAATTATCACCGCAAACGATGATCGCGCCAGGGGAGAAACAGGTGCCGAAATCACGTTTCAGGTGCGGGCGGGTATCAGCTATCGGGTGCGGGTCACCAGCTTTGCCATGTTTTCCCTCGGTGGCTATACGCTTAGCGCCAATGCGGTGAACCAGACCAATACACTGGGAACGATCGCCCTCAATCAGCCTGTTGCTGGTACGCTCACCTCCACCGACAATCTCAACAGCCTGCGTCCCGATACCTTTGCCGATGACTATCGTCTGATGGGGATCTCGCCCGGCCAGCAGGTGCAGATTAACCTCAACGCCGCCCGGTTTGACCCCTACCTGCAACTGGTGAACGGCACGACCGGGCAACTGATTGCCTTTGATGACGACAGCGGCCCCGGTTTCAACTCTCAGCTCAGCTTCACTGCCCAGGCTGGTGTCAATTACACGCTGCGCGTCACCAGCTACGCCCGCAACGCTACGGGAGCCTATACGCTGTCGGTTCGTTCCTCCGTCAGTGTGCCGCCTTCCCGGTTCAATCCTGTCAGGGGTTATGGGTTGGTGAATGCGGCGAATGCGATCGCCAGAGCAATTGGACAGTCTCCCTTTGAAAACGTTCCGCTCCAAGGTGGTGCAAACTGGGGCAATGATTTGATTAATGCGCCTGCCGCCTGGAATCGGGGTTATACCGGACGCGGTGTGGTCGTGGCGGTGATTGATTCAGGTGTGGATGTTAATCACCCCGATTTGCGAGACAACATCTGGCGCAACGAACGGGAGATCGCCGGAAACGGAATTGACGATGATGGAAACGGCTTTGTGGACGATGTGAATGGCTGGAATTTTGGCATTGGCCAGAACAATAATAACGTCTTGCCGGGAAGCAATTCATCAGGTCAGGGCCACGGTACGCACGTTGCCGGAATTATTGCCGCTGCCCGCAACGACATCGGTATTACCGGAACGGCCTATAACGCTCAAATTATGCCAATCCGCCTGGGCAATGTAGACAGCAGGGGGCGCTTTACCAATGCAGGCGATCTGGGGGCGGCAATCCGGTATGCGGTCAACAATGGCGCACGGGTGATCAATATGAGTCTCGGTTGGAGTGACATTCCCGGACTGCGTGAAGCCCTGGCCTTTGCCGCCAGCCGCAATGTGCTAACCGTCAGTGCCGCTGGAAATTCGGCGTTGAATGCACCTGGAATTCCTGCCTCCTACGCCACCAATTTTGGGCTGTCGGTGGGAGCGGTGGATCAGGTGAGGGCGATCGCCCCCTTCTCCAATCGTGCCGGGGTAGACAGCCGGATGCAGCATGTCGTTGCTCCCGGCGTGAATGTTTTCTCCACGCTGCCCAACGGCCAGTATGGCAATCTTAGCGGTACATCGATGGCGGCTCCCTATGTCGCTGGGGCGGCTGCTCTACTGCTCAGCGCCAACCCGAACCTGACCGCTGACCAGATGCGGCGATTTCTGACGGATACAGCAGCGTAGGTGAAGCTGAGTGCTGAACTGAAAACCCAAATATGAGAGCGTATGGCGATCGCACTTGCTTCGCTGTTTGGCCGTCCGTAGTTCATTGGCGGGCGATTGTTGGCGAGAGGGACAAAACCCGTTTCGCTAACCGGATTACCTGCTCTGGTGTCTCCAGATGAGGCAGTACTCCCGCTTCTGCAATGATGGCAAACGCCTGCACCACTTTTGGATTTAAGAAAGCCAATCGTTTGCCCGTATCCACTCTGGTAAACCAGGCGCGATCGCCCCACGCGATCACCGTCTTTGTCTTGAGCTGCGGCATATAGAGTGACAGGTCAAAGCAAAGATCGCCCCTGAGGGAGGAAAGAGCAGCGTATTCTGCATTGCGCTGGGTGGCAGAAGACAGGTAAGCCGCGACCATTTCTGGCGTGATCCGTTCTGGCTTGTAGAACAAAAATCGCTCCATGAAGCTGCGAATCGCAACCTCGTTGGCGGCCCCCAGCGTGTAGATCGCCTGATTCAGCCCTGGAACTCCCGCCAGTTGCGCAGGAATACCTTGGGCGTAACCGCTGCCAAAGTCTCCATAGCCCGAAGGACAGACGAGCACTAGCAGATGAAATAATTCTGGGCGCTGGATGGCCAACCGGATGACCAACCCTGCCGTGAGCGAAGAAGCAAACACCGTGGCAGGCGGTTCGCCCACCGCTTCGATCAGCTCCGCCAGCAGGGTCAGATAGTCCTCAACGCAGTAATCCCGCTCCGGGTGGGCAGATTGCCCCCAGCCCACCAGATCCGGTGCGATCACCTGATAATCAGACGCAAAGGCCGAATACACCTTCGACCACTCGTAGGCCGAAGAACCACCCCCCAAGCTATGCAGAAAAATCAGCGGCGGCTTTTCTTCCGGGTCATCAGGCCAGCGCCAGGGAAATCCCACAGGCGTGTAGTAGGCCATGACGCCGAGGGAGGTGGCGATCGCCCGCTGACCAAATCCGGGTGGCTGAAATTTGAGCATGGGCGAAGGTGCTGAGTTTGCGCAAATTGTACTCAATTATGGTAGCTGAGGATGATTGCTCTCAATTTGAATTCACTTGCGTACCCACACTAATCTTTAGCCCACCACAGGCATTTCTCCCAGTGCAGCCGCAGCCTGGACGCGCACATGATTATCTGCGTCGTGGATGAATTGGTTGAGGAGGGCGATTGCCTCTTCCCGATCGCTCCCGTGGCTCTTCTTCGCCAGGTCGCCCAGTGCTGACACCGCCGCCGCCCGTGCAATAGGGTCGGGATGTCCAACGTACTGCGCCAGTTGAGCAATTTTTTGGTGATGGTCGAATTGTTCGAGGTGGGCGATCTCTTGCAACAGATTGGGGCGATCGTGCTGTTCGGAAGTGTCGTCAGAGGCGATCGGGTTATCAACGACATCAGGGATTTGGATCGGGACATCCTCCGATACAGCAGGGTGAACCACCTCTGAAACGGTGAGCGAAGCAGCCAGTGGCAGGTCGAGTTCCTGCGGCGTTTCGGCTTCGGTTGCAGTGGGGATTTCTGCGATCGCAGATGTTTCTGCTTGAGCGGTAGGGGTGGGCGCTGATGGTTCTGCGGTTTGTGACGGTGCAGACTGCTCGGTTGGAGAAGGTATATCGCTATCAGATGCACCCTCTTCTAAAGCGGGTTCTGTAACGGGCTGTGCTGCTGCGGATACTTCGCCTACAGTTTCGTTTTGCCGCCACGTAGAAGTGGCTCCAGTCTGAGACGAGCGGGCAGGTGCTTTGTCCTCTGGCCCCCGTACTTCCTTCGAGGAGGGAGTTGGCTCTAACGCTCCCATAATCCAGGCGAAGAACCCGATCGCCAGTAGCACCATGAAGGTAGCCCACAGAACATTTAACAGAACATTTAACAGCACGTCAAACATCGTCCTATCCCTGATTGATCACCACCCCTATTTCACTGGGGAACTGGTGGAAGATCATCTGTCCTGTTAAGGATCACGGATTAAATAAAACCAAGTATTTTTTGGAGAGAAGTGGGGGGGGGGGGGGCAAGGATGGAAAAAAAAATAAAAGAATATTATAAATGAAAACTAAAAAAGTG
>CAZVXA010000109.1:0-21575 GCA_964630955.1 uncultured bacterium | reverse complement strand
CCCCCCCCCCCCCCCCCCCCCCCCCCTCTCTCAAAAACAATTCGGTTTTATTTAAGTTGCGATCCTAAGGGAGCGCAGATGACGAGGCGATCGCACAACGTGACGCTCCAGCTCAACTGAGCACCCACCTGCAAGTCACAATCAGATGCAAACCAGCAGCCCCCCCAAACCCGACATAATTGAAAACACCCACTCCTCTGCGTTTCTCCCTCCATCTGCGTTCCCCCCTCCATGCAAACTACCCACCCCCTCATCGATCGCATCCGCCAGCGCATCCTGGCCAGCCCCCACCAGCGTATTACCTTCGCTGAATTTATGAATCTGGCGCTTTACGACCCGGAGGAGGGCTACTATGCCACCAACCAGGTCAACATTGGCGCGGGAGGAGATTTTTTTACCTCGCCACATCTGGGAGCGGATTTTGGGGAACTGCTGGCGGAACAGTTTGCGGAGATGTGGCATCGGATGCAGCGGCCTGCCCGATTTACTCTGGTGGAGATGGGAGCCGGACAGGGCTTACTGGCACAGGATGTGCTGCGCTATCTGCATCGGCACCATGACGGGTGTTTTGAGGCGCTGGAGTACATTATTGTCGAAAAGGCGTCGGCGCTGATTGCGGAACAGCAGGAGCGACTGCAATCGCTCGCTCGCTCCTGGGGGCAACTCCACTGGCGCACCTGGGAAGAAATTCCGCCCGATTCGATTGTCGGCTGCTGTTTTTCTAATGAGCTGGTGGACGCGTTTCCGGTGCATCGCGTCAAGCTCGTTGAGGGGCAGCTCCAGGAAATCTACGTGGGAGTCGGAGAGGCAGGAGAGCCAGCTTTCTGCGATCGCCCCGCTCCCCCGTCAACCCCCCAACTGGCGGACTACTTTCGGTTTACAGGGGTGGATTTGCCGGGACCTGCCTACCCGGAGGGCTACGAGACCGAAGTGAATCTAGCGGCGCTGGATTGGATGGCAACGGTGGCTGCACGGTTGCGCCAGGGATATGTGCTGACCATTGACTACGGTTACCCCGCTCAGCGCTACTACAGTCCCCTGCGGCGGGAGGGGACGCTCCAGTGTTACTACCAGCACGCCCACCACAATGACCCCTACCGCTACGTTGGCCAGCAAGATATAACGGCTCACGTTGATTTCACGGCACTGGAGCGCCAGGGGGAGTGGCATGGGCTGGAGACGCTGGGACAGACGGCACAGGGACTATTCCTGATGGCGCTGGGGTTGGGCGATCGCATTGCGGCTCTATCGGAGGCGGACCCACGGGAAATTCCGCTCCAGGAGATTCTGAGACGACGGGAGGCGCTGCATTCCCTGATGAACCCGATGGGCCTGGGAGGATTCACCGTACTGATTCAGGGGAAGCAGTTGGATGCCGCAGGGAGATTATTGAAAGGACTGCGCCCGGATATTTAGGATTGATCTGAAAACCTGCTGGATTGTTGATTCTTCCTGCGCAAGGCACATCAGCAATCAGCAATCTACCGAGTTGTCAAACACATACTGGCCTTCTCGTCTTACGGTAAGCTTTTGGAAATAATTGTTACTTCTGTCCCTGATGTGTAATTGGTTTCAATTCCTGTGACCTCTGTGCCCCCAGCTATCCTGATTGATGGCTCTGCTAGCGATTGGGGCATTGTTGTTGCTCCAGATACACCCGCATTGCAGGTGATTCAATCGATGCTCCAGCGTCGGCTCAACATTACGCTGGTGGTAAGACGCGATTCACCTCTCCCCACTCTGTTAGGGCTGTTTACAGAGCAGGAAGCCTGGCCGATGATTCTGTCGGCCAAGGAAGCGATCGAAACCGTTGCGATCGCTTCCCTTATGGTTCCTGTTCCGCCCCCGTTGGCCGAGGAAACGCTGGCTCACCCGCAGGATTGTCTGGCTCAGTTTAAGCTGCACAACGTTCGCTACCTGCCTGTGGTGAATGCGCAAAATGTTTTGCTGGGTTTATTGATGCCGGAGCATTGCTACGTTCAGTTGGGAGGCATTAATACCGCTACCGCCAATCCGGGGAAGGGTCAGATCAATCACCTGGCGATCGCCATTCATCAATCACGGCTTTACGAGCAGGTGCAACAGCTCAACCTGGCCCTGGAACAACAGGCACAGCATCATACGAGTGAGCTGCAACAATCTCTGCTGTTCGGCGATCTGCTACGGCGCATTACAGACCGGGTGCGGGAGAGCCTGGATGAACAGCAAATCTTGCAAAACGTGGTGCAGGAGCTGGCGGAAGCACTCAACACCCATAGCTGTGATACAGGTCTCTATGACCTGGAGCGGCAGACTTCCACAATCGTCTGTGAGTATCTGCGCTCGGAGATCAACATGGCTCAGGGTGTGACATTTGCGATGGATGATCACCCCCACGTCTATCCGCTGCTGCTGGCAGGCCACGCAATTCAGTTCTGCTGGACAAACCCACCGCTCAGGGAGGTGCGTTCGCAGGCAGAGCGTTTCTCAGTGCTGGCCTGTCCAGTGATTGACGATCAGGGGGTGATCGGGGATATGTGGGTCTATCGTCCCTGCAATGACTACTTCGAGGAATCCGAGGTACGGCTGGTGCAGCAGGTGGGCAACCAGTGTGCGATCGCCATTCGCCAGTCTCGGCTTTATCAGGCAGCAAAGCACCAGGTGGAGGAACTGGCTCGCTTGAACTACCTGAAGGACGACTTTCTCAGCAGCGTGTCCCATGAACTGCGGACGCCCATGTCAAACATCAAGATGGCCACTCAAATGCTGGAGGTCAGCCTGGCAGAGCACAATCTGCTCGACGACATCACGGCCCCCATCCCCCGATACTTTCAAATTATCAAAGAGGAGTGCCAGCGGGAACTGAGCCTGATTAATGATTTGCTGGATCTGTCGCGACTGGATGCGGGGACGGAACCCCTACTGCTTTCCACCCTCAGTCCGGAGGACTGGCTGCACGACCAAATTGAGCCCTTTCGAGAGCAGACGCAGCAGCAGCAGCAAAACCTTTTGCTGGACATTCCGACAGGACTGCCGCCCCTGACAACAGATTTTTCTTACCTGGGAAGAATCCTCTCAGAACTGCTGGAGAACGCTTGCAAATACACCCTGTCAGGGGAGACCATCCGCGTCTCAACGACGGCGATCCTTGCGGTATCTGCGAAGCAACACGCCGAGAATCTACCTCATCTGTTATTAGAGGTCAGCAATTCTGGGGTTGAAATTCCTGCGGCGGAGATAGAGAAAATTTTTGACCGATTCTATCGCATTCCCAGCCACGACCCCTGGCGATATGGAGGTACTGGATTGGGGCTGGCGCTGGTCAAAAAACTCACTGAACAAATTCAAGCCACCATTACAGTGGAGTGTCAGAACGGCTGGACCTGTTTCCGCGTCCAACTGCCCCTGGCAATTACAGGCTAAACGATGACCGCCAGGACAGGGTACAGGGGATTCACCCCTGCACCCTGTCCTAATCAACCTTTCGGTTGCTATAAACGCGAGTGTCGTTGTTCGAACCCACTTGATGTAACCGGATGGAATCCGCCTTAAGAGGGAATTCATTCCACGCTGACTCCGGTAACTTTGGTATGGCGTCCTTATGTGATTTTTCTCTACCAACATTTGAAGCTCCTCCTGCGCACTGCTGAATGGTGTCCTGGACATCCATGAATTCCTCCCCCAATGATTCTGGAACCGATGTATTCCTTCTGCGAATCTCGCCATTAATCGGCAGATTTGTCGCAGCGATTGGGGGCATCGTTCTGGTTGGCTGGCTCCTCAACATTGGGAGATTCAAAATGGGATTTCTCCCAGGCGATGCGACCATGAAGGCGTCTGCCGCTCTCTGTTTTGTGCTGCTTGGTCTGGCGCTCAATCTGAGACCACTTCACTGCTCCCAGAAATGCACCAGACAACGAGTCGGTGTTATGTTGGCGACCGCCGTTCTCAGCATCGCCACACTGACCCTTGCAGAGTACGCTTTCAACTGGCATTTTCTGACCCTTTTCTCAGAACCCCCCAGCCCTGCCTCACCCTTCCCGAATCGGATGGGACCCAATACGGCTATTGGCCTTGTTCTGGCAAGCATCTCGGTGCTTTTGCTCTCGCTTCCACCCCGCTGGTATCGCCTCTCCCAGTGGTTGGCGTTGATCGTTGCCGTCATTGCCCTGCAAGCGTTGGTGGGCTATGTCTACGGGGTGCGATCGCTCTATCAGATCCCCGCTACCACCTCAATGGCGCTATCGGCTGCGATCGCCCTGCTGCTGCTGGCTCTGGGAATTCTAGGCAGTACCTCCCGACACGGCATCATGCGCACCCTGACAAGCTCCTTTGAGGGGAGCCGCATGGCTCGATGGTTGATACCAGTCGCCATCCTGTTGCCTCCCTTGCTGGGCTGGATCGCGTTGAAGGGAATTGTTTTAGACATCTACAACCCGGTGCTGGTTCTATCGCTGCTGGTCATGGCGATGCTGTGTGTCTTTGTGGCTGTGATCTGGATGACTGCTGCCCTCCTCAACCGCAGCAGTTCTGAAAGGGAGCGAGTTTCCCATGCGCTGAACGAGGTCAGAGAACAGTTGATAGCCACTCTGGAAATCGCCACTGACGGCTTCTTTGCCCTCGATAATCGGTGGCAACTGATCTATATCAACCAGAAAGCAGAACAAATTTGCGGGCGATCGCGTCTGGAGGTGCTGCACCAGGATTTCTGGCAGATCTTCCCTGAGGCTCTGGGAACAGTGGTGGAGCAGCAGTTCGATCAGGCAATGGCAACACAAAAGGTGACTGAATTTGAAACCATTCTCCCCAAATATGGGATATGGGTGGAGATGCGGGTGTTTCCAAGCCACCGGGGTCTGGCCGTGTATTGTAGGGATGTCACTCGAAGCAGGCGCGTCGAGCAAAAATTGCGGCGGAGTGAAGCGAGGCTGAGTAGTTTTGTCGAATCCAACGTGATTGGGGTGCTGATCGGTGATGTGGAGGGTGGCATTCATGAGGCCAATGATGAACTGCTGAGGATCATCGGCTACACGCGAGATGATCTGGATAATGGCCACCTGCGCTGGACTGATTTGACCCCACCAGAGTACCTGCAACTGGATGCAGAGCGCGTGGCAGAAGCCCGACTGCGGGGAGCCTGCACGCCCTACGAAAAACGCTACATTCACAAAGACGGTACCCATGTTCCTGTGCTGGTGGGCTACGGACTGGTGGGCGAGGAGCGGTGGGAATCGATCGCCTTCATTCTCGACCTGACGGAACTGAAGCAGCTCGAAGCAACCCTGCGCCAGCAGGCTGAAGAGCTGACCCAGGCGAATCGCCTCAAAGACGAATTTCTGGCTGTCCTTTCTCACGAACTGCGTACCCCACTGAACCCCATCCTGGGATGGTCACAGCTTCTGCAGACCCGCAACTACGACCGCGATCGCACCCTCAAAGCGCTAAAAACCATTGAGCGCAATGCCAGAGCGCAGGCCCAACTGGTGGAGGATTTACTGGACGTTTCCCGCATCTTCCGGGGCGAAATGAAGCTGCATATCACCCCTGTAAACCTGCCTGAACTGATAGCCCAAACCCTATCCACTGTTCGCCCCAGCGCCGCAGAAAAACAAATTCAAATTTACTGTCAGATCAACCCAATTTCCAACCTCTGCATGGCAGACCCCCGCCGCTTGCGGCAACTGATCTGGAATTTGTTGTCAAATGCGATCAAGTTCACGCCAGAGGGGGGGCGGGTAGATGTGCAGTTGGAGATGGGAGTAGATGGGTGGATGAGTGGATGGGTGGATGGGATGACAGTTAGAAGAAATAATGGGATGACGGGAAAAATAGATGAGGAGCAATCTCCCACTCATCTACCCATCCACCCATCCACTCTCTCCTCCTTTGCCCAAGTCACCGTCACCGACACAGGCATTGGCATCTCTCCCGACTTCCTGCCCCACATCTTCGATTCGTTTCGGCAGGCCGACAGCAGTTCGACACGATTGCAGGGGGGGCTGGGATTGGGATTGGCGATCGCCCGTCACATTGCTGAAATACATGGGGGTCGGATCTGGGCAGAAAGTGAGGGCCGAGGCAAAGGAACCCGCTTTGTGGTGCAATTGCCGCTACAGATGGGCAAAGGGATTCAACGCCAGCACGATAGCCGTATGAATGGCGATAGTGGTGGTGGAGCGAATGAACATCAAAACGAGAAATCGGCTACAGCCAGCAAGACAAACACAAATGGACAAAGCCACCCCGGTTCAGATAGACAAGTGACCGATTGGAGTACTGATCAAACAACACCTCGTTGCGGTCCCAATCATCGGCTGCAAGGAGTGAAAATTCTGCTCGTAGAAGATGAAATTGATAATCAACAATATCTGGAAACTTTACTCGTGCAGCAGGGAGCCAGTGTCAGGGCAGTGAATGGTGCAGGAGAAGCACTTCAGATGTTGACTCAATCGCTGCCTGATATATTAGTCAGTGACATTGCCATACCCAATATGGATGGTAACGAGCTGTTACGCCGGATTCGTCAACAGCCACCTGAGGCAGGCGGACATCTACCCGCGATCGCCCTCACTGCTTACGCTGACCAGAGCCACTGGCAGGAGGCAATCGCTGCCGGGTACCAGCGTTTTCTGGCAAAACCCATCGAGCCAGAAACACTGATCACTGCCATCGAACAATTGTGCGACGGGCAATCGGTTCAGCAATCCACTGACCAGAAAATTATTCACCAAACGATTACAGAGGGCGCGAGGCAGAATGGAAATCAGGGTGTACCTCCATATCGCTCTCATTAACAGTTTTTGCATCTCCCCCTCTCTAAATGTTGTCACTCGCCCCTCACTTTTTCTCCGCCACTCCCTTCATTCCCCACGGTCACTGCTACCTGTGGAAGCCCGGTCTGGTCACGCTGCACCTGGCGTCAGATACGCTGATTGCCCTGGCCTACTACTCCATTCCCATTACGTTGTGGTACTTCGTCCAGAAGCGCACCGACCTCCCCTACAACTGGATCTTCCAGCTTTTTGCCAGCTTTATCATCGCCTGTGGCACCACTCACCTGATGGAGGTCTGGACGCTGTGGCATCCTCTTTACTGGGTCTCAGGGGGCATTAAGGCGGCGACCGCCGTGGTGTCTGTCACTACTGCTATTCTGCTGGTGCCACTGGTGCCCAGGGCGCTGGCACTGCCCAGTCCCGCTCAACTGGAGAAAGCCAATCAGGAATTGCAGGCGCAGGTGGCAGAACGACTGCGGGTCGAAACCGAGTTGCGGGAGTACCGCGATCGCCTGGAAGAACTGGTTCAGGAGCGCACTGCCGAGATTTTGCGGACCAATCAGCAGTTGCAGGAGGAGATCGATCGTCGCCAGCAGGTCGAGGCCGAGCGGGAACAACTCCTGGTGCGAGAGAAAAATGCCCGCGAGCAGGCAGAGGCTGCCAATCGGATCAAAGACGAATTTCTATCGATTCTGTCCCACGAGCTAAGGACGCCCCTCAACGCGATTCTGGGCTGGACGCAAATGCTGCGATCGCCCCGCCGCAAAATTGATGATGTCACCACCGCCCGCGCCCTGGAAACGATTGAGCGCAATGCTCGGGGGCAGGCCACCCTGATCGAAGATCTGCTGGATATTTCCCGAATCATCACGGGAAAACTGCGGCTGAGCGTTCGTCCGGTTGAGCTGATGACCGCAGTGGAAGGTGCAATCGACACGGTGCGTCCGGCAGCCGATGCCAGACAGATTCAAATTCAAACTCTGTTGGATCCGGAGGCCAGTTTGGTAATAGGTGATCTGGATCGGCTACAGCAGGTCGTTTGGAATCTACTCTCCAATGCCGTGAAGTTTACTCCCCGTGAAGGTCGGGTACAGGTGGTGCTGCGACGGGTCGATTCTTCCGTCGAAGTCATCGTTGCAGACAATGGCCGGGGGATTCGTCCGGAGTTTCTGCCCCATGTGTTTGAGCGGTTTCGTCAGGCGGATGGTGGCACCACCCGCAGCTTCAGTGGTCTGGGATTGGGGCTTTCCATCGTGCGTCATCTGGTGGAGTTGCACGGCGGTAGTATCCGTGCAGAGAGTGAGGGCGAGGGCCACGGTGCCGCTTTTACCATGAAGCTACCCATCGCTCCGGTGAAAAATTTTCCGGCAGTCGAGGTTCCCCATCCCACTGCCAACAGCTATCTGCCCTTCGACGACTTGCCGCTGCTTGACGGCATTTCTGTGCTGGTGGTAGACGACGAGGCCGACGCCCGCGAAGTCCTGGCCACTGCCCTGGAACAGTGCGGCGCAACGGTAATTGCCGCAGGTGGTGCCGAAGAAGCAATGCAGCAACTCGAACAACACCGCCCCGGCATCCTGGTCAGCGATATTGGTATGCCCGAAACCGACGGCTATAATCTGATTCGCCTGGTGCGATCGCACCCCCAACTGAAGCCCATTCCCGCAGTTGCCCTCACCGCCTATGCCCGTGTCGAAGACCGAACTCGCGCCCTCGCCGCCGGGTTCCAGTTGCACGTCGCCAAACCCGTTAACCTGCTAGAACTGGCCACAGCGATCGCCAGCCTGACCCAGCGCAATAGCCTCCCAACTTCCTTGACCTCCAGTGAGATTTCGCCCCCCCAATCAGGGAACAACTAGGGGAATCTACAGCGCTTTGCGCTGAGGTCGAACTAGATTTTCGTTGAGTAGTGCGCGACGCACAGTACTCAACGAAAATCCGTACCTCACGCGCTTGAAAAGCGCGACATTTCTGGTCAGGGTTTGCATCATGGGTTTTCGGATTCCACTATGGGCAAGGTTCGCCCTGCTTTTTGGGCTGGGGCTACTCCTGGTTCTGGGAGTTAGCTCCTGGCTGCGCGGCGCAGCCATTGCCCCCCTCCTGTCACCCCTGCCGCAGGATTCACAAATTCAGGTGTACTTCAACCAGTCTCAGTCGGCCTCCTACCGGGAACCCTACCGTGACCAATCTCGCCTGGGAGACAATCTGGAACAGGTGATGGTGGAGGCGATTCAGTCGGCCACAGTATCGGTGGACCTGGCCGTACAGGAGGTGCGATTGCCCAGGGTGGCCGACGCTCTGAAGGTCAAACATCAGGCTGGAGTAAAGGTACGGGTCATCATTGAGAATACCTACAACCGGACGCTGAGTGACGCTGAGCAGCAGGTCGATCAGATGGAGGAACGCGATCGTTCCCGCTACGAGGAATACCGTCAGCTCGTAGACGAAAACCAGGATGGCCAGATCTCCGCCGATGAGGTGAACCGGAGAGATGCGATCGCCCTCCTGAAAACCGCTGAAGTTCCCCTGATCGACGATCGCGCTGATGGCTCCAAGGGCAGTGACCTGATGCACCACAAGTTCGTTGTGATCGATAGTAAAACGGTGGTGACAGGCTCCGTTAATCTTTCTCCCTCTGAAGTCCACGGCGATTTCCTCTCTCCTGCCAGCCGGGGCAACGCCAATCACCTGCTGAAAATCCAGAGTCGTGCCCTGGCCAAACTGTTTACTGAGGAGTTCGATCTCCTCTGGGGTGATGGCCCCAACGGCAACCCAGACAGCCGATTTGGTCTCAAAAAGCCTTACCGTTTGCCCCAGCGCGTGCAACTCAGCCCCACGTCGGCGATCACTGTCCAGTTCTCCCCTCTTTCCACTGCCCAGCCCTGGGAGTACAGCACCAACGGACTGATCAGTCGCACCCTCGACACTGCTACCCGCAGCATCGACCTGGCTCTATTTGTTTTCACCGACCAGTCTATCAGCAACACGTTAGAAACCCGCCACCAGAAAGGCGTTCGCTTGCGTGGCCTGATCGATCCCAGTTTTGCCTACCGCAGTTATAGCGAAGCGCTCGACATGATGGGCGTCCGCCTACCCGACAATCGCTGTCGCTACGAGAAAGGCAACCGGGTCTGGCAACGGCCGATCGCCACCATTGGCATTCCCACCCTGCCCGAAGGCGATCTGCTGCACCACAAATTTGCGCTGCTGGACGATCGCACGGTGATCACTGGCTCCCACAACTGGAGCGCCGCCGCCAACCACAGAAACGATGAGGCGCTACTGATTATCGAGAACGTAACCGTTGCTGCCCATTTCAAACGAGAGTTTGACCGCCTCTATCAGGATGCTGTACTGGGAATCCCCGATTGGCTGCAAGAGAAGATCCGGCGAGACACTGCAAAGTGTGGTCTCACTTCAACCAGCCAAACAGCCCCTCAACGGTGAGAAAAAAGTCCTTCGCAAAATTGGGCACTGGTAAACGCGCTTCCGGCTCGTCGTAAACATTCGTCGGTTGGTCGGGGAGATATATAAACACCGATTGTTCTGCTGGATCGATCAGCCAACCCATCTGCGCTCCATGCTTGAGACAGTGCAGAATGTTTTTGGTGACTTTGGTTTGACTCTGATCAGGCGACAGAATTTCGATTGTCCAGTCTGGGGCGATCGCAAAAACGTTTTCCACGCTCCCATCTCCCTTACGGGGAATTCTGTTCCACAGAAATACCGCAATGTCGGGTACCGTAGAACGTCCTCCGAACGTACAGCGCAGTTCAGTGAAAGCGCGGGCTACTTGCCTGGATTTGACCACTGCATTGATGGCAGGAGCGAGTTCTGTCTGAAGTGCGCTGTGTTCACCCTGTGGCATTGGTTTTTGAATGATTTGCCCGTCAATGTACTCGCTCGCGGGTTTTGTTTCCGGCAGCAGTAGAAATTCCTCAAGTGTGAGCGGTCTGGAAGGAGTCTGTACCATACTCAAGTTCTCCTGGCAGGGACTAAGATACTTGCGTCTGCTGGCGCGATCGCACCTCCAGATACAGCAGCAGCGCATTCACATCCGCCGGATTCACCCCCCCAATCCGCGCCGCCTGCCCCACAGTGAGAGGTCGCACTTTGGAGAGTTTCTCGCGGGATTCCTTTGACAGTGTGGTAATCGCGTTGTAGTCCAGATCATTGGGCAGGGGGCGGTTTGCCTGCCGCGCAATCTGGTCAATCTGGTTCTGCTGCCGCTGGAGATAGCCAGAATACTTTAGTTCGATTTCTACACCTTCCCGTTCAGCCTGCGTCAGATCAGGATTGCCCAGGCCATAGCGATCGAGGTTCACATGGTGAAATCCGGGACGGCGCAGTAAATCCGCCAGCGTGATCGACCCGCGAATCGCCTGCTGGGTTTCCTCAAAAATCTGTTTGCCGACCGGGTCATGCTCCTTCACCCGAACTTCGTGCAGACGCTCTTTCTCAGCGGCGATATTCGCTATCTTCTGGGTGAACAGATTCCAGCGGTGATCATCAATCAGCCCAATTTCCCGTCCCAACGGTGTCAGGCGCTGGTCGGCGTTGTCCGATCGCAGCACCAGCCGATATTCTGAGCGGGAGGTCAGCATCCGGTAGGGTTCCCGCAGGTCTTTTGTACACAGGTCATCCAGCAGCGTCCCGATGTAGCTTTGCTCGCGGGGAAGGATGATCATTTCCTGCCCCTTCACCAGTCGAGCTGCGTTAATTCCGGCGACCAACCCCTGTGCCGCCGCTTCTTCGTAGCCCGTGGTGCCGTTGATCTGTCCCGCACAGAACAGCCCCTCAATTTTCTTGGTCATCATCGTCGGGAAGCACTGGGTGGCGGGCAGATAGTCATACTCCACGGCGTAGGCTGGACGCAGCATGAAGCAGTTCTCCATACCGGGGAGCGATCGCAGCATCTGGATTTGCAGTGCCTCTGGCAGTCCGGTGGAGAACCCCTGGATATACAGTTCGGGAATGTCCCGTCCCTCCGGCTCAATAAAAATCTGGTGCGATTCTTTGTCCGCAAACCGCACGATCTTATCTTCGATACTGGGGCAGTAGCGTGGCCCCTTGGCATCCACCCAGCCGCCGTAGACCGGGGACAGGTGCAGGTTCTCCTGAATCAGCCGATGGGTTTCCGCAGTGGTGCGCGTCAGGTAGCAGTTCATCTGCTCCCGCTCCACCCACACCTCCGGGTCAAAGCTAAACCACCGCACCTCGTCATCCGGCGGCTGCGGCTCCATTTTGCTGTAATCGACCGATCGCCGATCCACCCGCGCTGGAGTGCCCGTCTTCAGTCGTCCCGTTTCGAATCCCAATCGGTTCAGTGTCTCCGTCAGGCCCACAGCGGCGAACTCTCCGGCTCGACCCGCCGCCATTGATTTATTCCCCACCCAGATCGTGCCGCCCAAAAAGGTGCCCGTCGTCAGCACCACCGCCCGACAGCCGAAGGCCACCCCAAAGTAGGTCTCAACCCCAATCACTTCCTCATTCTTGCCCAGCACCAGATCCGTCACCATGCCTTCCCGGATGGTCAGGTTCTCCTGGTTCTCGACAATTCCCTTCATGATGGCGGCATATTCCCGCTTGTCGGTCTGTGCCCGCAGTGCCCATACCGCAGGCCCGCGCGAGATATTGAGCAAGCGCTTTTGCAGGTAGGTGCGATCGGCCATTTTGCCAATCTCGCCGCCCAGAGCATCCACCTCATGGGTCAACTGGGATTTGGCAGGGCCGCCCACCGCCGGGTTGCAGGGCTGCCACGCGATCTTGTCCAGGTTCAGGGTCAACAGTAATGTGCGACAGCCCAGCCGAGCCGCCGCCAGCGCCGCTTCGCAGCCAGAGTGTCCGGCCCCGACGACGACAACATCATAGTAGTCCTGAAACTCAACGGAGGAAGTCATTTGCCCAGTGAAAACGGTGCTTTTTCATTGTGCCATCTTCAAGAAGAAGAATGGTGCTTTGGGGCGATCGCTCCTCGTATACACAAGTCCGGCTGACCCCCTCTAACTCCCCCTTAGTAAGGGGGAGGACTGGGTTTCCCCACTTAGCAAGGGGGGACTAAGGAGGGTCAGACCAGGATTGACCACATGGAACCAGAGAGACGAGCATTCACCCGCCGCAGTTAAAAGCTGCTGCCCTGCTGAAACGCCTTAACTGCTTCAACGTGATTCACCATCGTGATGCAGCGCTGCAACAGTGCTACATCCAATCCCGGTAATTCTTCACTCCGAGTTACCCGTTCATAGCGCAGTTCACCGTTCTCCTCACGCAGGTGATGCACCTCCAATAGACCATCCTCCCAGAACCAGACCTCAGGAATTTTGAGCCGTCGATAAGCCTCTAATTTGTTCAGACCACCGCTGGTGAAGACGACTTCGATGGCAAGGTCGGGACGCGATCGCCCAGGTGCCAGCTTATAGGATTTGTCGGCCTCCCGCTTCACGGAAGTGGCTTCGCTCTCTAATGTGACCGATTCAGTTGGGGTAAAGTCATAACCTGACATGAGCAGATACAGTTCGACTAACGCACCAATTCTGCCTTTGACTGTCTCGTGCGGTTCACCTGGCATTCGTCGAATCTCTAATGTCCCATCTAAAAACGAAAGCCGATAGCCTGGACGTTCCAGCAATTGCTCAACGGCTTTGAACTCCCGCCAGGTTAGCCCCTCGAACAGGAGGGGGGCTTCTTTAATGGATTTGGCGATCGCGGCTGTCATTCTGACCTGAACGCTGGGTGGTGGTATCCCTTCATCATACGAGACTAAACAGACGACAAACACTCCTGCACCCAGGCGCGATCGCTCTCTGATAAGGCGGGTTCTGGCACAGGCGCACTGTAGTCAACGCGGAGGTCAAAGTTGCCCTCGTCATACACCGTTTGCAATAACGGCTGTAGGTCAACGGTTAGTGGTGCGTCGTCGGGTTGCAGTGGGAGTGGGAAGGTGGGGATGCGATCGCGCAGACCAAACGCATACAGTTCTGCATCGGGACGTTGAGCGGCATCGCTGACCAGGATTCGATAGTCTCCCAGCCCGCTCACTCCCACCATTGGCATTGGTTGATGTGCCCTCAGCAGATCAATTTCAATTAAATGAGTTCGGCTCTCTAAAACCGCCTGTCGCTTTTTGAGATAGCTGATCCGTCCATCACCGCGTTTGTTTTTGGGTGAAAGAATCTCAACGGCGGCGATCACTGCATTGGTTTTGACCTGTCGGACTTCCAGAAATCGCTCTTTGATTTCAATTGGTTCCACAAGCTGCACCCGCTGTGGCTGCGCCTGTGGAACTGTCACGGTAGAAACTGTTGCAGGTGTGTATTGTCGGGTTTGAGTGCCAGCAAATACAACTGCATCAGGAACACCCACCAATACGCCTTCGGAATCATCCTCTAGATAAGTTCTGGTTTCAATTGCCGTGTAATACTTCGGGCGCAATCGACTCCCCAGGTCGTTTGCCAGCGCCACAATGAGCCGACTGTGTACCTCACTCCATAGGTAAGGAGCCTCAAGGAAAGGATTCATTCCTGGGAAGGGGGAGAACATGAGGGATTGAGCGAACGGATGTTTTTTAGTATATCGCCTGTAATTTAGTACTCGTCGATGAACTGCTCATGAACCCGCAGAAACTCGCGGCGCTTGTTCTGCACCTTGACCAAGCCACCGAATCCCGGATCTTTTTCCTTCAACTTGCAAACCTTCAGGAGATTGTTCTCTGAAAATATAGTAGTCTCAAGTACTGATGAGGGGTCGTCAGGCAACGATTGCAATTCATCACACAATCGAAGTATCCGTTGACATTGCCCTTGTGTCTTGTGAGACAAACTCATTTTCGCTCTCCAATGGGCTTGTCTCACAAACCCTCGTTTATTTTACTATCGGCATGGAAATAGCCTATAACTCCAGAAAACAGAGCAAGAAGGAGTTTCGCTAAATTTTATATGTCTCACAATGACTCAATTTGACGAGTTTTGAGACAAGGCTCCTGCATAGACGTGCTCAACTTCCTTGCTTGAAATGTCTCTTTTCGAATGGTACTGCATAAGAAGATTCTGGAATTGTTGAGCCTCAATGAATCCCTACAGGTTCGGTGGACTTTTCAATTCCTACTCCCCTCGAGTTAAGACATGGGTGAAGACATCCAAAAAAATTCGCCGATCCACCTAAAAAGCTTACTCTGCGGAAAAATTCTGTCGATTCACCTGCTTTGGAGTGATCAGCGGAAAAGTTTTGCCGATCCACCCATACCTTGGTGGATCGGCAGAAAAGTTCTCTCTAATAATAGTTCGCTGACGGAGCACAAATCGCTAACTGGTAGAGCGCAAAACATCCTAAAGAGTTTGCAATTAGGTAAGTATTGGGACATAGCGTATTCTCCTCAGGATGGTGTGCCTCCTGTATCTGCTCAGGGTACTGCTGCCATGCCTGTTTTAATCAGGTAGCCTCAAATCCTCAATGTTGCTGTACTGAACGGTACAACTGTCTTTGTGGGGATGCCTTGAAAGGATGCCGCGACCAAAACGTGATTTGAAAACTGGCTTCTGCTATCACATTACCGTTCGTTGCAACAACCGGGAGTTTCGCCTGACTCGCCAAGAATGCCGGGAAGTCTTGCTTTATGCCGTCAAGAAATGCCAGGACAAGTACCTGTTCAAGGTTTATGCGCTGTGCATTATGAGCAATCATGTTCATTATCTGATAGAGCCAGCTCAACCGGAAGATTTGCCCAGAATTATGCACTGGCTCAACTGGTATACGGCGATGTGTTTCAACCGGATGCTGAACCGTACCGGACACTTCTGGGAGAAGCGATATCACAGCACAGGCTTTCCCAAAAATGACTATCGACGGGCGTTGAATACGCTGAGGTACATTCACGGCAACCCGAAAGCGGCAAATATGCAGCAGGGGTTTTTCTATGACTTCAGCAACTACGGAACCTATGACCGCCTGACCAACGACGGCATTACCCAGTGGCACCCGGCATTTTTGGCGCTGGGGACAACCCTGGAAATTTGCGCTGAGGCGTATCGCAAGTTTTGCAAGAAGTACAAACCAAAGCCCAAGCCAGAGAAGCGGAACCACTGGGGGAGTATACTACTGGCGAAATTGCAAGCCAGAGGAAAACCCCGCAAAGTCAGCCCCGGGCAAAAGAGCCTGTGGGAAGACTGGGAAGCACCCGCTGGAGAAATTCGTAGAGTGGCAGAAAAATTTGTGATGGCAAACTGCTTTGATCCCCAGGCTGCCGCTGAGCAATTCAATAATCTTTAAACAAACAAAAAGACAGCTAAAGACCGCTGGTGCCAGGTAAGGGATCGCCGAAAGGGAGGGAAATCGTGGTAAACAGGTGTTGAAATAAAACTTAGGAAAGGGCTAAGACTGGCGTGTGCTACAGTCTACAAGTCTGTGCGCGAGAGAAAGTCTGTGCGCGCGAGAGAAGAGAACACCCACTCCCACCACCCAACCAGCCCAATTAACCACAACAATTCCGGGAAAATTCCCCTGGGAGAGGAAAGAGAGGGGTTGATGTCTCCGTAAAAAAGCCATTCGCCGTCCCTGCGCCAGCCGACGCGATTGCCAAACTTTTCCCAGTTGTCATTGTATTCCATTGGGCTACCGCATTCCTGCCAAATGCGTTTTTGAACGCTAAAGCCAAACTGCCCCTTACTTGCAGCCACCCAAAGTTTGTCGATGGTTTGCAGATCCTGACAGGGAAAGTTCTCCAGATCGTCGGGGTTCAGATATCCCTGGTCTGTGCGATCGGCAGCTTTGAGCATGACCTCAAAGGTCTCTCGATCTGCCTCTCGCCACCGCCCCTCCCGCAGGTAGTCGCGGAGTTTACGGTAATCAACGCCTTTTTCTGAATTGAGAGGAATGCGATCGAGGGGATGAACTCGTGGCGAGACCTGAAGCAGCTTGTTTACCCTCACCTGTTCCAGACTATATCCCGGCTCAGATGCCTTGTAAGACAACAGTTCCAGGAGTTGTGGCTCATTGCCCCAATAGATTTTGGTTCCATCAACCTTCGGAAAACTGCTGATTCCCTTCTGAAGCTTGGCGAGGAGTTGTTCATCTTGCTCCAGATCAACCATCAACAGGGGCCATTTCACCCCAATGGCAGTGAATTTGGCTAACTGCTCCAGCGTTAGTGCTGGTGAATCACCAATCTGGTCAAACAATCCAGTTGCAGCGGCAATGTAGGCTCGCAATCGAAACAGATTGAGAAATTGCTTAATGCGGCGGGGATTCCAATCCAGCGCTGGAGCCACCATTTTCAGGATGATTTGGATCTCCTCTGAGTCTGGACCTGTCTTGATCTTCACCGTCTCTAAACGTTGCTCAACTTGCGTTTGCTCAGCTGGTTCATCGGGAGGATTCTCAGTTCCTCCTCCAGCTTCAGAGCGTTTATGCGGTTCCGATTGCTCAGGGCTGATCCATCGGTTCAATCGCTGCACGTTATTGTGAATGGGTTTCCAGAAAAAATTCCAGAGAGCCAGCCAGCGGGTCTGATTTGTAAATTGTTCTGGACTCGAGAGCCGGGAAAGAAATTGCTGAAACTGATCCTCCGTCGGACGGGGTACCTGAAACGGGAGTTGAACAAACTTCTCAATAAACGTATAGCCGTATTCAATGCCCTTCAAAGACTGATAATTCTGCGTCTGGCTACTCTGCGCCTGCGCTCCCGTTGTACCAGAAGCAAGATAGGGAATGACATCCTTATGTTTCACTGCCAATCCTGCTGCTACCTTCTCCCGGTCCATTCCCAGAATGAAGATGAGCTGCGGGTCATTAGAAATCATCAGGTTGATCGCCTGCATCAGTTCAGCCGATTTGGGTACTTCACAGCGATCCAGGTCATCAATAAACACGTAGACCTTTTTGCCTTTACCCGCGTAGGCATCCACAATTTTCTTAAAGTCTTCGTGGAACTTTTCGATGAAAGAGACGTGGTCATCGTATTTCGGAGACTTCAAATATTCCTTTAAGTCTTTTTTGGGATCGCCCACTATTTTTTGGAGGTGTTTCCAGAGCGTGAGGATGGCTAAACTTCCTGCACCCCAGAAGGGGAGCTTAATGAGGAAATCGATTTTGTTAGAAGAGTTACCAGAAGAATTATTGTTAGAAGAACCTGATGAATCGGGTGTTGGAGTTGGACTGGGTGTGGGGCTAGATACTGGTGTTGGGCTGGTTGATGGTGTCGGATTGGGTGAAGAACTTGCCCCGGGCGAAGAAGCTATTAACGAGTTCGCGTATTGCTGCACCTGATCCGACAAACTTTTGATCCAGGGATTGCCAGGGGCAAATGTAAAAAGCGCAATGAGAAAAATGGCGGAGAAAGTGAGCGATCCCTGCAAAAAAGTTCGCAACAGGTCTAACCACCCTTCTCGACGCTGAAATCGACACCAGAACAGTTTGAGGTGACCCAACAATGGTGGAAAAATGTCTAAAAAGTGGCGTTTGCTAGATATTTCTTCCAGAAACGTAAGCGCAAATGCTGCCCACAGCGCATCTGCCTTATCATGCCTCCAGGCGTTAAACCAGATCATTCTTGGCTTAGGCGGAAACCAGATTTGGAAGGTCAACTTGACTATCTTCCAGAGGTTAACAAGTGCCTCAATCAGAAACAGAAGAGTAACCAGAGGCATCCCGACTAGAGGAATGGCGATGACGATCAGAAGGTTAATAAAAAGCTTTGGCAGATTGAGTAAAAGCTTTACGAGAAACCTTAACTCAAAGCCCTTCAAAATTTGAGTGAATTTGTGAATAAACTCCTTCCACAATCCATCGATATTTCTTGTAAACCTATCCAATAACCTTGTCAGCCGCTTCCACAGCTTATAACCCAGTACTTTAATTTTCTGGATGTGTTTCTTTCGCTGTTTTTTGAATTCGTCTCGAATCCTTTCCTTTGACTTTCTGACAACCTCCTGCTCCAACTGCTTCATAAAAGAAGACTTGCCGCTGCCCCACTCTCCTTCGACCGAAAGCGTCAGCGGGGGTTTCGTCTCAGGTTCTGTGAGAAAATCTGCGATCGCAATCACATACGGCTCGAACCCCAGAGAATCCTGACTGGATGCCTGGTCACTAATGCTCGCAGAACTGATCGATACCTCTCTAGAATCAGCCATCAGTTTAGCTTCTCAAGTTACAGCCCTGATGAAAGACAGATAGGATTGGAATATAGCAATCCTAATCTGATTTGTGAAAGGGGTGCAGGGGTGGAACCTTTGGGTTCAGGCTTCTTTTTCTGCTTTTCAATCCGCTTAATTAATTCCCAAAGCTGCTTCATGAATGAAGACTTACCGCTTCCCCATCCACCCTCAACGGAAAGCGTTAGCGGTGGTTTCGTTTCCTCATTCGTTAAAAAATCTGCGATTGCTTCCACATACGGCTTAAACCCCAGCAAGTCGTCCTCCGACGCCTGGTCGCTAATGTTAGCAGCTCTAATCGACTCATTTCGGGATGAGCGAGTCTCCCCTGAACTGACCGCTCCATTTGCAGGGGTAGCATTCTCACCTTCAGCAGGCGGCTCAGTTCCAGATGCAGTCATGGCTATAACGTCTCAAAATCAGCTTATTTTCTCTCCATAGAAGTGTACAAAACCTGCTTCAAGAATTCCAGAGAGGAAAGATTTAAATTATTTGAATGGTGGTCGGAGAGCCGAATCATTGCTCACGAGACAATGCTGCCTGCTCATGCTGTAAGAGCCACTGTTTGCGATCGACCCCTCCCGCATAGCCTGTCAACTTCCCATTCGTTGCAACCACCCGATAACAGGGCACGATGATCGAGATGGGGTTGCGTCCGTTAGCTGCACCGACGGCGTGAGAAGCAGTGGGTTGTCCCAGACTTTAGCCTTTGCCCAAGAGCCTTAATATTGCTGAGACGGTCTGTGGAGAAAGCCAGCTAACTGCGTGACAGCGGACAGTCGAGAGCTACTGGTGTTGAGTTCGAGAAGGTCTGCCGCTGCTGCACTTCACCATTAATATTGGCAACACTGCTGAAAATAATTCAATTCAGCAAGGTTCGCGGTCAGAGATTTCAGTATTTGTTTTTGACAAAGTGATGCTTTGTAACGTGTCAGTTGCGGGTGTAAACAAAACGTCCGTTTGCTTTACACCGCCCCGAATCAGGGCCACTCTCCTTAACCCACCCCTCATGTTGTAAATAAACTTATCAATAAATCTATATCTCAAAATGCAGCAGGTCTAAAGGTTTCTGACACACTATCAGCGTCCGGTGGTGAATCACCACATGGGTGACACGCTCTAGCGCTCCCTGCTCTCCGTCGCAATCCAGTTATAGCGTCTGAGTCTGTCAGATCTGCGGCTTCTACGGGAAACCGCAGATCATTTGTCCAATTTACAAAACCGATCGCCCCCTACCCCACCTTCCAATACCGCACCAAAATCCGAATCACCTCCCCCTCCAGTGGTGAAGGCAACGGTGGTGACCACTCGCCCGCCTCAGCAAAGCCTCGAACGTGCAATTCATGGTTTCACCTGGATAAGGGTGCGCTCGCTCCGCGCTTCCGAAGGAAATCGCTCTCAAGTTTTCCAGGCGAGATGGGCGTTTGCTCCGCAGTTCCCCAAGGGGTAAACGCTTTTAAGTGAGTGAACTTTTAAAGTCTGCAATTGCAGACCTTGTCAAGACCAAAATGGGGCTGGTTCGACTGCGAATTAAAGAACTTGCTGAGGAAAGGGGTTGGAGCCTCAAAGAAGTTGCTGAACGCTCCGGGGTAAATTACAAGACAATTACCAGCTACGTCCGGCGCGACAGCATGGCGATGATTGACTTCACTGCCGTTCAGAAATTAGCGCGAACTTTTGATGTGGCAATCGAAGATCTGGTAGAAGTTCTGGAGGATTAGGAGCGATCGAAGGTTGGCTTTTTTCAATTGCGAATACGGGCATAAAATAGGGGCAGAGTGGATAATCCTCTACGATCGCCACCCGCCCCAAGAGAACCCCATGACCCTCACCGTTGAAGACCTCAAACGATTTCAGCAGCAGCATCCGGACTACAACCTCGAACTTGTTGATGGAGCGATCATTGTCATGAGTCCATCTGGTTTTGAATCGGATGAAATTGCCGCTGCCATCATTGCTCAACTGTGGGCATGGGTCAATCCCAGACGTTTGGGGCGAGTAGCCGCTTCCAGTGCAGGCTATATTCTGCCCAATCCCACCTCCGACACCCGCGCCCCCGATGCTTCCTTCGTTCGAGCCGATCGAATGCGGCGCACCACCGAAGACTTCGCCAGCATCGTCCCCGATCTGATCTTTGAGGTGCGCTCCAAAACGGATGATCTGGATGCCCTCAGAGCCAAAATCCGCCAGTTTTTGGAGCTTGGCACTGTCGTTGGGGCACTGGTTGACTATCGAACGCAGACCATTGAAGTGTATCGAGATCAGGGAAATCCTGTAATTTTGCAGAATGGCGATCGCTTCACTGTCCCTGAACTCCTACCCGGTTGGGAAATGGAAGTCTCCAGCATCTGGTCGCCTGAATTCGACTAAGGGCTTGTAAAGAAATAACCTCATGGAATGAATGCACCCCACCCCAGCCCTCCCCTTGCAAGGGGGGATTGAGGGGGGTGAAGTTGTTGATTTACAACGACTAAGGATCGCGAGTTAAATAAAACCGAATTGTTTTTGAGAGAGGCGCGACGAAGCCGCGCCTCTCTCAAAAACAATTACAGGTTAATTTGTTCACGATCCTAAGGAAGTGGCTGTTCTCTGGACAAGTTCGTCAGGAATGAACAGACTCATAGTAGGGTGCATCCCACTTTTGCAAATTTCCAAACCCAGTTTTGCGAGTGGCGCGGGC
>CAZVXA010000108.1:19447-21631 GCA_964630955.1 uncultured bacterium | reverse complement strand
GTGGGGACTCCGTCCCCACACCCCTTTAATATGCAGCTTCATATTGAATTGGTATCACGCGCTTGCAGAGCGCTGTAGAGTAGCTGTAGAGTAACGGGACGATTCTGACCGACGGGATTAGAATGATTTACTATTGAACAGGACTATTTTCCAGTGTTCCTGTTCCAGTTTCTCCACCCTTTATTCGTATGTCTCCTGAACTGCTGCGATCGCTCGTCTGGCTCGATTTCCGTCTGGCCATCCTGTTTGCCGGCTTTATACCACTGGTTCTCCACGTCTGGGCACTGGTCAAGCGGGCAGACGCAATGCAGCGGCTTCTGGGCATTTACTGGCGAGTGGCCAGTCTGCTGGCGATCTCTGTCTACCTGATGATCGGTAATCTACCCCTGGTTTTCCTCGCCGTTCCCCTGGCCTTTGTCCTGATTCCCATTACTCTCTGGTTCTGGGTAGACCTGAACGAAGAAATTGACGACCAGCGGCGATCGCCTCTGAAGCTGGCCTTTACCTCCTGGCGCTGGGCGATGACCGTGTATGGGTTGCTGGGGGCGATCGCTTCCCTCCCCTTCCTCTCCTGCGCTTTCTCCTCCGCCAACTACGCCACCCCTTTCTGTCAGGTCTGGCGCGAACCCGCTCTGGCTTACAAAGATGCCGTTCATCCCAATTTCACGCCGCAGTTTTTGGGTTTCTTTGCGATCGTGGGTCTGATTATTTATGTGGTCTATCTGATTTACTTTGTGGTGGTGAGGCTGGGTAAACAGGGGCGATCGGCGATGGAGCAGTAGAACGCGAAAAGTATTTGTTGTGGATGAGCAAGCTTATCTTGACTTTTTGAACGCTCTTGGGCAGGAGCTTTGTGAAGCGCTTTTACCCGTTGTTGATGAGGATATTCTCGTTCCTCAGGATGCGTATGACATTTTCCTGCGAACATTCGAGCAAGAGCCAAGCCCGCGAATGATTGGGTCGCTTTCGGAGTTCGACCTGGAGAATTTGCGCTCCAGTTGCGAGGCGTACTTTGAGTGTGAGGGAATAGCGCTCGATCACATGCATCAGTTTGTAGCTCGGATGCTTTTTCGCTGGCCTGCGGATTCTGACTGAAATTAGATGGCGATCGCACAGGGTCATTTCATTCTCAATTTGGGGTATGAATTTACCCAAAGTTGAACTGTAGGATGGGCAAAGGACGGCAGTCCGTGCCCATCACCATTCGTATGGATTGATGGGCACGCTTCGCTTTGCCCATCCTACCCTGCTCTGAAGCGTCCCTATGGCATGGCGTTTGGTCCCGATGGCAACCTGTATGTGAGCAGCTTTTTGCAAGATCGCATCCTGCGGTTTAATGCCACGACTGGTGCGTTTGTCGATGTGTTTGCCACCGGAAATGGTGCCCCCGGTGGGCTAAATGGTCCCAATGATCTGCTGTTTACGCCGGATGGACGACTGCTGGTATGAACCCAGGGCAGCATTGCGATACCGGGTGACGCAAATAACAACGGAATTGTTGAACCTGGAGAATTTCGTGCCAGCTTTCCAGGGTTGCCCAGCCAGATCCTGAGCTATGACATCGGCACTGGCGCGGGTTCAGTTCTGGTTGACCAGCCCACCCCGTTGCCCGAATCGTTCGGTTTTGTTAGCTTCCTGGGGTTGGCGCTTGGCCCCAATGGGGATTTGTTTACCACCGATTTCGCCAATGGAATTCGGGTATTCGACATCAATAACGGTGCCCTGAAATCCGTTATTTCCACCAATTACACCGGAACCATCCCCAGCAACAACTTCATTGGCAACCTGACCTTTGTGGGCGATACCCTCTATACCGTGGGGTTTGACTTTAGCCAGAACAATCAGGGGGGCATCCTGCGCTATGACGGCCTCACCGGAGATCCCCTACCGTCTGCTGGCAATCCGGCGGCGGTGTTTGTTGCCACCAACTCCAATCTTTCTCGCCCGATTGGCATTACGCAGATCATTCCAACGCCTGCGCTGCTGCCGGGATTGATTGGTATGGGGATTGCCGCTCTGAGGAAACGCAGGGCTGCAAACCGAGAGACCGCTGTAGAATAGGCGCTGCTCAACCAACACTAAGAAGTGGCGGGGGGGCTGGGGGCCCCCCCCAAAGTATTTTTTTTTTTTTTTTAAATAAGAAAAAAAAAAGAAATACAAAGAATAACAAACCCCAAAAAAAAA
>CAZVXA010000108.1:0-19437 GCA_964630955.1 uncultured bacterium | reverse complement strand
AACTGCTGTGACCAACCCGTCAGACCCGTTTTATATTGGGGTCCCACCAACAAAACCAAACTTGGGCGGCGCCTATTGCCCCCCCGCCACTTCTTAGTGTTGGTTTTGATTACATTCGCTCCAGAACTGGAATTCCCAGTAATCCCAACCCCAATTGAATCGTTCGTGCCGTCAGATCGCACAGCACCAGGCGAGACGTGCGCACGGGTTCCTCTGCCTTGAGCACCGGGCAATTCTCAAAGAACTGGTTAAACTTCTGGCTCAGTTCAAACAGGTATTGACACAGGCGATTGGGAAACAGGTCTTGCTCCACCTCGCTGATGACCGTATCAAACTGGAGCAGATACTTCGCCAGGGCAAACTCCGTCTCCTCCCGCAACATTACAGGAACATCTGACCCCAGATTCTCGAAGTCAATGCCGCCCTTGCGTTCAATGCCCTGCACCCGCACATAGGCATACAGCAGGTAGGGCGCGGTATTGCCCTGGAGCGACAGCATCCTGTCATAGCTGAAGATGTAATTACTGGTGCGGTTCTGGCTCAGGTCAGCGTACTTCACCGCACTGATACCCACCACCCGCGAGACGTGATCGATAAACTCCTCCGACTCCTGACGCTCTTCCTCCTGCAGGCGTTTCTCCAGGTCGGCGCGGGCACGGGAGACGGCCTCATCCAGCAGGTCCTTCAGCCGCACCGTATCCCCCGATCGCGTCTTAAACTTCTTGCCGTCCTCTCCCTGCACCAATCCAAACGGAACGTGAACCAGTTCCACAGTGTCGGGAATCCAGCCTGCCTTGCGGGCCACCTGCCACACCTGAGCAAAGTGATTGGCCTGCCCCGCATCCGTGACGTAAATCATGCGATCGGCCTGTTCATGGCCAATCCGCTGACGCACCGCCGCCAGGTCGGTCGTCGCATAGTTAAAGCCACCGTCTGACTTCTGGATGATCAGCGGCAGGGGATTCCCCTCCTTATTGGTAAAGCCGTCCAGGAAAACCACCTTTGCGCCCTGGTCTTCCACCAGCAGCCCTGCCGTTTCCAGGTCTTTCACCACATCCGGCAGCAGTGGATTGTAGAAAGATTCACCCCGCTCCGTGACCTGAATATCCAGCAGGTTATAAATCTCCTGGAAGTAATGGCGCGACTGTTCGCACAGCAGGTGCCATGCCTTCAGGGTGTCCGGTTCTCCCGACTGGAGGCGCACCACCTCCAACCGGGAGGTTTCCCGGAATTCGTCTTCTTCGTCAAACCGCTGTTTGGCTTCCTTATAAAAAGAGGTGAGATCGCCCAGCGCCAGCGCATTAGCCGTCGTCAGCGCATCGGGATATGCCTGCCGCAGGTGGGTGATAAGCATACCAAACTGCGTTCCCCAGTCGCCTACATGGTTCAGCCGTAGCACATCGTGACCGACGAACTCCAGCACACGGGCGATCGCATCCCCAATAATGGTCGATCGCAGATGCCCTACATGCATCTCTTTTGCAGTGTTGGGACTGGAGAAATCCACAATCACCCTTTGCGGATGCTTCACCGGGGGAATGCCCAGACGGTCATCCGCCTGCATTTGCCGCAGTTGGCCTTCCAGATAGCTAGTCTTCAGCGATAAATTGATAAACCCCGGCCCCGCCACCGTCGGCGGCTCGCACAGATCGTCCACCTCTAACGTCTGCACAATCTGGTCGGCGATCGCCCTGGGAGCCTGACCCAGCCGTTTGGCCAGCGACATCGCCACATTCGCCTGAAAGTCCCCAAATTTTGGATTGCTGGCGGGCACCAGAATCGGATCGGTTCCTGCCAGATCTGCCCCGAAAGCATTGACAAGTGCCTGGTCGAAGCGGGTTTTGAGAAGCGCGATCGTGGAGTTCATCAGGTGAAACGGGTGCTATGGAATATCAATCTGTTGCTTTTGAGATTGGAACCCCCATTCTGCGGGGATTCCAATCTCAAAAGCGACAGCATCATTATAGACGTTGGTGGGGAAGCGGTTGCTTTGCCGTTCCCGGAAGGGGTAATCGCCCAAAAACTATACACAATGATTCATGCGGGGCAGAATCTGAGCTTTTAGGATTGCGGTTGATGCACTTGAACAAGCAACCAGCGTATGGATACCGTCAAAGTTTTAATTGCCTTCTACTCCCGCAATGGCTCAACTGAGGCACTGGCCAGGGCGATCGCCGAAGGAGCCAGGGCTGAAGGAGCAGAAGTCATTATGCGCCGTGCCCGGGAAGTCGTTTCCCCCGAAGTGATGCAGAAGGTAGAAGGCTGGCTGGAGAATGCGCAGCGCATGAACGCTATGTATGAGGCTCCGACGACAGAGGATGCAGAGTGGGCAGATGCAATTATCCTTGGCTCCCCCACCCGATTCGGCAATATGTGTTCTGAGCTAAAGGCTTACATCGACTCGATGGGTGGCCTCTGGTTTCAGGGCAAACTGGTGGGCAAAGTCGGTAGTGCGTTCACCTCAACATCCAGCGTCCACGGCGGTAATGAGAGTACGATCATCTCCATGTACAACCCAATGGCCCATCTGGGGCTGATCCTTGTGCCGCTGGGTTACGCCGACCCATCGCTGTTCAAGGCGGGTACTCCCTACGGTGCTTCAACGGTCTCCGGCCAGGAGAACAATCCTCCCACCGCAGACGATCTGGAAGTGGCGAGGTTTCAGGGTAAGCGGGTGGTTCAGGTGGCGCGAGGACTGCGAACGGTGGGTGAGACTGTGACGAAGCAGTAATCAGTAAGTGGGCGTGGAAAAAGTCGAAACCCAAAAAGCGATTCCGCCCGCGCAGCGGGCGGAATCGCTTTTTGGGTTTCAAGCTTAATCGCGCCTATCTACTTAGTGATCAGGGGCTATGGAGCAGGCAAGATGCCTGCCCTACAGACTGTTACTCTCAGGGTTTCCCCCTCTCTGCCGCATCCGCATCTCTGATTGCAATTGCTTGATTCGGTGCGGGTCCATGTTCTTGCGCCAGACAACGCGATGCCCCTTCAACTCGGCGCAGCGTTCCTCCAGGCGCTTTTCCCATCCCCGGCGATCGAATACTGCACCCAAATCATCCAGAAGGCCCCAATTCATTTCCTGATGAGTCAGCTTGGCGAACTTCTCGTACAGGGGGTAGTCAGCAGTCACCATCAAATCCTTCTGGTGCAGCAGGGGAGGATTGTCGTCGGGGTCGTAGTCCCGATAGTGGACGTGCAAATCTCGCAGATCAATCTGCATACTGGTGTAAAGCGCAGGATGCGGATCGATGTCGAAGTCCGGGTAGAACAGATAGGTGATTCTGGGTTTGCGGAAGTGAAATTTGACAACGTTTGCCTCCTGAGGGCGACCAATCGTGCGGGAGGCGCAGCCCTCGTAGAGCCGCAGCAGTGGATCGAGCGCTTCGATCGCCGTCACATGAACCCATAGAGAATGGGGGCGTTGCTGCCCGATCGCACTATTTTTGCAGCGTTCCTCAACCATCTCCAGATTGCCCAGGCTCATCAGCATCAGGTCTGCGGCGGCGCAGGCTTGCTGGTAGCCGCCAAAGAGACTCTTGATATCGTTCTGAACCACGGGGGATAAATCTCGCAGTTTGGGTCGCCGACCAAAGTGGCTGAGGGCAAGGTAGACCAGCAGGTCTTGACGACGGCGATCGCTAATCGCATCCCATTCCTGAGGATTGGTGGCCTGTAGAACGATTTGAAAAGCGCGGCGGAGGCTGCCAAACTCTCCGTTGAGCGCCTCGGTTTCCGGTAGTTCCTCTAGCGTTGGCAGTCGTCCCCGCTCCGTGAAGAAATCCATCAATGGAGTCAGCAGTTCTTTGTAATCCTCAAACCGTTTGTTAATGAGCTGAACCTTAGGAACGCTAACCCGCGATCGGAACCGGGACGCCCGAAAACTCTGGGCCTGCGCCTCATCTCGAAACACAAAGTAAATGCCCAATCCTGCCGGAACCGCATCAACCCCCAGCACCTGATCGATGTAAATCTTTAGTTCCTCCTGGTCGTAATACTTCTGAAACGTATTGCGGCTTGTGATGATGCCATCCCCATAGGCAATCTGGCTGTTCCCCTGGGCGATCAGAACCTGAGCGGCGACAATCAGAACTTGCCCGGTCAGTTCCCAGGCTTTGATCAGTGCCTCGCGGCGTTCTGACTGGGATTCAATCACGTTAATCACGTAGCCCAGGTTGACCACATCTGCGGGGGCGATCGCGCCATCGGGTCGATAATACGGATCCCAGCCTGCACTTTGATAGCCCAGCTTGCCTACCCGCTCGATATCTCCACCCTGCCCGCAGCCATAGTCAAAGAAGCTGGTAGCAGTGTTGAGGAACCCCGATTCCAGCGCCAGCCGCACAGGTTTGGAGAAGTCGTTGCGGCTAATGGCAGCTTTATGGCGATCGATTTTGACCTGGGTGGATAAAGGGGGTGTGGTTCCAGGAGAACGCAGCACCACTGTATGCCCCTGCAACGCAACTTTGAACTGGGCCAGCCGTTCTTCCCACCCCAGACGAGTGCCGATCACCCTGGAATTGTCCAATAGCCCCAGCGCTTCTTCCTGACGGGTTAGAACCACAAACTGGAGATAATGAGGGTAGTCAGCAGTCACGAAAGTTTCCTTGCGGTGCAGGATGAAGGGATTGGCACTGTCGCTGTAGTCTCGCCGGGTCACTTCTCCAGTTTGCACATTCACCTGAACGCTGGATTGCAGAGCGGGATGGGGGTCTGTGTCAAAGTCGGGGTAGAACAGGTAGGAAAGGCTGGGCTTCGCGGTGCTGAATTTCACCAGGGTGAACGGGCTGCTCAGAGCAGCAACCTGACGGGCATAATTTTCGTAGTTCTGAAGCAGGGGATCGAGGGCAGCGATCGCCTGGAGGTGAACGTAGAGTGCCTCTGGGAGCCGCTTTCCTACTCGGCTTTGCTGGCAGAGGCGGGCGATCGCACCAAAATTGTCAGGGCTACTAACCATGCCACAGGGAATTCAGGTTTGTATTGATTAGACTGTATCGGAAATCCCATCGCGCTGAGACAGAACCAAAGTTTTTGTTGAGAGCTGTGCCTGATTGACTGATAGATGTTTACTGTAGGTTGGGTTGAACAACGTGAAACCCAACACAACGATTGCTGGCGTTGGGTTTCACGTTGTTCAACCCAACCTACACAGGAATCGAGGTTTCAGGAGTTTTGCAGTAAATCAGGAGCCGCACTCTGCGCGGTTCTCAACAAAAACTTTGGCTCTCAGTCCTACATATGGAGTTATTCTAGAAGCAAGGCTCCATATATTGGGTCTGTTCATTTTCATTTGAATCACAGACAATAGGTACGTTCGTTCTAGCAGGTTCTATGGCGAAGCGGGTGAGCCAGGATGAAGACAAAGCCGTCAGTAAAATAGACGCCAAGAAAGCCAGTGTCTTTGCTCGTCATGAGACATTTCATCCCCGCTTTGGCTGGCTAAAGAAGGGATTTGACCGGGCGATCGCTGACCCGAAGATTTTTCTGAACGAGGACGCCCCTGTGCGTCTGGGGGTCGGAAAGAATATGGTGCGGGCGATTCGCTACTGGTGTACAGCTTTTAAGGTGCTGGAGGAGCAGGAGGGCATCACGCCGACCGTCCTGGGGCTGAAGCTGCTGGGCAACGATGGATGGGACCCGTTTCTAGAAGACCCGGCTTCCCTCTGGCTACTGCACTGGAATTTGTTGGCACCGCCCTGTCTGGCAACCGCCTGGGAGTTTGCGTTTAACCAGTTTCAGGCGATTGAATTTTCATCCGAAGACCTGTTTCTCGCCCTCCGTCACTCCCTGGAGGGACAGTCGGTTCGAGTGGCAGAATCCTCATTGCGCAAAGACATTACCTGCATTCTACGGATGTATGTAGAACAGGATAGCAGAGCGGGGATGAACGAAGATTTAGTCGATTGTCCATTCACCGAGCTACGGTTGATTTATAGTGCAGGGGACACAAAGCAATACGAATTTCAGATTGGCCCCAAAGACAATTTACCTGCTGAAATGGTGGTATACGCCTGTCTGGATTTTGCCAGTCGAGTGAGTCCAGGTCAGCGCACGATCGCCCTCTCCCGCCTGACCTTTGATCCGGGCAGTCCAGGACTGGTGTTCAAACTCTCAGAGAGTGCGATCGCCGAGGCCATCGAGCGGGTGGTGCGTCGCTCCGACTCGCTGTTTCTCTCCGATACCGCAGGGCTGATCCAGTTCTCGTATACCGATGATCCAGCCGACCTGGCAATGGAGCTGTTGCAGCGATATTACCAGGGGCAACACAACCGGATCGGTGCTGCGATTGTAGAGCGATCGATCGCCGGGAGCCTTGCATGAGCAACCCCTACCTCTCTCAGTACTTCAGCGTCAACCGTCGCTACGCGCGCTCCATCAACCTGGAGCGCGACTTTGACCTGCCCAACACCGTGCTGGGCTACATCCCAACCGAGCGAGCGGTGGATGCCCTGCGGCGACTGTTTGCGGCCTTCACGAAAACACAGTCCACTCGCGCCTGGACGCTGACCGGAGTCTACGGCACTGGAAAATCGGCCTTCGCCCACTACCTGGCATCCCTCTGCGCCCCGGCAGAAAATCCGATGCGTCACTATGCCCTGGACATTGCTCAGAAAGTGCTGGGGGCGACCAGTCCCGACTACCATCTGTGGGAAGCGGCGCTGCCACCGCAGGGATTGTTTCGGGCGATCGCCGTGGGTCAGCGAGAACCCCTGCGCTGTACCATTGTGCGGGCGCTGGAGAGAGGAGCCGATGCTTTCTGGCGTAAGGGGCGGAAGCCGGAGATCGTGCGGCAAATTACCGACTGGGCGGCAGAAGTGGAGGTCGAGCGGCCCAGCTTCACCAGTCGTCAGGTGCTGGCAGCGGTGAAGGAAGTCGCGGAGGCGGCAAAGACCGATGTGCTGCTGATCATTGATGAGCTGGGGAAGAATCTGGAGTTTGCGGCGCACAACCCCACCTCCGATGACCTCTATCTATTGCAACAGTTGGCGGAGCTACCCCGCAAGGCCAAACATCAGGTCTACGTAGTGGGGCTGCTGCACCAGGCATTTGCAGAGTACAGTCAGCGGTTGGCTTTGGCCGAGAAGAACGAGTGGGCGAAAATCCAGGGGCGATTTGAAGATATTCCCTTTACCGAGTCCACGGAGCAGATGACCCGACTGATCGGGCAGGCGATCGACGCTTCAAAGGCCGATAAGTATGAATTCGTGCTTCATCAGCAGGCGGCAGAATGGAGCAAGACCCTACAGGCAACCACCGACCTGTCGGAGGTTTCAGCGTCAGTACTGGCGGCGGCCTATCCCCTGCACCCAATTGCGGCGATCGCCCTGCCCATGCTCTGCACCCGCTATGCGCAAAACGATCGCTCCCTGTTCACCTTCCTTACCAGCGCCGAACCCCACTCCTTTACCCATTTTCTCGAAAAGACGGCGGTCAAAGGCGACGCCATTCCCACCCTGAAGCTGCACCAGATTTACGACTACTTTGTCGAGTCGGTGGGGTCGGGCATGGGGTCTCGACCCAACTCGCAGCGATGGATTGAGATCCAGGGATGGGTGGCCGATGCCAAACACCTTGATGCAGACCGTCTGGCGGTGCTGAAAACCATTGGCATTCTCAACCTGATCACGTCGATTGGTGCCCTGCGAGCGACGCGCCCCCTGGTCAGACTGGCATTGATGGATCGGGTGGGCGATGTCAGACAACAGAAACGATGGGATGCGGCGATCGCCCACCTGATCGACAAAGGACTAATCACCCACCTGAAGACCCTGGATGAACTGCGGCTGTGGGAAGGCTCTGACTTTGACGTGGAGCGGGAGATCGCCGCCTATATCGAAAAGGAACCCCTGCCCCTGGCCACGGTGCTGACCCGCACCAGCCCGCTGAAACCGCTGATTGCCCAGCGTCACAGCTATCGCACAGGCACTCTGCGGTATTTTGAACGACAGTATCTCGAAACCCATGCCGATCTGCACGCACTGCGCTGCACCGAATCGGACTGCGATGGTCTGGTGGGCTACTGGCTCCACTCAGAACCGCCGGAGCAGGTGCCCCCAGTGACTCAGGAGGGCAAACCCCTGATTCTGCTGACGGCGGCCAATCTGAACGTCCTCAAAGGGCGGGCGCTGGAGTTCGCTGCCCTGAAGAAAATTCAGGCTTCGGCAACCCAACTCCAGAGCGATGGCGTGGCGCGGCGGGAGGTGCGGCATCGACTGGTACAGGCCCGACGATTGCTGGATGAAGCGCTGGCCCAAACCTTCAATCTAGCCGACGAGGGAACCCTCTGCTGGGTCGGAGGACAGCCAGAACCCATCAGCCACACCACCGATTTCAATGCCTGCCTGTCGGTGGTGTGCGATCGCGTTTACCACCAGACTCCCATCCTCTGGAACGAACTGATTAACCGTCGGGAACTCACTTCGCAGGGGGCAAAGGCACGGCGGGAGCTGATCGAGGCCATGCTGGAGCGATCGCCCCGGTCACGTCTGGGCCTGGAGGGGTATGGGCCAGAGGTGGCCATGTATTTCTCGGTGCTGGGTGAGACGGGGATTCACCAGTGGGACGGGGAAGAGTGGAGCTTTCAGCCGCCTCATGAAGATGCTGGAGTACAGACGGTGTGGCAGGCGATCGAGGCGTTTTGCCTGGAGGCGAAGCAGCAGATTCACACCCTGGATCAGCTCTACTGCCGTCTGGAAGCGCCGCCCTATGGGGTGAAACGGGGCGTGATTCCGGTGCTGCTGGTGGCGGTGCTGGCCTACCATTTCGATGATGTCAGCATTTACAAAGACGGCACGTTCATTCCAGTGCTGAGTTCGGAGCACTTTGAGCTGCTGGTCAAAGACCCCGCCCGCTATGGGGTCAAATACGTCGAGGTGGCGGGTCTGCGAGCGCAGGTGTTCCGGGAGCTGGAGTCTGTGCTGCGGGGGGCCACTGCAAAGAAACAGCCCCAGGTGCGCAACACCACCCTGCTATCGGTGGTGAAGCCACTGTTTCAGTTTGTCCGTCGTCTGCCCGCCTACACGCTCAAAACCCGTCGTCTGAGTCCCCCTGCTCAGGCCGTTCTGCAAACTCTAATGCACGCGCAGGAACCCGACGAGCTAGTGTTCCAGTCGCTGCCTGTGGCCTGCGGCCTGCCCCCCATTACCCACGACCAGACGGAGGACGGTGCGACGGCCAAAAAGCTGCGCAAAAAGCTGGTGCAGGCGCTCCAGGAGATCCAGAATGCCTATGAGACGCTGCTGAGCGAGTGTCAGTCGTTGCTGCACAGCGCCTTTGGGGTGCGCAGTCAGGAGAAACTGAGGGAAGACCTGCGGGTGCGATCGCACCATCTGGTGGATCAATGCATTGATCCTTTACTACGGCGGTTTACCCTGGCGGCGATCGAGGAATCTACGTCTGATCGGGAGTGGGTGGAGGCGCTGGTGATGATCGTCGCCGATAAGCCTGCGGAGTCCTGGAGCGATGAAGACGTGACGGCCTTTGAGCTGAAGCTGAGCGACCTGGCCCGCCGATTTCAGAATCTGGAGGCGCTGCGGACGGAGGTCACGGCGTCAAAGCAGGGCGGATTTGAGGCGCGTCGGGTGACGATTACCCGCTCCGATGGGCAGGAGGTGCATCGCATGGTGTGGCTGGATGACCAGAAGCACGATCGCATGGAGTCTTTAGTTCAGGAATTTCTGACACAGCTCAGCGCCTACGACGACCCACAGCTCCAGCAGGCGCTGGTGGCCCGATTAGCGGAGAAGGTGCTGGGGGAAACGGAGGCACAGCAGTCGATGACGCAGTTGAGGACAAGGCGGGGAGGAAAACGGAAAGCCAACCATCTGTGAAACTCACCGTAGAGGGGCAGAGAGTGCAAAGGTTCGACTCTGTGTTCTCTGCGCCTCTGCGGTGAACCAATCATGAATCACAATTACCCATGGCAAAGCAAACAGTCAGACATATTCTCGGACTCTCTGGCGGCAAGGACAGTACGGCCCTGGCGGTGCTGCTGCATCGGGAGATCCCTGATCTGGAGTATTTTTTCTGCGACACCCATAAGGAACTGCCGGAGACCTACGAGTATCTGGACCGAATCGAGGCGCGACTGGGGATTAAGATTCAGCGGCTGAGTGCGGAACGGGGGTTTGACCACTGGCTGGATGTGTATGGCGGGTTTCTGCCATCACCCAAAAGTCGCTGGTGTACGAAGCAGATGAAGATCATTCCCCTGGAGCGATTCATCGGGGAGGATGAGGCGGTGAGCTACGTTGGCATCCGGGCGGATGAGAACCGGGACGGGTATGTTTCAACGAAGCCCAATATCCGACCCGTGTTTCCGTTTAAGGAGCGGGGACTGGTGAAGGCAGACATTCTGCGCTTACTGGAGGAGAGCGGCATTGGCCTGCCGGACTACTATCGCTGGCGCAGTCGGTCGGGCTGTTTTTTCTGTTTCTTTCAGCGCAAGTATGAGTGGGTGATGCTGGCGCGGGAGCACCCCGACCTGTTTGCAGAGGCAGTCCGCTATGAGCAGGAGCACAGCGACGGCAGGCAGTATACCTGGACTCAGGGGGAGACGCTGCTGGAGCTGCTCGATCGCCAGCAGGAGGTGATCGCCGAACATGAGAAGCTGATGGCGCGACAGGCAAAAAATCATGCCCCTGTGTCGTTGGCAGCAGCATTGGAAGCAGTGTTAGATGATGAAGATGACACTTTACCGTGTCTCGCCTGCCATTTGTAGGAGGTCAGCCCATTATGACCGCAACGTTTAGACTCGGCGATCGCCCCCAATCCCCATCCCAATCGCCGCAGACCGCTGTTCCGGTGCGCTTTACGGTGCAGGACTATCATCGTCTGGCAGAACTGGGTTTTTTGGGGGAGGACGACCACATTGAGCTGATTCGAGGAGAGCTGTTTCAGATGGCTGCTAAAGGGATGGCCCACGCAGCCTGTATGACTCGTCTCTTGAGGGTATTACCGCTATTAGTTGGGGAACGAGCAACGTTGTGTTGCCAATCGCCTATCACGCTCTCTTTTGACGGTGAGCCAGAACCCGATTTTTCGATCGTGCAGAATCGCGCAGATGACTACCTCACAGACCACCCCACCGCAGCGGACGTACAACTGGTCATAGAAGTGTCAGATTCATCATTGGACTACGACCGGGAGGTGAAATTACCGCTGTATGCTGAAGCAAATATTCCAGTTTACTGGCTATTCAACCTGCCCGATCGCTACTTAGAAGCCTATAGCGACCCCAATGAGCTGGTGCCGGGTCAGTTTGGCTATCTGAATCGACAGATTGTTCCGGTCACGGGGACGATCGCCCTTCCCTTTGCCCCGGAGCAGGTGCTGTCGCTGGCGCACGTTTTTCCCGGAGGCTGACGCCCCTGCCATAATAAAACCAGCAGTGCTGATGAATCTGCCATGACTCTCGCTTCCAATGATTCTCCTCCCGATCTGGTGCCAGCGATTATGGAGCGGGTTCGATCGCTCTCCCCTGAGTACCAGCAGTTTTTTCTCGACTACGTAGAATTTTTGCTGCACAAAGCGCAGCCCCCCACCGCCGAAACCACCCCAGAAAACCCTGACCAACCAGGAGCCTGACCCCAATGGTGATGCAACTTCCAGATACGCAGGCTGTCGCCCCCAATCTCGTAGAGGTGATTCAGACGAAGGTGCAAACGCTATCAACTCACCAGCAGCAGGTTGCGTTGGAGTTTCTGCAATTTCTCCAGCACAAGCAACAACCCCCAGAGGTAGGCAGGAACCTTTGGGAGAGAATTGATGAAGCGGTGGAGCGCATTCCAGATGAAGCCTGGGAGAGTTCTCCAACCGATGGCTCCTACCAGCATGACCACTATTTATATGGCACACCGAAGCGGGAGCAATGACAGTTTTTATTGATACGGCGATTCAGGAGGCTTTGACCCACGATCGCCATTTTCTTCAAGAGGGGTTTACGATCTTGCTGTAGTCCGCTGGCATTCTGGAATAGATGCGATCGCCCTCCCCAATCCGCATACCGCCCCCCTTGAAAGTAATGATCAGCCCACTTCTACTAACCGTCCAACGACTTGAATCCTGATGTTTGTTTTGCCCCCGCTGAAAAAGGATGTTTTGCGATCGCTGCTGTCCCACAGTCGATCGGCCACAGCACCAGCCCCATCGACCGCTGAACTGCGGAATGCACAGTGGTGGGCGATCGAGGCTGATTTGCTCAATGAACAGGGGTTAACTCCCGAAGGCGCATTGGTTGTAGACAAAGATCCTTACCTGGAGACGACTGTCACGGATTGGTTAATCCACTTTCATGTCAGTAGTGGCGATCATAATCTGTGGAAATATTTTGTGTTTGAGTTTCTGTCAGAACATTCAGAGTTTAGTCAGGCTGAATTATCTGAGTCTTGTATCTATTTATTTCAGTCAGAGTCACCTGACATATTACACAAGAATGTTCAGTTGATTTTAAAGACATATTCCGACAATGGAGCGATTGCCAAAAGTCGGTTTCTCACTCCAGTTGGTGAGAACTACTCAATCGGTCATCCAGATCTGTCGAATCCTTACACTGTTGGATACCTGCTAGCGAAAGTTTGGGAGCGCGACTTTCAGAAACAATCCGCAGTCCTGGTGGATGCGATCGTTGATGCAGACAGAGGGCTGACAAGCGTTTTAGGGATTAGCCAGGAGCAGCTACGGCAACAGTTGGATATTTTGGCAAGGCATGGGGTAATTGAGCAGCGATCGGCAAAACCGCATCTCTCAGACACAAAACCACCGACAAAATCAGAGGGTGAGCTGCCTTATCAGGTGTATCGCTGCTGGGAAACGGCGATTGAGCTATTGGAAAAAGCCTACGAGCAAGATATGGCAACTCCCAACAGGCCGTTGATTCAGGCGCTTGGCTCCCTCCTGGACGATGACGAAGATGTGCCCGATTTCTCCAAATTCCTGGAGTGGGCATCAGGGGTAATCTCGCTGGAGGGCGGATCAAACACGATTATCAGATTAGCGTCTTGAACGTAACGCCGAAGAATAATCAGATAATTCTCCGCATCCCCTCGGCGACGAAAACGGTTGACAACGACACGCTGCATATTGGGCAGTAGACGCACGACTGCCCAGACATTGAGATGGCTCATAAAGTCTGTGAAATACTTGAAGTGAAGCAAAACCAGATGAGACACTAGAAATAGTGCCTTCCAGGCGCAAAGTTGATTTTGCTCAGTGGTTTTACTAGAACAATCTTCTAGTAAGGACTTTCCGTTGTCAAGCAGTTAGAGAAAAACGTTCAAGAATGCAGAGTTCAACCAGTCCAGAACAACCGACCTTAAGAGAGCTACGAGAGCGAGTTGGCTTATCTCAGGAAGGTCTGGCGCGGCTCATTGGCGTTAGCAGCAAGACCATCAGCAATTGGGAGCGAGGCACGGGTGCAGCCAGTTTGACGGTTCCCCAGGTGAAAGCCCTTTGTGATGCTTTGGGGGTGACATTGAAAGAGTTGCCGGATAGCTTTAGGTCAGACAGGGAATCATAAGCAGTAGTTTTTTATCTCATCCATGAGTACTCCTGAGTCTACACCTGCCAGCTTCAATCCCGAACGATCGGCTGAGAGTAGCTCCAGTGAGGATCTGTTTGTCGAAATTTTTCAGGAAGTTTTGGGTTTTGAAAGAACACAGCTTTTACATCCACAGTATCCCGTCAGAGACATCGATGATGCAGGTCGCTTTATTGACTTTGCCTTTATTTCTCGGCTGAACAAATACGCCTTCGAGATTGACGGTGAAGCATGGCACGCTCCTGACGGTGCAATGGTTAATCATCAAACCTACCGTGACCAGCTCCTTCGACAGAATAGTCTGGTCTATCAGGGATGGAAGGTTTATCGTTGGACGGATGTGCAGTTAGCTACAGAGCGAGAGCGGGTGCAGGAACAGCTTTTGCTATTTCTGGAACGAGAAATTTCGCAGGGAACTCTAGATAGCTTTTTGCCGAAGCAGGAAGCAGGAGAAATTTCTTTGAAGGAGCATCAATCTGATGCCTTAAGACAGCTTGAAGAGTTGCGTAGTCAGGGTAAGACGATCGCCCTGCTCACTCATGCAACAGGTACAGGCAAAACTCATATTGCCATCTCAGATGCCTGTCGTTTGGGCCTTAGAACCTTGTACCTGGCTCATCGTAAGCCTTTGATTACTCAAACTCAGGAGAGATTTGCAGAACTCTGGCCGGATGCCAGCACTGCAATCTATCGGAAAAAATCAGGCAAGCCAGAGACTCATGTTGTACTGTCAACGATTCAGGCGATCGCAGGTGAATTAGACGAGTTTGATGAACGCGAATTTGGCTACATCATTATTGATGAATGTCATCATGCTACTGCTGAAACCTATCGCAATGTCATCAGTCACTTTCGTGCAAAGTTTATTCTTGGGCTGACAGCAACTCCTGAGCGCTACGATGGAGAGTCTCTCACAGAGATTTTTCAAAACTGCGCCCATCGTCTGGAGTTGGAAGAGGCCATACAGCGAGGGTTACTGGTTCCGATCCGCTGTATTCGTGTCAAGACAAATGTTGACCTGACAAAAGTCCGATTCAATGGCGTTGATTACCGCAGCAGCGATCTGGGTAATGCGCTACAGATACCCGATCGCGATCGCATGATTGTAGAAACCTACATCAATCATGCGATTGGTAAACGTGCTGTTTGTTTCTGCATCAATGTGAGCCACGCTGAACGCATGGCGGCATTATTTGAGCAGCACAATATTGTGGCAGCTTACGTTTCCGGTCGGATGTCGGACAAGCAAAAGGATGAAGTGTTAGAAGCTTACCGGGCAGGAACAGTTCATGTTCTGTGTGCTTGTGACATTTTGAACGAGGGATGGGATTCTCCTGAAACAGAGGTTTTGCTGATGGCGCGGCCAACACTCAGCAAAGTCGTCTACGTGCAACAACTCGGACGTGGTACCCGCACTGCTCCAGGGAAAAAGGATCTGCTTGTCTTTGACTTTATCGATAACACCAGTCGTTACGCTCAAGCTTTGAATACTCACCGTCTGTTTGGCAATCCTCACTATCGCCCTGGTGCTCTGGTCGCTGCACCTGATGCTTTGCTGGCGGAGGAACAGGGTATTTATGAGCGGGGTGAAAAACCAACCGCTGTACTAGGACTCCATTTATGGGTTGACAAATATGAATCAGTTGATATCTTTCGCTGGCAGGATGAAGTTAGGGAGATGTATCAAACTCGTGAACTGGAATCCGAATTAGGTGTCGCTGACAACGTTGTGAAGAACTGGGTGCTCAGTGGAAAACTCACTCCTGATCACACTATTCCAGTTGGTAGTCAAACGTATCACTATTTCAATAAAAATCGATTAGACGAGATTCGCAAGCAATTTAATATTGCACCTGTCACTAAGGACAACATTAAGGAAAAGTTTGTGGAATTTGTTCAGCAGATGGACATGAAATATTCTTATAAACCAGTCCTGCTGTTGGGTTTGCTCGAACTTGCTGATTCTTCAGGGAAGGTTAAAGTTCCCCATCTTGTTGACTTCTTTAGAGCCTTTTACTTACAACGCCTGCAAGCAGGTAAACCCGTTGAGAAATCAGGTAGCCGAATGGAGCGCATTGCGGAGTTGAGCAATGCTGAAATTGAAACTATTATGCTGGCAAATCCGTTTGAGAAATTTGAGCGGCGCAGGTTTGTCCAGCGACTCAAGGAACTCACTCTATTAAAATTTGACACTGCTCTCTGGAAAAGCTTGACGGAAGAAGATAAAGCTGCCCTGCGGAGGTATTCTGAAACCACCTTGATGCAGTACTACCAAAAGTTAGAGAGTCCTCAGATCGCACCCCACCGACGAGACGAAGAATAGCTCATTACCAATGAGTAAAGTCCTTGATTCCGCCCCGACGCTTCCCCTATCGTGCGGATATCCTCAAGACCCATCCGCCCATGTCTGAAGAATTCCTGTCCGATGCCGCCGCTCCCTTACCCTCTGCTGAGCTGCCGCGAGAGCCAGTTCGCCACGTTTTGTATGGCTCCAGGAGAGCGATCGCCCGCACCATTGGCATCCTCCACGTCAAAGGCTACGCAGAGCAATTCGAGTGGAGCAAGCTACTGCCCACCGAAACACCGGGGGAGTACATGGCAATTTTGAGCCGCTCGATTCGCATGGAGTGAAGGAGAACCAAGTCACTGATACCCTTTAAAGGAATTGCTTCCTGCAAAATTCTCCAGGATTTCACCTTTGAGACGCAGAGGGGTGTCCTCTTTAACGAGGAAGCTGGACAGCTTCTACTTGAAGAACCTGAATTTCATCTGATTGTTTTTGATTCTCAAACCGAGGAGATTCTCCAATGGAAACATTAGATCCCGTAATTCATCAAACGCTCAATCAGTGGCGTGAGACCTTAGAAAAAGTCCTTCAATATTACGCTCACCTGCCCTACCGCTACGGAGACGTATCCAGCTATGTCATTGTAAGTCAAGATCGAAACCACTTCATGCTGATGCACGAGGGTTGGGAAGACCAGCGACGGGTTCACGGTTGTGTCGTTCATGCCGAGATTCGCAATGGCAAAATTTGGATTCACTACGATGGAATTGAAGACGGCATCACCCCAGAACTATTAGAAGCTGGTATTCCCAAAGACCGTATTGTGCTGGCTTTTCATCCTCCGGCAGTCAGACCCCAGACAGGATTTGCGATCGCCTGATGACCTTAAGAAAAGATTTGCGCTGTGGTCAGCTCCAGCTCAGGAAACGTAGGAGAGACAATCTGCTGACTCCCCTGAAACTCCTCCAGGTCATACAAACCATCCTGCAATCGGCAGACCGTCACCTTGCTCACCAGCGGATCGACAATCCAGTACTCAGGAATATCTAACACACTGTACTCGGCACGTTTCGCCCGATAGTCGTCCGTCACCGTGCTGGGACTCACTACCTCAACGACCAGAAGAGGAGGCGCTTCGTTCAGGGCGATCACCGCTTCTCTCGCTTGCAGTTCATCCCACTGCTCCAGCATCACCACAGCAATATCAGGAATGCGGCTTGTGTCCCAGCGCGTTCCCCTGGGTGACTGAATCCCAATTGAAAATCGCTCTGCGGTCCACGGATACCCGACACGAGCAATTTCAGCATCCAGAATGCGCTCTAAAAACTTTGTAATTTTGCCGTGCTGTCCGGTGCCGAGACTGATGAATACCAGTTCCCCGTCTACCAGCTCATATCGCTGCTCAGACCCATTGACATAGGCCAGATATTCCTGAAACGTCAGCTTTCGATTGGTCGCAATCGTCACGGCGATCGCCCTCCACACTTGCCTTGCGACTAATCTAACATTTCAATTGAGCCAAAACGCCTTGATAGAATACGATCAGACGAAAGCAAGACCAGTGGCCCGTCAGCGCTAAGCTCTAGCCTATGACCACCGAACGACTCCTTAATCTTCCTCCTCTGGAAAATGGCGATCGCCTCACCCGCGATGAATTCGAGCGCCGCTACAGCGCCATGCCGCACCTGAAAAAAGCTGAACTCATCGAAGGAATCGTTTACGTGGCATCTCCCCTGCGGGCGCGAGCACACGGCAAACCTCACGGGGCCATCATGACCTGGTTAGGAACCTACAGCGCTGCAACTCCAGGCGTAGACCTCTACGACAACCCCACCATTCGCCTGGATGCTGACAATGAGCCGCAGCCAGATGCGGTTCTGCGGCGAGAACAGGGAGGCCGCTCTACCATCAGTGACGACGACTATATCGAAGGTGCCCCAGAACTAATTGTTGAAGTTGCCGCCAGTAGCGCCTCCTACGACCTGCACGACAAACTGCGCGTTTACCGCCGCAACGGCGTTCAAGAATACATTGTTTGGCGCACCTACAGCCAAAAAATTGATTGGTTCTACCTGGAATCGGGAGAATACCGGATACAGCCACCCGACGCCGACGGGATTCTTCGCAGTCGGCAGTTCCCCGGCCTCTGGTTAGCGGGCGATCGCCTTCTAGAAAACAACCTTGCCCAAGTCCTCGCCATCCTCCAGCAGGGCATCGCCACCCCCGACCATCAAGCCTTCGTTGCAATGCTCCAGGTTTCATCCCCCTGACCCGTGATCTACCTCGACTATCACGCCACCACCCCCGTTGATCCGCGAGTTGCCGATCGCGTCTACTACTTCATGACCCGCGAATTTGGCAACGCCAGCAGCACCGACCACGACTGGGGCGATCGCGCTGATGCTGCGGTGAAACAGGCCGCCCGTCAGGTCGCCACCCTGGTGGGAGCCTCCCCCCGCGACGTGATCTGGACCTCCGGCGCAACCGAGAGCATCAACCTCGCCATCCAGGGTAGTCTTTCCCCCAGTCCTGCTACGCCCCACCGGATTGGCCTCCTGCCGCTGGAGCATCGAGCCGTCCTCGACACCTGCGCCATGCTCGAAAAACGTGGCTGGGCCGAACTGATTTTTCTCGATATCGACAGCAGCGGCCAGCTCAATCTGTCCCACCTGGAGCAGGTCTGCGCTGGGGGACTCTCGCTCCTCTGCGTCATGGCCGCCAACAACGAGATTGGCACGATCTACCCCATCGAAGCGATCGCCCAGATTGCCCAGCGCTACCAGATTCCCCTCCTCTGTGACGGCACCCAGGCGGTGGGTAAACTGCCGATCGCTTTCACCGACTGGGGTATCACCTACCTCGCCCTGTCCGCCCACAAACTCTACGGCCCCAAAGGCGTCGGTGCGCTCCTCCTGCGCAAAGGCCACCCCCTGACGCCCCAGATCTTCGGCGGCGGACACCAGCAGGGGATGCGATCGGGGACGTTGAACGTACCGGGGATTGTGGGTTTAGGAGAAGCCTGTCGCTGTCGCTCATTAGAGATGGAGGCTGACGAACGGGCGATCGCCACCCAACGCGATCGACTCCAGGCGCTGCTGACGGAAAAGATTCCTGGTCTGGTGGTCAACGGAGATCCGCAGCACCGACTGGCCGGAAACCTTCATTGCTCACTGCCCGGAGTTCCCAATGGGGCGATCGTGAGCCGGGTTCGCCACCAGCTTGCCATCTCTACGGGGTCCGCCTGCTCCTCTGGTGTCGAAGCTCCCTCCCATGTTCTCCAGGCGTTGAAACTACCACCCAATCGGGTAGATGGCGCAATCCGTATTGGGCTGGGAAAGTTTACCACCGATGAGGAGATTATTCAGGCCGCTGAAATATTGAGCGACGCCTGGGCGAAAACGCATCAGGCGCTCACGCAAACAGAATGAACCGGATCGTCCTCGTTCCATGCCTCCGGCGTGGAATGCAAACCGGAGGCTCTGCCTCCATCGTTAAGCAGGAGGCAGAGCCTCCAGAAGCCCGTTTCCAGGCAGAGCCTGGGAACGAGGTGAACATCAGGTGGAGCCATGCCTTGTCCTCGTTCCATGCCTCCGGCGTGGAATGCAAACCGGAGGCTCTG
>CAZVXA010000107.1:11684-21635 GCA_964630955.1 uncultured bacterium | reverse complement strand
CCGCGCCAAACGAAAACTGGGATTTTACTGGGATTTTATTTTATGGCAAGCCCCTAAAGGGGACTTTGAAGCGAGATCCCCCCCTTCTTAAGGAGGGCAGGGGGGATCTCCCGGTGTTAACCATGACAGTCCCTACCTTTTCAAACATCTCTTAGGGCGGAAGCAATGATCCGAAATCATTACAACGAAATTTAGCCGAAAAACAAGGCGGGTTTAGAATCAGGTGGCCGCATGAATCGACTCCCTATGGCTGGAGAGAACTGCTACTGGCTGGAAGAAATTCAGTCCTCAAATCGTCTTCAGGTTGGAGACAGAGCGTTCTATCTCGCGCTGCTGAAACAGCGGGGGGTGCCTGTTCTGCCGGGTTTTGTCATCTCGTCGGCAATACTGGAGCAGTTTTTGCAAAATATTCGCTGGCTGGAACCCCTGTTTACCGATTTTCCTGAATCGTCGCTGCACCTGAATGTAGACGATCCGCGCCAGCTCCAGGCGGTTGCCCAGCAAATTCGCCAGTCCATTGAGGCAACTCCTCTGTCTGAAGCGTGGCTCCATCAGGTGGTGGATGCAGTCCACCAGTGGACTGCCCCAATGGTGATTCTGCGTCCCTCAATTGCTTTGCAGGGGCGGCTCGACCCAATCGTGGGGAGTCGGATTCGGGGGCTGCTCTCAGCCCAACAATGCACGCTGGAACCGGGGAAGAACCGCGAAGCGATCGCCCAGGCGCTGAAGCTGGTATGGGCAGAGCTATTCCGTGCCCGCAGTTTGTTCTACTGGCAGCGATCGCGGATTCAGCTTCAGCACATTCGGCTGGCAGTACTGATACAGCCCGTCTGGCAGGCCGTCGCGCTGGGGGAAGTCCAGCTTCAGCCACAGCAACTAGAAATTCGAGCGGCATCGGGGGAGCCATCAGACAACCCCGCCCCAGAAGTCTATGTTCTGGGAATAGACGCAACTCAGAATTTATTGGAGAACGAGTCTGTTACCCGTTCTCTTCAGATCCCAACGGTGAACCCGTCTGCTATGCATCAAACGTCTGAACCGCGTGAACGATCGGGTCAGGCGTTACATCGCCCGTCAGTCCTGAATCCAAACCAGCTTCAGACCCTGGTGCAGTTGGGACAGCAGGTGCAGGCAGCGTTGGGGGATAACCTGAATTTTGAGTGGATGCTGGCTCCTGGCACAGAAGCCAGATCAACCACTTTTTTCCTGACAGAGGTTGTGTTCCAGGGGAGGAATGCACAGGCCCTCCGCCCCAGTCAGCCATTTCCTCCCATCACAGCCAACGCCCCGCTCCAGAACCCGCCTGTACCGGATGACACACCTGTTTTAACAGGTTTGGCGGCAGCCTCTGGCAAGATCCTGGCTCCCGTTTGGGTGCCTGCCCCTGCTGACTATCCAACCGCAGTGCCGTCCGGTGCCGCACTGGTGGTGCCGCAGCTCGCTCCAGTCTGGGTGCCGTACCTGAAGCAGGCTGCTGCATTGATTACTGAGCAAGGGGGACTCACCAGCCACGCCGCTATTCTTGCCCGTGAAAAAGGAATTCCTGCTGTGGTGGGTGTGACAGGAGCAACCACCCTGCTGCAATCGGGAGAGGTGGTCTGTGTGGATGGCGATCGCGGCACCATCCACCGCATTCCCACAGCATCCCTGGAAATTCCTTCCCCGGAACCAGTCACGACCCCGGAGCGCCTGTCTCTGCCGGAGAACCGCGTGGCTACCGCGACCCGACTGATGGTTAACTTGAGCCAGTCCGGCGATCTTGAATCATGGACACGCTTTCCCGTTGACGGTGTTGGCCTGCTGCGATCGGAGCACCTGTTTGCCGATCTCCTCCCACAACTGTTGGCCCCCAACCCTGATGCTCCCAACCTGATTCAGCAGATGGTCGATCGCCTTCAGCCCCTGATGCAGACATTTACTCCCCGGCCTGTGTTTTATCGCTCGCTGGATATTCTGCATCGGCCATCGGAGTCCTCTAACCCGACGACTTCTAGCCAACCGGAGCACAACCCCATCCTGGGCATTCACGGAACCCTTGCCTACCAGTTCCACCCCCAATCCTTTGCCCTGGAATTGGCCACTCTGCGCCAGTTGCAGAAGTTGGGATACGGAAATCTCAAATTACTGCTCCCTTTTGTGCGCACTGTTGAAGAATTTCAGGCGGCGGCGGCCCAGGTGATGCAGACCGGACTGAGACAATCTCCAGACTTCCAGCTCTGGATCATGGCCGAAGTCCCCTCAGTGCTGTTTCTGCTGCCGGACTATGTTGCCGCCGGAGCACAGGGCATTTCCATCGGCAGCAATGATTTGGCCCAACTGCTGCTGGCGATTGACCGCGATGACTCCTACGGTGGACTAAACCGCGATCGCCCCTCTCTGGTAACGGTCAGCGATCGCCACCCTGCCGTCCTGCGGGCCATCCACCACCTGATTCAGGAGTCTCACCGTTTGGGGATCCCCTGCTCAATTTGTGGTGAACTCCCCAGCCGCCATCCAGATCTGATTGACGAGCTGGTGCGCTGGGGCATTCACACGATTTCAGTACATCCGGGGGCAATCGAGACAACCTATCGGGCGATCGTCCGGGCAGAACGAAATTTACTGCTGGAGGCCGCCCGTCGGGTGAGCGATCACACCTGATGCAGAGGAACGAAGGCTCCCAGCATGATCTCATGGAAAAATTTGAACCCCTAAAATCTGTGCCGCCCGCTGAGCGGGCGGCACAGATTTTAGGGGTTCAGGCTTAATCGCGCCTACCTGCTTATCACAGTCCTGAAAGGTTGTTCCAATTTGAAACCGTTCCGTGGGTCACAGAGCCGCCTGCCATACTGGCACCAAAGCACCTGTGGAATCACCCTATGCGCCACCTCACCCATCCTCTCCACGTCCGATCGCTCCTTCTCCTCACTCTGCTGGGCGGCATCATCAGCGCCTGTTCAGCCCTTCCATCAGCAACCACCAGCGAAGCTCCACAGTCCATGTCTAGCGGCGCAGCAACCGCTGAAAAGCTGGCGGCCCCTGCCGAAATGCCTGCCGATAGTGCCACCGAAAATCGTGTTGTGACCGATGCTGGCGTGCCGCAAGCGCAGCCCCAGCTCGTGAAAACCAGGCGATCACCCTGCGGCGATGGCGACGATCAGCAGCGCCAGCGGCGACACATCCAGAACCACCAACTTCCAGTTGAGGGGCGATCGCCTTCTGTAATCCTTCACCCCTGCCTGGAGACGCTTTAAAGCACGCCCTAGTTTAAAGACCCATGATCAGAAGCGGTGCGGTGCACCGCTTCTGATCATGGGTCTTTAAATGGACGTGGTACTACTCGGTATCCAGCAATACAGAGTTAAGCCGGGATAAACGGCTCAATAGAAGTGGAGACATTGGAGCTGTCCACTGTGTTAGAAACCGCTGGCGATCTGGTCAATGCTACGCGGCTACTGATGGAATTGCAGCAGGTCAGCGCCATCATGCAGAGCCTCAGTGGCTGCCACGAGCCAGAGGCGATCGCTCGTCTGGCCACCGATGGACTGATCAAGCGTTTCGACTGTGCCCTGGCTCGCATCTGGCTAATGGAACCGGACGGGTTATTTCTGCGTCTGGTGGCCTCTTCGGGGATGTATACTCGCACCGATGGCTTTTTTTCCCGCGTTCCCATAGGAGCCTTCAAGGTGGGAAAGATTGCTCAGAATCGCATTCCCTTTCTCAGCAACAATCTGCCGTATGAACCCTGGGTAAAAGACCGGGACTGGGCGATCGCGCACAATATCACAGGCTTTGCAGGGTATCCTCTGGAAATTGGCGATCGCGTTGTCGGCGTTCTGGCCATCTTCAGCCACCATGCGTTGTCTGCAGAGTTTCTGGAAGTCTTGCAGGGACTCTGCACCACCCTGGCCCTGACACTGGAGAACTGCCGCCAGTTTCAGCAGAAGACCCGGCTGGCTTCAGAGACGATTGCAAGCACTGCTTCCCTTTCTGAACAACTGGCCAATCTCCTGCCCCAGGCGCGGCTGATCCTCCTGGGCACTGAACGCCCCCTCCCCGCCGCCCTGGACTGCCTCCTGCTGCGGACAGCAGACCTACTGCAACAGATGGCCTGCTCCTACTGTCGATTGAACTACAGCACTACCCACATCACTTTGGAGGCAATGGTCTCCGCTGCCGCCTTCGAATCCACACCCCCCAATCACGAACTGACTTGTCCTATTACCGATTTACAATTCGCCATTACCTATCTAGGCGGCACCCTGCAATCCGTCACTACGCCCAACCAAAAGTTGATGCAGTGGGTCGTGCAGATTCCCTATGCGATCGCAACTCCCCCACTCGGCGTCAGGATTCACCTGAGCCAGCCTGTGCTTCAGATGGCATTTACCCGTCTTGCCTACGAAGCTGGCCTGACGGTCAGCCAACAACCTGATCCTGCCTTGCCGCTAATCACCGACGACCGGGCAGCAGCCACAGGCCATCCGCGAGTACTCTGGGTCTCTCACGATCGCAGTTCAGTGCCTCCAAACGCCTCGCTGTCATCGCTCAATCTGGCAATCCAACCGACAGAATTACGACAGGCAGTAGAAGCCGCGATCGCCGACCATCCCTGGAGCACTCCACCCGACCCCGACCCCGATTCTAAAAAACTCACCACCCGCGAGTGCGAGATTTTGCGGCTCCTGGCAGAAGGCCGGCGCGATCGCGATATTGCCAGTGAACTGTTTATCAGCGAGAGCACGGTGAAATTTCACATGAATAATGCGTCAAACAAACTGAAGGCGAAGACGAGATATCAGGCGCTTTATCTGGCGATCGTAAAGGGATTGATTTGAAGGCTCCCCTGCTCCCTAGCGTTATCGCCAGATCATCCCCTTCCGTATCTCCAAATACAAATCTCCCCTCGCTCAACGCGGTAGTGTTTCGAAACTGTGGATGGTTTTGGCGGAAGCAGTGCGTCGCACTGCTTCCGCCAAAACCATCCACAGTTCTAGAACATCACCCCCAACGCTTAACCTGGCAAGCATTCGGGCGAATCACATGAGCGGAGAACCATGAAAAGCCACTATTCGGTTGTGATTGTGGGCGGTGGACAGGCGGGGCTGTCGATGAGCTACTGCCTGAAGGCAAAGGGCATCGATCACGTCGTGTTTGAGAAGAATGCGATCGCCTACGAGTGGCGCGAACGACGCTGGGACACCTTCTGTCTGGTCACCCCCAACTGGCAGTGTCAGTTGCCGGGGTTCCCCTATCCGGGAGCCGACCCGAACGGGTTTATGCAAAAGGATGAGATCGTGAAGTATCTCGAAGACTATGCGGCCTTTTTCAATCCCCCTGTGCAGGAAGGGGTCACCGTTCTGAACGTGAGCCAGCGGGAGAGCCAAAACGGCTTTGACATTCGCACCACTGTGGGAGACTGTACCGCTGATCAGGTGGTGATCGCCGTCGGTGGCTACCATCGACCCAAGATTCCCCGCATTGCAGAACGTCTGCCAGAAGCGATTCTACAGCTCCACTCCTCACAGTACAGGAACCCAGAATCCCTGCCCGACGGTGAAATTCTGGTGGTGGGAACGGGACAATCGGGCTGTCAGATTGCGGAGGATCTACATCTGGCGGGCCGCAAGGTGCATCTGTGTGTGGGAGGTGCGCCGCGATCGCCCCGCCGCTACCGGGGGAAAGACGTGGTGGATTGGCTCGATCAGATGGGCTACTACGACCTGTCAATCGAGAACCATCCGCAGAAAGAGAAAGCGCGATCGAATACCAATCATTACCTGACGGGACGCGATGGTGGACGCGAAATTGATCTGAGACAGTTTGCGATCGAAGGCATGAAATTGCATGGTCGCTTGAAACAGATTAATGCTGCGACGCTGGAGTTCCAGAACGATCTGAAATACAACCTGGATCAGGCGGATGCGGTGGCAGAGAACATCAAGAAAAGCATTGATACGTTTATCGAAAACAATCAGCTTGATGCACCGACTGAGCCGCCCTACGTTCCCGTCTGGCAACCGCAGAATGAGACGCGATCGCTGGACTGCGATCAGGAAAATATCCGTACCATCATCTGGTGTACAGGCTACCAGTCTGACTTCAGATGGATTGAAGTACCTGTTTTCGATGGTAAGGGCCATCCCGGACACGACCGGGGGGTGACAAATGTCCAGGGGCTGTACTTCCTGGGCCTACCGTGGCTCTACACCTGGGGGTCAGGGCGCTTTTCGGGGATTGCCCGTGATGCCAATTACCTGGCGGATTACATCGTGGCGCGAAAGCAGGCGTCCCAGTCGAGCGCCTGGGATGTGGTGAATGAGTTTTTGCTGGGGTCGTAGGTAGAGCGGCGTGAAACCATCAAAAAGCTGTTCCACCCGCAGCGCGGGTGGAACAGCTTTTGATATTTTCATCGATCACCTATTGATTTCGACAGGTACTGCCATCAGAACCTCGATCGCCCCCCACGATTTCTCCTCCTCCCTGCTCATATCACTAGCTTTGGCTTTTTCGTATTAAGAAATACAAAAGACTACTTCCCACCAACCTAATCTGACAGCACAGATTCCATCCAAGGAGAAAGCAATGCCTGAGGTCACGACTCCCGCCCATCAGTCCGGCGATTTTTTTGTTGACTACGAGGAAAAAGTTTTTCCCGATGTGAAAGCAGAACCAGGTGAAAAAGCGCTGGTCACCTTCCACACCGTTGCTTTTGAAGGCTCAATCGGTTTGGTGAATCTGCTGCAAGCCCTGCGTCTGCTGCGCAAAGGCTTTGAGACTTCAGTATTGCTCTATGGTCCCGGTGTCACATTGGGGGTTCAGCGTGGTTTTCCCAAGCTGGGCGATGCGGCGTTCCCCGGTCACCAGAACTTCAACGACCAGCTCGGCAAATTCATGGCGGAAGGGGGCAAGGTCTACGCCTGCCGATTTGCCCTCCAGGCACTCTACGGCCACGGTGAGCCTTCCCTGATGCCCGGAATCCGCCCCATCAATCCCCTGGATGTGCTGGATCTGATCCTGCTGCACCGCAAGGATGGCGCATTTATCCTCGATACCTGGACGGTTTAAGCCTGTGGATGACTCACGTACTGTCCGGGCGGCGGCAGTCCAGATCAGCCCGGTGCTGTTTAGTCGGGACGGAACGACGGAGAAAGTACTGGAGGCGATCGCCACTGCCGCCAAGGAAGGCGTTCAACTCCTCGTCTTTCCCGAAACGTTCGTCCCCTACTACCCCTATTTCTCCTTCGTTCAGCCGCCTGTCCTCATGGGAAAAGAGCACATGCGGCTCTATGAGGAAGCGGTAGAAGTTCCTGGCCCGGTGAGCGATGCCGTCAGTCAGGCCGCCCGTACTCACAACATGGTGATTGTGCTGGGCGTGAATGAACGCGATCACGGATCGTTGTACAACACGCAACTGATCTTTGATGCCGACGGCACACTCCGGTTGAAGCGACGGAAGATCACGCCCACTTACCATGAGCGCATGGTTTGGGGACAGGGTGACGGAGCTGGATTGACGGTTCTGGACACTGCCGTGGGGAAAGTCGGGGCACTGGCCTGCTGGGAACATTACAATCCCCTGGCACGGTTTGCGCTGATGGCCCAGCATGAGCAGATTCACTGCGCCCAGTTCCCCGGATCGATGGTGGGCAAGATTTTTGCAGACCAGATCGAGGTGACGATTCGCCACCATGCCCTGGAGGCCGGCTGTTTTGTGGTGAACGCCACAGGCTGGCTGGCTCCCGACCAGGTGGCACAGATTACCCCCGACGAAAAACTGCAAAAGGTACTGAGTGGGGGCTGCTACACGGCGATTATCAGTCCCGAAGGAGTCCCCCTCTGTCCACCGATCACCGAAGGGGAAGGAATGGCGATCGCCGACCTGGACTTCTCACTAATCACCAAACGTAAGCGCATGATGGACTGCGTGGGCCACTACTCCCGCCCCGACCTGTTGCAGCTCCAGATGAACCCCAGCCAGTGGGCGGTGATGCAATCGCCTCTGGCGGGACACACATCGGTTCCGGTCACCGATTCATCCATCCATCCATCCCTGACCCATTACACACTTTCTGACAATGGCTCGACCCTTGAACAAGCAGGAACTCATTACAGCGCTCCAGTCCAAAGGGCTGAGACTGGCTGAATCGGACGTGGGAGCCTCCGGTCGCAAGGGCGGTGCGGGGCCTTCGGATCATAAGGCGGTGACCGTAGACGGAACAACCGTCATGGTACCCATCTACACGGGCACGGCGGCGCGATCGCCCTACACCGTCACCCTCAGCGACAGGGATGAGGCCATCCTGTTTCAGGAAGGAGAGGCGATCGCCCCCATCGCATTCCCGCATCAACCCAGGTTCTACAGCCTCACCACCGCTGACGGCACCCCCTACTGGAAGATCGCCCTGCTGCACAGCAATGACGTGCTGGCCACCACCGTCCTGCAAACCTGTAAGCGCTACCGGGATGCCGCCACGGTTTGCCAGTTCTGCGCCATTGAGAAGTCTCTAGAGGCGGGCCGCACTATCGCCCGCAAGACCCCCGCTCAACTGGCAGAGGTGGCTGAAGCAGCGGTGCGGTTGGATGGCATCAAGCATCTGGTGATGACCAGTGGGACGCCGAATACCAGCGATCGCGGAGCTGCCTATCTGGCCGAATGTACCAGCGCCGTCAAACAGCGGGTGGATCTGCCGATTCAGGTGCAGTGCGAACCACCGGACGATTTTGCCTGGTTCCAGCGGCTCAAAGATGCCGGGGTGGATAGCCTGGGAATGCACCTGGAGGCGATCACGCCGGAAGTTCGTACCAAAATTATGCCGGGTAAAGCAGAGGTGCCTGTGGAGTTCTACTTCCAGGCATTTGAGGCAGCGGTGCAGGTGTTTGGCTGGGGGCAGGTCAGCACTTATCTGCTGGCGGGTCTAGGGGATTCGCTGGAGGCACTGGTGGAGGGGTGCGATCGCCTGATCAAACTTGGCGTTTACCCCTTTGTCGTACCATTTGTCCCGATCACAGGCACCCCCCTGGAAAATCATCCTGCCCCCTCCAGCGAGTTTATGTTTGCCCTTTATCAACAGGTGGGTCACTTGCTAAAGCAAGCGGGCATGAGTTCTGCCGACATCAAAGCCGGGTGTGCCAAATGCGGAGCCTGTTCTGCCCTTTCGACATTTGAACGTTGATTGTGATTGTTGTGTTAAGTAGATGAGCCGGGGGAGCGCCCCTCCGTGTCTATAACACTGTTTAATTAGCGCTACCTACTGATCTATTGCAGGTGATTTCTGATGTCAAGCGATCGCTATCACTTTAAACTGGCCAGCTCCAACGAAGAAGTCAACGCCTACTTTGATCTCCGTCAACGCATCTTTTGTGAAGAACAATATTTGTTTGAACATACAGACGTAGATGAGATTGATGACATCGCCTATCCCATTATTGCGATCGAAACTCACACCCATCAAATCGTTGGCGTTGTCCGGATCTATGAACCCAAACCGGGCCTCTGGTATGGAGGCCGATTGGGCACTCACCCCGATTACCGCAAGGGTTGGCAGATCGGCAAAGGTTTGATTAATAAAGCCGTCACAACCGCCAACACCTGGGGCTGCTACCAGTTTCTGGCAACCGTACAGTTACAAAACGTGCGCTTTTTCCAACGGCTGCACTGGACTTCGCTGGAGGAGATACAGGTTTGCGATCGACCCCATCACCTGATGGAAGCGGATCTCCAGTATTATCCTGCTGGCAATGAACAGCGACCGTTAGGGCAGTATGAACGGGCATCGTAGAGTGATCGGGATGTTAGATCAACTTGTAGCTGAATTACAACAATCCCTCGGTGTCCTCCACAAACAAGACATCCAACCCATCTCGCGCCTCCTTTCGCCTCCATCCATCCATCCATCCACCGATACAGACGTTCCACAGAACGTCTCTACCCATCTACCCATCCATCCATCTACCGATACAGACGTTCCA
>CAZVXA010000107.1:0-11584 GCA_964630955.1 uncultured bacterium | reverse complement strand
CAGAACGTCTCTACCCATCTACCCATCCACCCATCCACCGATACAGACGTTCCACAGAACGTCTCTACCCATCTACCCATCCACCCATCCACCGATACAGACGTTCCACGGAACGTCTCTACCCATCTACCCATCCACCCATCTACCGATACAGACGTTCCACAGAACGTCTCTACCCATCCACCCATCCACCCATCTACCGATACAGACGTTCCACAGAACGTCTCTACCCATCCACCCATCCACCCATCTACCGATACAGACGTTCTACGGAACGTCTCTACCCATCCACCCATCCACCCATCTACCGATACAGACGTTCCACGGAACGTCTCTACCCATCTACCCATCCACCCATCTACCCTTATCGGCGACGACTGCGCCGCCATCCCCGACGGTAACGGCTACCTCCTCCTGGCAGCCGAAGGCATGATGCCTTTTCTCGTAGAGGCAGAACCCTGGTTCGCCGGATGGTCTGCCGTTATGGTCAACGTCAGTGATATCTACGCAATGGGCGGCAGGCCGATCGCTGTGGTCGATACACTCTGGAGTCAGTCCCCTGAGCTGAGCCAACCACTCCTGGAAGGAATGCAGGCGGCAGCAAAGACCTATCAGGTGCCTATCGTCGGCGGCCACACGAACGGCCACAGTCCCTACAATGCGCTATCGGTGGCGATTATGGGGCGGGCGAATCGGTTAATTACCAGCTTTGGGGCGCAGGTGGGCGATCGCCTCTTAGCCGCTGTCGATTTTCGGGGAAAGGCACACCCCCAATACCCCTTCTGGAATGCCGCCACCAAAGCTGACCCCGTGCGCCTGAGAGCTGATCTGGAATTGCTGCCCACCCTGGCAGAATCGGGTCTGTGTGACACCGGAAAAGACATCAGTATGGGCGGTATCATTGGCACCACGCTGATGTTGATGGAGACTTCTCGCTGTGGTGCAGTTCTCAACCTGGATCAGATTCCCGTGCCGCCCGATGTTTCACTGGAGCGCTGGCTGGTGAGTTTTCCCAGCTATGGGTTTTTGTTGAGCGTGCGGCCTGAGAAGGTGGAAAAGGTGAAGCAGATGTTTGGCGATCGCCAGATTACCTGTGCAGAAATTGGAGAAATCCAGTCAGTCCCCCAACTGGTTCTGCGATCGCAGGGAGAAAGTCAGGTATTTTGGGATTTGTCCCAACAACCCCTGACCGGATTTGCACCCCCGTAGGGGCGAAGCATTTGCGCGAAAAACGTCCAGCTTCACCCAATATCTATTCCGCAAATGCTTCGCCCCGGAACGTTCCCAATGATTCCAACCTTGTGCAACAGGTTAGGGTTCTGCTGTTTAATAAAATCCCAGTTTTTGCTTGGCGCGGCTCCGCCGCGCCAAGCAAAAACTGGGATTTACTGGGATTTTATTTTATGGCAAGCCCCTTATTTTAATGAACGACCGCCGCCGAAATATCAACCACTATGAAATGCGTGGGCGATTGCGGACTGAAATCATGGGCGATCGTTCGGGGTTTGGGCAAAGCATTTGCGTAGGATTGGGTTGGGCGATCGCTGAAGTTTTTAGCGCAAATGCTTTGCCCCTACAGGTGGGGAACACACATTTGGTTACGATCCACAATATTGGTATATCAACCTTCGATGACCGCTACCCTGCGTATTGCTTTATTTACCTATGCGACGAAGCCGAGAGGGAGCGTCATTCATACTCTGGAACTGGCAACGGCCCTGCACTACCTGGGGCATTCGGTGACGGTGTATGCCTTAGATAAAGAAGGGACTGGATTTGACTATTCGCTTCCCTGCAAGTATTACCTGATTCCATCTAAACCTGTGACTGAAGGGGTTGATCAACTGATTCGTCAACGCATTCAGGAATTTGTTGATTTTCTCGATGAGTCTCACCTTCAAACTCATTCCTACGACTGCTACCACGCCCAGGACTGCATCAGTGCCAATGCCCTGTTAGCACTCCGCAACGCGGGAAAAATTCCTCACTTTATTCGCACCGTTCACCACGTCGAATCCTTCAACAGTCCCTATCTCCAAGCCTGCCAGGATTGCTCCATTCTTGAACCCGATCTCTGCCTCTCCGTCAGCAACGACTGTCAGAAGGAACTCCAACAAAAATATGCGATCGCCGCTCCCAGAGTGATCAACGCGATCAATGGCGATCGCTTCTCCACCATCCCGAATGGCACCGAAACGGCGTTAAAACAACGACTGGGAATCACTGGCTCTCCGATTTACCTCACCGTTGGCGGCATTGAACCTCGAAAGAATTCACTCCTGCTGCTCCAAGCCTTCTCCAGGGTTCTGACTTGCCATCCCCAGGCGCAACTGATCATTGCCGGAGGAGCCACCCTGTTCGATTACCAGACCTACCGCGACGAATTCTTTACTCTGGCTAACCACCTGGGAATCGAGGTTGGACGATTCCCCCTTCAGGGAACTGCAAAGCAACCGCTCCTCCTCCCCGGTGTCATCCCTGACAGCGATCTCCCCACCCTCTACCGCTGTGCTGACGCTTTCGTGTTCCCTTCCGTCAAGGAGGGCTGGGGACTGGTGGTACTGGAGGCGATCGCCTCTGGTCTCCCCGTTATTACCGCCCATCAGCCGCCTTTTACTGAATTTCTCCATCCTGATCAGGCGTTACTGGTTGACCCCCACTCGCCGGACACTATCGCCCAGGCAATGGTACAGATTATGCAGCCCGAAGTTGCGCAGAAGTTGATTCAGAACAGTCGGTCGATCTGCGATCGCTATACCTGGGAGACATCGGCCAGAATGCACGTAGAGCAGTATGGTCAGTTTCGGTGATACAACGCTTTGCAAGTGCGTGAGGTACAAAAGTTTTGTTGAGAGCCGCGCTCCGCGCGGCTCTCAACAAAACTATGGTTCTATCTCAGCGCAAAGCACTGTGGACAATTTGGTAGGCGCGATGAAGCTTAAAACCCTAAAAGCTGCCCCCCCGCACAGCGGGGGGGCAGCTTTTGGGGTTTCGACTTTTTCCACACCCGCTGACTTATTACTCCGGCAACGTTAAAGAATGCGAAATTGAATCGACCCCACGTAGGATGGGCAAAGGACGGCAGGCCGTGCCCATCTTTCCCGAAATTGGGTAATGGGCACGCTTTGCTTTGCCCATCCTACGAATCTGATCAGGTAGAAATTGCGGGGTACAGGAGCAAACCCCCTGCATGAGAACATTTGAACTCAGGCAGGATTTTGGGTCTGTCTTAAGAGATAGATTTTCTCCTATAGCTTCTATCGCAATTGATGAATGTGTTAGCATCGGCGGACAACCGCTTTTCAATTTATGCACACTCAAAGAAATAGTTAGCAACGAATTTACCCAGTATGGTAGCCCCCCATCAATATACGGTTCTCATCCTTGATGATGTCATTCAGGAGCGAAACACCTATCGACAGTATTTGTTAGCTGATCAGGATTGTGTTTACACCGTATTAGAGGAAGAGTCAGCCGCAGAGGGGTTGGCAGTTTGTCGATTGCAATCGATAGACACCATTCTGTTAGATAATCGATTGCTTGATGCAGATGGACTGCAATTTCTATCGCAACTAAAACAGCAAACGGGCAACAACTTTCCACCAGTTGTAATCGTTAGCGATCAAGCCAATGAATCGGCTATCGTGAGGGCAGTTAAAAGTGGTGCAGAAGACTATCTGGTCAAACATAATCTCACTCCCGATACGCTCCGCACCACAGTGCGAGCAGCCATTGAAAACGCAAAACTGCGTCGTCAACTGCAGCAAAGTGAAGCGCAAGCAAGACTGAGACAACAATACCAGATGGAGCGGGAACGGATCGTTTGTGGAATTACTCAGCAAATTTGCAAATCGCTGGAATTGGGCGTTATTTTGCAAACGACAGTAACGGAAATTCGCAAGTTTCTCCAGAGCGATCGCGTTTTCATCTACCAGTTCAATCCAGATTTCAGTGGTGTGATTGTTACAGAGTCCGTTGGTTCAGGGTGGAGTTCTATCCTGAACCAGCAGATAACCGACACATACCTCGTTGAAACTGCTGGAGAATCCTACGTTCAGGGACGAGTTCAAATTGTTCCAGACATTTACACGGCGGGACTGGCTGATTGTCACGTCCAACTGCTAGAACGCTTTCAAATCCGGGCAAATCTGGTTGTACCCATTCTGCAGGGAGATGTGCTTTGGGGGCTGCTGGTTGCAAATCAATGTATGGTTCCTCGTCACTGGGAATTGGAGGATGTTGAATTACTCAAGCATCTGGCCGACCATGTTGGGATTGCTGTCCATCAGGCAGAGTTGTACGAGCAACTGCGACGGGAACTCCTTGCCCATCAACAGGCAGAAAATGCATTAATTCAGCGCGAGACTCAGTTCAGTACTCTGGTTGCCAACATTCCCGGTGTCGTCTATCGCTGCCTGCATAGCGCAGAATGGCAGGGAATGTTTATTAGCGATGGCATTGAGGCGATTGTAGGCTATCCCGCTCAGGACTTCGCTGCCAATGGAAACCGCACTTTTGCAAGCATCATTGCACCTGCGGATAGAGAGCGAGTTGATGCAGTCGTCGAGGCCGCACTTCAGAAAAAGTTGCCGTTTGAGTTGGAGTATCGGCTCGTCCATGTAGACGGCACGCACCGATGGGTCTATGAAAAGGGACAGGGAATCTTTGATCAGCAGGGCGATCTCCTCTATCTGGATGGCGTTATCCTCGACATTACCCGGGCAAAATGGGCTGAGGGCAATCTACGGGACAGAGAACGGCGGTTTGCAACTTTAGCCGAAGCCTCTCCCACCGCCATTTTTCAATTTACCGCAGCCAGCCATTGTGTTTATGTCAATCGACGCTGGTGTGAAATGACCGGCTACTCTGAAGAAGCCGCGTTGGGCATGGGTTGGGCGGAGACGCTGCACCCGGACGATCGCGATCGCGTGGTTGAAGCATGGCTCCAGTGGTGCCAGACGGCCAAACCCAATGTACCGTTCCAGACCGAAGCCCGATGCGTATGCCCGGATAACCGTGTTATCTGGTACTTCTGTCAGGCGCTGCCAGATATCGATGAAGATGGAACTCTGGTGGGTTACGTAGGGACATTAACAGATATCACCGATCTTAAGCTGGCGGAAGAAGCGCTGCATCAGAATCAAACCACAATTCAGCACCAACTGGCAGAGATCGAATCAATCTATCAGACAGCTCCCGTTGGTTTAGCAATCTTAGACTCCAATCTCCACTATGTTCGGATTAATCAGCAGTTAGCAGAAATCAACGGGGTTTCCGTAGAAGCGCACCTCGGTCGCCCCCTTCGAGAGATTGTCCCTGATTTGGCAGATGACGCCGAACCCCTGCTGCTACAAATTCTGGAAACAGGAGTACCGATTCTCGATCGGGAGATTAGCGGTGAAACCCCTGCTCAACCAGGTATTGTCCGCACATGGCTCGAAAGCTGCTTTCCTGTAAGACAATCCGATGGAATGATTGTTGGGATCAACGTCGTTATTCAGGAAATCACTGATCAAAAACAGGCGCAACAGACGCTAGAGAAACAAGTTGAAGAACGCACTGCAAAACTGCAAGAAGTGAACCGGGAATTACAGTCCGCCCTGGAGAGGTTGCAGGCGACCCAGGAGGAGTGGCAGGCGTTATTTGATCATGCGCTGGATGCGATTCTGATTGCCGATGATGAGGGACGTTATATCGATGCGAATCCTGCTGCATGTGCGTTGCTGGGCCTGTCGCGGAGGCAGCTATTGGGAACCCAATTGAGTGACTATACAGAGGCAGCTTCCAATGTAATGTCAGTCTGGCAGAGCTTTCTGGAACAGGGGCAGATGTCCGGAGAGATCCGGTTGAACTCATCCGATGGCGTTATTCGAGAGGTAGAATTTGCCGCTGTGGCAAACTTCATCCCCCACCGCCATCTCTCCATTATGCGAGATGTCAGCGATCGCAAACGGGCAGAAGAAGCCCTCCGTAACAGCGAGGCTCAGTACCGCTGCATTATCGAAACGGCAACAGAAGGTATTTGGAAGCTTGATACAGAAGGGAAAACAACCTTTGTTAATCCTCAGATGGCCAGTATGCTCGGATATTCCATGTCAGATATGCTGGGCCGACCGTTTTTCGAGTTTATGGATAAGGAGCAAAAAGCGATCGCGGCAGAATTCTGGCAGCGTCGCCAAACGGGTGTCAAGGAGCAGCACGATTTCAAATTTCGACACCGCAATGGCTCTCAAGTGTGGGCGATCGTCTCCGGTAATCCCATTTTTGATGAGAATAGCCAGGTCATCGGTGCCCTTGGTATGCTGACCGATATCACCGAACGGAAGCAGGCGGAGCAGAAGATCCATGAACAGGCTGCGTTGCTTAACATCACAGCAGACGCAATGATTGTACGCGATCTCAACAATCAAATCCTGTTCTGGAATGCAGGGGCAGAAAGGCTGTTTGGCTGGACGGCAGAGGATGCCATAGGGAAAGATTCTGGCGATCTCTGGAGGGAGACTTCGCCTAAATATGGAAAAGTTTTGAAGCAAGTACTGGATCAGGGCTACTGGCAAGGGGAACTCAAGAAAGTTACACAAAACCAGGAGGAAATGACTGTTCAGAGTCGATGGACCCTGATGAAAGATGAAACAGGTGCCCCGAAAGCAATCCTCACGGTCGATACCGACATTACTGAACAGAAGCGATTAGAAGCTCAGTTTCTTCGCGCTCAAAGGTTAGAGAGCATTGGCACCCTTGCCAGCGGGATCACCCATGACCTGAACAATATTTTGACCCCGATTCTGGCGATTTCGCAGCTATTACCGCGCAAGCTACAAAACCTCAGTGATAAGGATCGGGATATGCTAAAGCTTATGGAGGATAACTCCAAAAGGGGTTCCGATCTTGTCAAACAAATCCTTTCATTTGCGCGCGGTGCTGAAGGAAATCCCACCATCGTGCAGGTTGAGCATCTGATGCAAGACGTAAGCCAGATCGTTCAACGCACCTTTCCAAAATCAATCAAACTCTGTAGTGAAATCAATAAGCCGCTCTGGCCTGTTTCTGCCGATGCTACTCAGCTGCATCAGGTGCTGATGAACCTGTGTGTCAACGCCCGTGACGCAATGCCATCTGGAGGAACGTTAACCCTCTCAGCCGAAAACTTGTGGATGGACGAAAGCTACGCAAACCTGCATCCTGATGCTCATTCGGGCGCTTACCTGTTAATTACAGTGTCAGATACCGGATGTGGAATTCCACTCCATCTGCTAGATCGAATCTTTGATCCATTTTTTACCACCAAGGAACCTGGAAAAGGAACTGGTTTAGGGCTTTCAACCGTTCTTGGCATTATTAAAAATCACGGGGGATTTGTCATTGTATCAAGTGTCATCGATGAAGGCACTCGCTTCCAGGTTTACCTCCCTGCGCGAACAGACGTTGCCCTTCTACGAAGTGAAGATGAGGAGCCACTGGATGGCAACCAGGAGCTGGTTTTGATCGTAGAGGATGAATTACCGATTCGAAATACAGTCCAGACGCTTCTGGAAAGACACAATTACAAAACCCTTGTGGCTCAAGATGGAATTGAGGCAATCGCGCTCTATGCCCAGTACAAGGAGAATATCAATCTGGTTCTCATGGATATGAGAATGCCGTCGATGGACGGCATGACCACCATTCGAGCATTGCGCCGGATGAGTCCAGAACTGAGGATCATTGCTACTAGCGGTTTAGGACTGCCCCAGCAGACTCCGGATAACCATGAAAATGATATTCAAGCTTTCTTGCAGAAGCCCTACCTGGTGAAAGAACTATTGGATACCATCAGAAACATTCTGCACCGGGTATAGCCACGCCTGACGTCTGAAAACCCAAATTCTGGAGGGTGCGACGTTGTAGCGTCGCACCCTCCAGAATTTGGGTTTTCGGATAGGCCCTTAGTGTTATGATCTACCTTTTTTTTGGGTTTAGAGCTTTATCCGTCCGTTTCCGGGATAATGACCTGAAGATCTTTTTATTTCCGGCTGGCGAATGCGCACAAAAGTTATTTCTCTTCTCCAACAAAGCACGATCATCTTGCTCACGTTCGCTGGCATCATGGTCGTGGGAATGCTGCTGAATCCGGCCAGTTTCACCAAATTTTTCTTCTACCCAACGGTTGTTCCCGCTGAGAGCCGAAGCCTCAGCTATTACTGGGATGTTGGAAGTTACGCAAGCCTTGCAATTACGCCGCTGTGCTCAGCCTTCTATCCACTCTGGCCCACACTTATTCGTCTGCTGTTTGCCCCTGACCATAAAGATGAAGCGGCTCGCTACTTATTGATCACGGCAACTTTTCTATTTATCTTCTCCATTCCACTGCTTGTCTTCGTTCTCAGGAGGATCACCAGAGACAGGTTCTTAACTCTGTGGATTGCCCTGCTGTTTACCCTCAGCCCGATGGCCATCTTTCGCGTCATTGGATATACCGAAAGCATTTTTTCAGTGATGGGTCTATGTCTGGTTGCGTTACTCTGCCAGAAACCCTCCAGACGTTTTGCTGGCTATTCATTCGCTGCACTGTTTGGCCTGAGTACATTCATGTCATTAACCCGTCCTGCTCTGATTCAAATCATCGGTTCATCATCTGCGTCTCTGGGATGTTTATTTCTGGTGGATTACTTTTCCCAGAAACCTCTCAACAATGTAAAAATTCCCAGTCTGGAATATCTCCAGAGGTTCTACCGTCGCCATCAATTCTGGGTTCATGCCACGGTGGTGCTCACCGTTGGCGCTTTAGTCGGTTACTCCATTTACGGTCTGTCCTGCTGGCAGGAGAACGGCAATTTCTTCAGCCCCTTTGACCAGCAGAAATACTGGGGAAAGCAGTTGAGATTTAGTCCGCTGCTACTCTTTTCCTCACGATCGCCCTATACTGACCTGCTGGCGCTGTATTTTCCCCCGTTTCTGACAGCCCTGGCCGTCTATCAGGTCTTACGCACAATTGTTCGATCCAACCCTGAGAAAACACCAGCCTGGTGGATGGATTTGAAACTCATACCGACCAGATGGTCTACACTTCTGGCGTTCTATCCACCCCTCTGGATCGCTGTTCATGCGGTGGATAACTGGCGATCGCGCCCGCCCCACCCAGGCCAGAAATTACCAGCACCAGCACCCGATGCTGCTCAGTCTGATCCTCCGGCGTTTCCCAACTGGTCAAACTGCTACGGCTTCTGGTTCTCCCTGTGTTTCGCCCTGTCCCACTGCGTCATTGTCTTCTTCTCCCAGAGTCGCCTCTTCAGCCTGGGACGATTCATCTTCGGCCAGCCCTTCGCCTTCCTCGCCCTCGCCTTCCTGGCCACTGGCTTCAGCCAAAAAGATCGGCGTTTTGTCCTGCCCACGTTGTGTGGAATCTCTGCCCTTTTTTTACTGGATCAGTGGGCCCGCTACGGCTCTCACAGGTGGATGGGGTGAAATTGGATGATTGATTTCTCGTGCGCTGAGCGCACGAGAAATCAATCATCCAACCGCGCTGCCCAGGTTTCCAGAACCCCAGCAGACCCATACCATTCCCGACCGGGCCGAGGCGAGTGAATCACGTTCTCCAGCGTCAGATTTTCCGCGCCCTTCAGGTGAGCCGACTCAACCGGAGTAATGCCATCGCCCCAGACATCGCCCCTGCCGCAGGTCAGCTCATAGCTGCTATAGGCAAACCAGGTGCCTAATTTGCGATGGCCCAACACCGACTTCCCCGCCACGCACAGATAGCGCACTTGCGGGTGAAACGCACCGGGGTAGTGCCCATTCACAAAGTCCAGGTTCCTTCGCGTCCAGCGCTCCTGACTGGTGTGGGGCGTCCCCAGCGTTACCAGCGTGTGAACGACCGACTTGCCATTCCAGACTCCGGTACCACTGTCACCCTTGTGAATCAGGTAGGGCACCTCACCCAGATAGACCCGCGAAATCCAGCCACCCGCAGAATGACCGACAAGGATAATGCGATCGCTCCCCGTCTGCTCCCTGACAGTCTGCACCGTCATATCCAACTTATTTAGAATTGGCGACACCGAACGCCCCCCCAGCGTTGGGAACCAGTCGCTGCGACGCAGGGGAACTGTGACGGCAGCATAACCCAGCGCCGCCAGCCCTTCTTCCATCGGGCGATAGGGGGCAGCGCCTGCAAGGTATCCCGGCAAAATGACAACTGGCAGTGGCATCAGTGGTGGGCGGCTCTGTATTCGTCTTTCGCCAGATCGCCCACCCAATCCAAAATGTACTCGTTTACCAGGTGGGGCACCTCATCGTGGGGGCAGTGACCAACGTTGGGGATGGGCACAAATTTGACGCGATCGCTCTCCTGTACCGCCAGTTCGCGGTAGGGAGTAGCACCCGCAATCGGCGTCCAGGGGTCAGCCTCCCCCCATAGCACCAGCATCGGCTGCTTCACCAGCGGCAGCAGTTCGGTGGGGCTGGGGCCGGGAGGTGCAGTGAGAATCGAGGCAAAGACTTTCTGAGCACCGGGATCGCACGACGGTTCGTAGATCAGTTCGACCAGCTCATCGGTGACAGCGGCGCGATCGCGGTACACCTGCTGTAGGGTGCTGCGAATTCTGGATTTCTGGCGCACCTGCTCAAAGATAAACGGCCCCAGAAACTCAGAGCTAACCAGCGCGGTAAAAGTTCCCATAATCACCCGTAGTACGGGATTCAGCTCTTCGGGGCGGTGGTTCAGGCCACCCGCAGCATTCAGCAGGATGCCCGACTTGACGACTTGCGGATGGTGAACCATCACCATCAGGCTCAGCAGCGCTCCGATAGAATTCCCTACGAAGACGGCGGGTTCCTTGACGTGATCTGCCCAGAAATCCTTCAGCAGTTCCTCCCACAGTTCCAGGCTATAGCTGATGGGCGGCTTATCAGAACCGCCAAAACCCAGCAGATCGAGAGCAAAGACCCGATGCCCCGCCATCGCCAGCGCGGGCATATTGTTTCTCCAGTGGCCAATGGCGGCACCAAAACCGTGGATCAGAATGATGGGGGTGCCCCCGCTCCCGGCAACGGCATAACGGATGTTATGTCCTTTCCAGTTCCAGTTGAGGGGTTCGACGGCGCTGGTTGCGATTCGTTGCTGTGTTGTCACAATTGCTTTGAAAAGACTTTGATCTTCTTTATGATACCGCTCTCTGTCCTAAGGAAGAAGCAGGCATCAGCACAACAGACCCTGCCTTTCCAAACATCCGCTTAGCTCGACTTTACCCATTTGAGTCCGGTGCCATTCCCGGCTGTGTCTGGAGTGCAGGCGGGAAGCCTAACTTTTTTGTATATCCCACACCTGGTTGATATATAAAAAAGTCCAGGGAGGACTTGGCACACGGGCGATCGACTTTTTTGCCAAATTGTTTGCCTATTACCAGGGCGATCCAGAGGCGGTGTTTGATGTGATCTTTGAGGCGTTGCCCGGTGGATTGCAGGACCTGTTGGTGAGGCTGTCGGTCTATCGATTGCCATTTGATGAACAGATGGCACACATGATGCGAACTGAACTGCGATCGCTGCAACTTGAACAAACTTCGTCGCACTCCCCATCCTCGCGTTAGCAGGGTGGGGTCAAGAC
>CAZVXA010000106.1:19958-21637 GCA_964630955.1 uncultured bacterium | reverse complement strand
TTTTGGGTTTCGACTTTTTCCACGCCCACTTACTTAATACCGACTCTGTTGGTGATAAAAGCGCTTTGCAAGTGCGTGAGGTACAAAGTTTTGTTGAGAGTCACGCTGAGCGCGGCTCTCAACAAAACTTTGGTTCTATCTCAGTGCCAAATACTGTAGGTGGTTAGGGAGGTCTACCTCTGGGTCGTAGGCCAATCGATAAGGAAAAGACATTAAAAAATGTTAAGTTTGAGCATGATAGGCGATCGCTCACAGAAACCATGCGCATTGTTTCCCAAGTTCTCGGATTATTGACTGCTACCCTCGTCCTGCTGACAGCATTCCACGCTCCTGCAATGGCGGCCAGCTCTGCGGCCATTCGGGCCTATGATGATGTCAACGCCGCAACCAAAGATTTTTCAAACCAGAGTTTGATTCGAGCCGAGTTCAGCGACGCTCGGTTGAAGGAGGCCAACTTTAGTGGGGCCGACCTGCGGGGAGCCGTGTTCAACGGCGCGGATCTGAGAAATGCCAACCTCAGCGGCATTGATTTTAGCGATGGTATTGCTTATGTGAGCAACCTCTCAGGTGCAGATCTCAGCAATAGTGTCTTTACCTCCGCGATGATGCTGAAGTCCATCTTCAGGGGTGCGAATGTGACGGGGGCAGACTTCAGTCTGGCAGTGCTTGATCGCGATCAGGTGGTGCAGCTTTGCAAGACCGCCAGTGGTACTAACCCTGTGACGGGGGTAGACACTCGTGAGTCTCTGGATTGCACCGATTAGAGCTGATCCGAAAACCCAAATTCTGGCAGGCGCGACGCTGTAACGTCGCGCTTGCCAGAATTTGGGTTTTCGCTATTCGGATAAGCACTTATCCAGAAACCCAATATTTTGTGAGAAAAGCGCGGCATGGCCGCGCTTTTCTTACAAAATAGGACAGTCTACACGGAGCAAAGGAGCACGAGATGCATCTGATCGGTATGCTAATTCTCCCTACGTGCGGCGAGTCGCCATCTCGCTAAAGCTGCTGAGCATTCCTTTTGAGCATCAGCCACTTTCTGTGTTTCGCAATGTGCCAGAGTTCAGCCAGATTAATCCCCTGATCAAAGCGCCAACGCTGATTTGTGATGATGGCGAAGTTCTGCTGGACTCGACGCTAATCCTGGAATACGTTGAGGTGATCGCCGGACCAGAGAGAAGCTTGATGCCAAACGATCGCCCCTCGCTCCAACATGCCCTCCGGTTAACTGGCGTTGCGCTGGTCGCCTGTGAAAAATCTGTCCAGATTTACTACGAGCAAACCCTGCGACCCGCCGAAAAACAGCATCAGCCCTGGCTCGATCGCACCCGACAGCAGATCACTTCAGCTTACGACCTGCTGGAACCTGAAGTGCTTAAGGCAGATCCCTGGTTGATAGGCGATCGCCCCATGCAACCGGATATTGCGATCGCTGTCGTCTGGCGCTTCACCCAATTCATCCTCCCTGGGTTAATCGATCCCCTCCGTTATCCCGCCCTGACAAAGTTCTCCTCAACTGCCGAGAGCCTCCCCGAATTTCTCTCAACTCCGTTGGATTAAGGGGCACAGGCCCCAATCTACTGGATGCATCCCAGTTTTGGGGGGGGGGGGGGGGGGGGGGGGGGGGCGGGGGGGCGCGGGGGGGCGGGGGGGGGGGCACAAATTGTTATGAAGAAAAG
>CAZVXA010000106.1:0-19948 GCA_964630955.1 uncultured bacterium | reverse complement strand
TCCCCGTCCCCCCGCCCCCCCCCCCGCCCCCCCCCCCCCCCCCCCCCCCCCCCCCCACTCCCAAAACTGGGTTTGTCAATTTGTAAAAGTGGGATGCACCAAATCTACTGAACGATTCACACAAGCTTTAAACAGTTATTCCAGAAAGCCTGGGGCGATCACAGAATTGTGGGACATAGGGGTATTTCTCCGATTCAACAAAATCATGAGCGCCCGGTTCCAACTGGCAATTATCATCCTGCTCTTTGGGTTTACGTTGACTGGCTTCTGGTTTGCCACTCGAACGGCAAATCCGCTTGCCGCGACGGCCGATAGTAATCAGATGACGCTCCCGCCCGAATTGGAGCCTCCTGTATCTGGGGCAGCGGCGGTCGAGCGCACCATTCGCCACAAGCGTTGTCCTCGCTGCAACTTGCGGGGGGCTGACCTGAGCAATCGTGATCTGAGCCGGGTGAATTTGAATGGGGCGGATCTGACGGCGGCCAATCTGAGCAACGCTCGACTAATTAACGCCAATGTTAAGCAAACCCGGTTTCAGGGCACCAACCTGCAGGGGGCAACGCTCCAGGGAGCCGATGGGCGGGGGGCAAACTTGCAGGGGGCGAACCTCAGAGGTGCACAACTGCTACACGCCAACCTTTCGAAGGCCAACTTGCAGGCCGCCATTTTGGAGGAAGCCGAACTGCGGGACAGCAACTTGCTGGGGGCAATTTTTACCCGCGCCAAAATGCGGCGAGCCAGCCTGTATGGGGCAGTGCTGCGGGAGGCTAACTTATCCCATGCTGATCTGAGCGAGACGGATCTACGCTACACCGATTTGTCGAAGGCAACGCTCAAAGGAGCCATCCTGGTCAACGCTGACCTGGACTGGGCAACCCTACCGGAAGGGTTCAACTTTAACGGTGTGATTCTTGAGCCAATGCAGTAGCTATGACCAACTCCCCCCTGACCAAAATTCTATTGCCCGCAGCGATGGTGTCCAGCGCCACCTTTGCAGCATTGAATGCCCCCTTTTTTTTGCTGTCCTCTGAGCCGCTGGTGATTGAGGTGCCCCCGCTGTTTAGTGCGCAGATTCAGCCCGTTTTCCTACAGGAGCATCGGGACTTTGCCATTCGCTATGTGGGCGGCTCAATTGTGGTCAGCGTAGCTGCTGGATTAATTACAGCGGAGGTTCTGAGAAATCGCTATCGTCAGGTGGCCAAGGGTGATCGCCCCAGTCTGGCAATGTTGGCGCAGATTTTGCAGCAAGCTGAAGCAACCCCACCCAAACCATCTGCACTTGATCTGGAGGCCAATGCACTGGCGCTAGACCCCGATTATGAGGCGATCGGGCTGGAGTATGCTGAATCATTACAAGAAAATCCTCCGGCCCATGCAGAGTGGGTGGAGGAACCGCTGCCGGAGTTCTCCCGTGCTCACTCGTCTTTTGTGCGCCCCGAAGATGATGCCATTCCGCTAATGGTGCTGGAAACGGCACTGGAGTACCACACACCCGATATTGAAGCCATTGCTTTAGAAAGGCCGCTGCCTGATTTTGACATTGACGGGAGACTGGAACCCATCACAGAACTGCCAGCCGACATCCCCCTTGAGCGGATTCAACTGCCGCAGCACCAGCAAACCTTTCCGGCACTGTCGATCGAAGGGCAGTACTATCGTCTGCTGCGGGCGGGCAAAACTCAGCAGCAGGCACAGCGCATCGCCACCAAACTGCGCAACGATGGACGGCAGGTGCTGCTCACCCAGACGGCTTCTCTCCGTGGAACGACGATTTGGATTTTGGAACCCCAAGCCTGTTTAGCAAACCATCACCTCCGTTCTGAACCATGATGCAGATTAGCAAGACTGATGCCATTCAACTGTTGCACCGTTATGCGCTGGGGGTACGCGATTTCTTCGATATCGACCTGAGCCGCATGAATCTGCGGCAACTTCACCTGCCAGATGCCGATCTATGGATGGCAAATTTGAGCGGTACCGACCTGACCGGAGCCGTCCTGAGCCGCATCAGCCTGCGGGAGGCCAATTTAGAACACACCTGCTTTCAGGATGCCGATTTGCAGGGGGCAGACTTGCGCACCGCCGATCTGCGCCAGTGCAACCTGTGGGGAGCCAACCTCCAGGGCGCGATTTATGACGAAACAACGCGCTTTCCGGCCCGGTTCGACCTGATGGGTGCGGGACTGTATGCGATCGCTCCCTACGCCCCGTTAGCCCAGGCCGACCTGCGCAGCGCTGATCTGAACGGTGTGGATCTGCAATTTGCCGACCTGAGACGATCTAACCTGGCGGGCGCAGAGTTCGTCATGGCCGACCTGCAGGGGGCGATCTTGCGGGACGCCGACCTGAGCCGCGCGAACCTGCACCGTACCGACCTGCAGGGGGCAAACCTGAGCCACGCCAATCTTCAGGTGGCCAACCTGCGTGGCGCGAACCTGCAACGAGCCAATCTGTTGGGAGCCAATCTGGGACTGGCCTGCCTGGAAGAGGCTCATCTGAAGGGGGCTGTTTGCGATCGCACGACTCAGTTTCCCGAATTCTTTGACCCGGAGGCAGCGGGCATTGTCCTGCTGGTGCCCGGTGCTTCCCTGTGGGATGTAGATTTGCAGGGTATGGATCTGTCGGGAATGGATTTGACTGGTGTCAGCATGGTGGGAGCAAAACTGGCGGGAGCTGACCTCTGGGGCGCGAACCTGTCAGGGGCAGATCTGTCAGGGGCAGACCTGGCCGGAAGTAATCTGGGCTGTGCCACGTTGACCAACGCCAACCTGACGGGAGCAGACCTGGCCGATGCCAATACGGAAGGTGCCGACCTGACCGGAGCCATTCTGAATGTTGCTTAACGTCTGCATTGCTTAAACAATGGACAGCAGCATGGGTTGCATGGCCATCTATATCCCTACCGCAGGAATTCGTCCGGTGTCATCGGAGCGTTGGTCTGACGCTCGGAGGGGCGCTGTAGCTGAATCGTATTTGGCGGTTCCGGTAGAATCAGGTATCGTCTGCCCCAGCCGCCGTTGATGTCTTCGGGCCGAATCGGGGGCGGGTTAGTCTTTCCGGTGGGCAGGTCAACGGGTTGGATCTGGCTCACCTGGACGTAGCGATCGCCCTCCTGGGTCGTGCGCACATCCTGATCTAGCCGCAGTTGCAGGTTAATCAGTCTTTCCTCCAGGTCAGGTAGACTGGCGGGTGCGAGCGTGGCCAGAAACACGACATCCGGCGCAGGTCGGACAGGCACCTGGAGTTTTTTCTGCTGTCGCTGCCACGCTTCTTGATAGGTGCCATCAGTTGCAACCTGCCACAGGTTTAAGTTGGCCTGCCACTGTCCCTGGCTGACCTCTGTCTCCTGGTAGTCAAGGATGGAATAGCTGGTGGTGGAGGTCGCTTTCTGGTCTGGTGGGTAGAGGTAGCGGACTGCAGCGATCGCCACTCTAGTGCGATCGGGTAAATTGGTCTTTCCGCTCAGTTGATACACACCCTTTGACCCCGCCTCGACGGTTTGCACATTGAGACTGGCACTCTCCTGGGAACCAGGTAAACGGAGGGTTGCACAACTGCTGCTCAAGGCCAGCACCAGAGCGATTCCAGCAACACGAATGAAAGGAAGGGGAAAAGACTTCATTGAGGTGCAAAAGTCAGTAGAAGAATGATTCGTGGAGAAGATCGATGACGAACTACAGGACAAACTGATTGATTCAGCTCAAAATCAAATGTCCCTGGCTAGAAAATACAAATCCGGCATCAGCATAGCCTGAAGTGTTTTCGATGTCTCAGAAAAACAGAGGGGTTACACAAACTTCACACAAGATGCCGCATTATTTGTTGGTTTAATAAAATTACGAATAATGAAGCTGATCTAAAGATGGAACAACCGTAGATGGCTAAGGAAATCAGGTTTTCATCTCTTTATTGACTGTGGGGTGGGCATCCTGCCCGCCCGGTCTTTTGGGTAGGCAGGATGCCCACCCCACAATGCTCAAGACTGGCTGTGTTGAACCACTACAGTTCTGCACTCTGCAATCTATACAGATCTTCAATCTCTTGAGTTTCCGTTTATCCCCCTGGATGCAATCATTCATGTTGCACTGACATCAAAATGATTGCCTCCGCCATGTCCAATGCCGTCTCAGGTGTGATACTCCATGCATCACCTTCGATTCTCCAAAAGCTTCCGGTGGATATTTCTGTTCTGCCTCACGATCGCTCTGACCGGACTGCTGTCCTTGAACCGGGGAGCAGTTGCTCAACAGTCTTCTGATTCCGTTTCTAACCCCGCCACTGCAACTGAAGCGCCCGCTGTCAATCTCCCCACATTGGCAGCGGGCGCTCCCAGCAAATACGTGCTGGAGTTCAACCGTAGTCCCGTGGTAGGGAATCGATTCCGATTTGACGGCATTTACGACGAGGCACGGCTGCGCTTTACCCGTCCGCGCCACTGGAAAGTGAGAACTGCGAAGGTGCTACTGCGCTATCGCCATTCACCTGCGCTGTACGCTACCCGCTCGAACCTGACGGTATTGATCAACGGCACCAGCGTCGGCAGCGTTCCGACCAACCAGCCAGAAAACAAGATCGGGGAGGCCGTGTTTAACGTGCCCGTCGATCTGTTGCAGAATTACAACGAACTGGTGGTGGCGGCTTTGCAAAATAATTCCCCCACCTGCACGCAGGACCCCTACGACCCATCACTGTGGTCAGAAGTCTTGCCCGATTCGCGCATTGTCTTTGATTATCAGCCCCAGGAAGTGGCGCTGGACTTCAGCCGTTATCCCTATCCCATCTTTGACGAACTGAGCCTGGAGGCCAACCGGGTGGCCTATCTCCAGCCCAAAACGACGGATGAGGCGTGGCTAACGGCGATCGCCCGCTTTCATGGAGCACTGGGTCGTGTGGCCGACTACCGGGCGTTGGAGAACCGGATGGTGAAACGTCTGTCTGACCTGACGACAGACGAGCATCTGATTATCATTGGCACCCCCGCTCAGCAGCCGATTTTGAAGGACCTGTACCTGCCATTTGAACTGAAGGGCGATTCTGGAGGTGGACGCTTCGTAGATCAGAAGTCTCAACCGATTGGTAAAGACACGGGTGTGTTGATGCTGACCACCACCCTCGACAATCGCGTCCCGGTACTGGTGGCGACGGGAAACAGTGAAGCCGCTGTCGCCAAAGCGGTACAGTTTCTGGTGCAGTCCAGGGATCGACAGCTTGGCAGCGGTGAGGCCATTCTCATCGATCAGTTGGCCCCGATTGAAACGCCCAGCGCCCGCGAGTGGCAGGGCTATTTGCCGCTGTCAGATGGATTTCTGCTGAAAGACTTACAGACGGGTACCGGGCAACACTATGACGATGTGACCGTGCGCGGCTCCCATGCCCCCGCTCTGGAAATTGATTTTCGCGCCCTGCCGGACGACCAGTTTCTCCCCGGCAACGAGATGACCCTGCGTTACAGCTACGGTCCCCAGGTCAACCCCCTGACCTCGATGGTGGAGGTGCAATTGGATGGTGTCGCACTGGAGGGGGCACGACTTACCTCCGTCAGCGGCGCTGAGCGGGAATCGCTCCAGGTGAAGCTGCCGGAAGGCCGGATTACGCCCAACTCGAAACTCCAGGTCAACTTCCGGCTTGACCCCCGTGAGCGTCGCTCCTGTAGCCGCGTTACTGACCAGCAGCTCTGGGGCACGGTGCATTCCGACACCAGTTTCACGCTGCAACGGGAAGTCGGCGTCAAACTGCCCAACCTGAAGCTATTGACCAACGGTTTCCCCTTCACCGCACCCCAGGATCTGTCGAGTATGGCGATCGCCCTCCCCGACAATCCCAGCACCGCCGACCTCAATCTGCTGCTGGAGGTCTCCGAGCGCCTGGGTCGCCTGAGCAAGGCTGCTTCCATCCACTTCTCGGTCTACCAGGCCAGCAAAATTCCGGGAGACGTATTGCAACAGAAACACCTGATTGGCATTGGAGTGCGATCGCAGTTTCCCTTCCCGGAAGCGCTGGAGCAGGGCGACGGGTTTACCCTGAGATCCCAGTCCACGCGCTCCTGGCAGAACAGCAAGGTAAAAGTGGTCAACGACATCGAAGGCGTGATCAAACAGGAAATCTCTCCGTGGAATCGCGATCGCGTTCTGCTCATCCTCAGCGGTCAGACAGTCAACGGCCTGGATCAGGTACGCGCCCTGTTTGCCGAAGACCCCCTGTTCTACCAGCTCAAAAACGACACCGTTCTGCTCAGCGCCAACGGCGACACTCCCTCCCCCTACAACCCCAACGACTACAACCTGGAATTCTTGCAGCAAACTACACCGAAGTCGATCGTGGCCATTCCCACCGACAATCGCTGGCTAGATACGCTGCGTCGTAGCTGGTTGTTCCTGGCTCCTGCCTTTGTGGTTGCAGCCCTGCTGCTGTATGGCGTGGTGCAACTGTTGCTGAATCGGTTGAGTGGCGTTGTGAGGGATGGGGATGGGTGAAGGGGGGGATGGGTGAAGGGGGGGATGGGTGGATGAGTGGATGAGTGGATGGGGGGGAGTGTTGAGAGAAGTATTGGGGCAGGTTTGATAGAGCAACGGTCGGCAATTGGAATCGTCCTGGCAAATCTTCCCCTGAGTTACAGTTCTCGTCATTCCCGCTCCCCATTTCCAATTCCCAAATCATTTTCAATTCCCAAATTTCCATCACTCATTCCCAATCTTCTACTTCTATCACCGATCTAATACTCCCGATCCGCTGTTCCCCATTGCCAATCCTCTATCGCCAATTTCCTATCCACCCCCTCACCCATCCACCGTACAAACGTTCCACGGAACACCTCTACCCATCCACCGTACAAACGTTTCACGGAACACCTCTACCCATCTACCCATCCACCCATCCACCCATCCACCCATCCACCCATCACCGAATCACCATGCTGCATCCCCGTTCCCATTCCCATCCGATCGTCCGATGGCTGGTTGAAACTGTCCCGAATGCCTTCAACTTTGTCTTGCAGTGGCTGAATCGCAGTCAGTTATTTCTGCTGGTGGCAGCAATGCTGCTGCTGATGTTGCCTCTGATCACAGCGCGGCCCAGCCTGTGGCAGCAGTTTGGGATTGTGGTGGTGCTGGTGCTGGTAGGGCGGGGGGTGATGTATCTGGAGCAGAAGGATGATCTTGATCGGCGATCGCGCGAGGGACTGCACCTGTTTCTGATGATGATGAGCGTGATCGCCACGCTGCGGTATTTTTACTACCGGACGGCCTACACGCTGAATTTGAACCACTGGGTGGAAGCCAGTTTTAGTTTGCTGCTCTACATGGCAGAACTGTATGGAATTTTGACGCTGTTTCTGGCTTACTTTCAGACGGTGAAGATTCGCGATCGCCGTCCAGTTGACCTGACCGGGCTGCCACCTGAGGCGTGGTTGACGGTGGATGTTTATATTCCCACCTACAATGAATCCGTCGAGATTGTCCGCAAGACAGTACTGGCGGCGGTGGCGCTGGACTACCCGGCGGAAAAGAAGCGGGTGTACCTGCTGGACGATGGGCGGGCTGAGAAATATCGCGATCGCCGTGAGCAACTGCGCCAGATTTGCGAAGAATTGGGCTGCACCATGCTCACCCGGAATAACAATGACCATGCCAAAGCGGGCAATATTAATACGGCGCTGTACCGAACGCAGGGCGAGCTGGTGCTGATTCTGGACTGCGATCACATTCCGATTCGCAGTTTTTTGAAGGAAACAGTGGGGTTCTTTCAGAATCCCACTGTGTCGCTGGTGCAGACACCCCACTGGTTCTACAACTCTGATCCATTTGAGCGCAACCTGCTGACATCGGGCCGGGTACCCGTTGGTAATGAGCTATTTTATAAGGTGCTCCAGAAAGGAAATGACTTCTGGAACGCTGCTTTTTTTTGCGGGTCGGCGGCGATTATTCGGAGAGAGCATCTGTTGGAAGTGGGTGGAATTGCCACGGAGACGGTGACCGAGGATTGTCACACCTCCCTGCGGCTGCACTCCTGCGGCTATGAAACGGTTTACTACGACAAGATTATGGTGGCGGGACTGGCCCCCGAAAAATTCTCCTCCTACGTGGGGCAGCAGGTGCGGTGGGCCAGGGGGATGGCGCAGATTCTCCGGATTGAGAATCCTCTGATGAATCTCAAGCTGAAGCTGACCCTGCCGCAGCGGCTCTGCTACTTCAGCGCCACCTCGCATTTCTTTTTTGGCTTTCCGCGACTGATGTTTGCGATCGCCCCTAATATGTTCCTGCTGTTCAACATCAGTCTGGTGCGCGGACTGGGCCTGGAGACGCTGCTTTACGCCCTGCCGCACATTGTTCTGTCGATGCAGACCAATTACATTCCCTATAAACACGTCCGATTCTCCTTCTGGAATGAGATCTACGAGTTTGCCATGTCCTTCCAGGCGGGAATTGTCACCCTGCTGGCGCTGATCAATCCCCGACTGGGGTCGTTCAACGTGACCGACAAGGGATTAAAAGTAGAGGAGCGATCGTTTGACTTAGGATCCGTTCGCTACCTGGTGATTCTGGCGGCGCTGACAGCAGCCTCCCTGGTGTCGGTGCCCTTCTGGCTGGTGCTGAAGCCGATGGACGCCCAGGCGGTGTTGATTAACGCGCTGTGGGCCGTGGTGAATCTGTTCCTGCTGCTGGCAGCCTGTCTGGTGGCGTTTGAGCAGCCGCAACTGCGCCGCGCCCACCGGATGCCACGCCAGCTCAGGGTCACCCTGCACAGCGAACAGGAGAGTTGGACGGGCACAACTGCCAATATCAGTGATACGGGAGCACAGATTCTGCTGGATGTCTGGCCCAATATCCCCGATGAGGTCTGGGTCGAACTGGAGGGCGACTACGGCGCACGGGCACTGCTGAATGCGCGGGTGGTGCGGGGAATTGCCACAGGTAAACTGGAAACCCTGCTGGCGGTAGACTTTATCAATCCCTCCCAGACCCAGCTCGATGACCTGACTCGCGTCGTTTATTCCGATGTGCGCCAGTGGTACTCGCAACAGCGGCGCGACATCGACAGTCCGCTCCAGTCGATTCAATTCATCGCCACCAGCCTGAAACGGGTTTTCAGAGAATTACAACCAGAAACCGGAGTGAAGGTACGAAAACAGGTGCATGCTCAGGCCCAACTGTTCTGGGAGGGCTGGGAGGGCTGGTCTTACCCGGCCACCGTGATAGAGATGAGCACACGCGAGGTGCGGCTGGAGGTGGAGGGCAATCCCATCTTCAACCTGGATGCGATCGCCACCACAAAGCCCCTCATGGGACTACTGCTGGGACAGGAAAGCGTAAACTTGCAGCAAAGCCTGATCGCCCAGGTGCAATCGGTAGAACCCCTGAATGGATTATTCAACAGCGCTGAGGCAGTTGAATCAGTCGCCAGCCTATCCCAGCGGGTGGCATTCGAAATGGTCTTCCCGGAATCACTGGATCGCCAACAGCACAGCAAAATTAAGAAACTGCTGCGCTTGTTGCAGTAATGAATGCGATTCATCCCTGTACTTCCCCCTACACCCCAATTACCGAAAATACCCAGTCACAGCCGTCTTTCAATCTTCTTGATGTTCTTTCTCGATGTCTTCTCTTTAGGTTTACAAACTTGTTTAAAAGTTTCTGTATGCTTACAGATATAGGGGCAAAAACTCTTCTACCCGCTAGCTCAGTTCACGGATACGACGATTTGAGTTAGCGTTTTCGTTCCGAACTTGAGTGTGCATTCGCCCAGGGCCAGCATTTCCTATTGCCATACTTGATTCAATCTTGCTCATTTTGCTGAATCGCGTTGCGATCGCAATTCTTCGCTCCGCGCAGAGATCTCTGTCGTCATTCTGATTAGAACAAGGGGGTATGGGGGCAGTGCTCCCACGCAGGGGTTCCACCGTTCGGCTGAGATCACGACGTTCGGCGACGCTCAGTCGAACGGTGGAACCCCTGCACCCCGTCTTAACAACCGTGCATGCGGCAATAACAAGAGCGCAACAAAAGTGCAACATAAATGGGTGATTGAAATTTCCTTTGACAGGTTCACAAGTTCGGTGACGGTGACGGTCCATCCAGTCGATTAATTATTGTCAAATACCCGCAATGGCGATGTTTTGCGCCAGAGGCGAGATCTAATTCCCCCTCATAGACAAAGCAGGAGTTCGATGAGTACTATGACCATGACGAGTCACAGACCTCCCCAACAATTTCATCCACTCAGCCTGCTGGCTCAATGGATGAGCCGCCAGATTACTGGTTGTGTGCAGGTATCAAGTTCCTCTGGGCTGTGGTGGCTTTTCCTGGAGCAGGGAAGGTTGACCTTTGCATCGAACTCCATGAATCCCTTTGATCGGTTGGATCGGCAACTGCACCGCCTCAGTTTGCAAATTCCCACCCTGGTCAGCGCCACCCGTGTTCAGGTGCGCCTGCTGTTTGATATTGCCGCGCCCGATGCCGCCGAAGCCCGCGACTACCAGGCAATTTGCTGGCTGGTGGAGCAGCAACATCTGACCGCTGCCCAGGCCGCCATTTTGATCGAGCTGATGGCAAGGGATGTGCTGGAGTCTTTCCTGGCGCTCAAGGAGGGCAGCTATGAGCTGATTCCTCACTCGCCGATCGAGGCATTTCCCAGCTTCTGCCGATTGGAACTGCGTCCCCTGGTGGAATACTGCCAGAACCAGTTGCGCCATAAGCAGATGAATTCTCAGGGGACACTGCCCGCTGTCGTCACCCCCCTGCCCAGTCGCAACAACACGGTCGCCATTGCAGACTTTCTCAAGCGATCGTCCGAATCTACCCGCCCTTCTGTGGCTCCTGTCAGCCCCAAACCCAGTGAAGTTCTGACCAAGAGCACCTACACGATCGCCTGTATTGACGACAGCATGACCGTGTTGCAGGCGATCAAATCCTTCCTGGATGACCGCATGTTTTCAGTATTAATGATCAATAGTCCTGTACAGGCGTTGATGCAGGTCGTGCGCAACAAGCCTGACCTGATCCTGCTGGATGTGGAAATGCCGAATCTGGATGGCTACGAGCTGTGCTCACTGTTGCGCCGTCACCCCGCGTTCAAGCATACCCCCATCATCATGGTGACGGGGCACACTGGATTTGTCGATCGGGCCAAGGCCAAGCTGGTAAGAGCATCGGGCTACATGACCAAGCCGTTCACCCAATCAGATCTGTTAAAGATGGTCTTCAAGCACCTCACCTAAGGAGTGAATGTTCTTCCGATAGCGATCGCTCCCAATACTGTGTCACTCACGTTGACTTTCCTGAAGATTCTAGGAGTACTAAATGAGCATCACCATGACAAATACGATTCTGATCGTTGAAGACACACCTTCTGAAATGGAACTGATTAGCCATTTCTTAAAGGAAGGGGGATACAGCGTGATCAATGCTGTGACTGCAAACGAGGCGCTGGAAAAAGCGATCGCCCAACAGCCCAATGTGATTATTACTGACGTAGTGATGCCGGGAATGAGCGGATTTGAGCTATGTCGCAGTTTGAAAAAGCATCCTGCCACCGAAGCCGTTCCCATTATCATCTGCACCTCCAAAAACCAGGAAATCGATCGCCTGTGGGGAATGAAGCAGGGAGCCGACGCTTATCTGACCAAACCCTTTACCCGTGAACAACTGCTGCGCGCCGTCAAGTCTGTCGTTGTCTGATGCTTGCCTGATGCCTGTCTGATGGCTGTTTGACTACCGTCCGGTCATTGCCTGCTCACTGCCTGTACGCCGCCTGACACCATGAACCTCTCTACCCTGGCTCCGCTATCTACCCGTTCTCCGAGAACATCAGGAGACCCCTACCTGAAACTGCACCTGTGTGCGCGAACTCCCGCCCTGCTATCCATGCAGCACACTCAAGAAGCCATGGTACTCCCCGCTCGACGGCTCACCCCAATGCCCAATATGCCGTCCAGTTTGCTGGGGCTGACCAATCGCCGCAGCCGCGTTTTGTGGGTCGTCGATCTGGCCCAGATGCTGGGACTACCACCACTCCAGACAACGGTACAGCAGCAGAGCGTTGTGATTATTCAGGTGGGTGCAGCTCCGCTAGGGTTAGCCGTTCACCATGTTGAAGGCATCACCTGGGTGCTCCCCGAAACGATTCAGACTGTGCCCGATCAGCTCTCGACGGGACTGGTTCCCTACCTGCGAGGTTGTGTTCTTCAGTCAAATGACCTGGCGCTGGTGCTGGATGCCGAAGCGATCGTGCAATCTCCCCTGCTGCACCTGGACTAAGACTGCTTGAGGTGAATTGTGTAGCCCCACTTCTAAATCCCTAACCTGTGCATTGAGGCTTCTATGACCACGTTTCATCCGTCTGCCAAAAACGATCCGACTGCTGCCCATCCTGAATCCCCTGAACTGCCCCCTACGATGCCACCATCAATCGAGAACAGTCACGCTGCTCCGCTCCCATCGTCAGGCACCACCCTCGGGAAAAACAGCACGTCCGCGTCTTCCTTGAAGTGGTTCTACGATATGCCCGTGCGCCGCAAACAAATGCTGGCGCTGATTGGAACGGAGGCTGTCGCCCTGGCTGGGGTGATGGGAGTCAGCTCCTGGCTGCTGATCTCCAGTGGACGCGCTCAGCTAGACAACCAGGCGCAATCAGAGATGGTGGTGCTGGATCAGAAGTATCGCCGCAAATTTGCCCAGATGGAGCAGGGCTTCCGGGGACAGGCAGATAACCCCACCACAATTGAAGCCGTCCAGGAGTATGCAGCGCGAGGAGCAATTAATTCCGATCTGAGAACACAACTAAGACGGATTTACGCCAGCGAGTTGACCACCCGCAACATTGAATATGTGACACTCGTTGGTAGAGACAGCAAAATTATTGTCAACGCCAACAAAAATCGGGCTGGAGAAACCTTTGATCCGGGGGGACTGGTGAGCGCCGTGCTGAAGAACCCCCGGCAGGTGCAGGGGAGTGCCCTTGTCAGCAAATCCGAACTCCAGAAGGAAGGGGTGAAACTGCCGGAGGGCTTTGATGCCCCCAGTGCCCTGATCCGCTACGTCGTCACCCCTGTTTTTGATCCCAAAACCAACCGTCCTCTGGGGGCGATCGTTGCTGCCGATCTGGCCAAGCAAGAAATCATCGAAGAAACACTGCTGCCTTTCAAAAACGGGTATGGCGCAGTGTATCTGAGGCAACCGGATGGGCAGTTCGATCTGGTCACCAGCATGGACATGGGGGATAACCCGGACATCAATCAAGCCAGCATCAATACGCCGATGCCTAATGTGGACTTCTTGCAGAACGCAGTGCAGGCGCTGGAAACAAACAAAGTCCTGAGTCGCTCCAGCGTCACAACCCGGCAAAACGTTGGCAACCAGACCTACACGATGGTGGCTGAAGCTGTGGCCGATCCTCAGGGGGAACCAATCGCCGTCCTGGTACGCGGCACCTCTGAGCAGCCGCTGAACCAACTGCTGAAAACTAGCCTACTGCTTCAGTTAGCGGTCGGTTCCGTGGCGCTGGTGCTGGCTACCGTCCTGGCCACTGTTCTGGCCCGTGCCATCAGCCAGCCCGTGGAGAATCTGCAACGCACTGCGCAGAAATTTGCGACGGGCGATCGCACTGCGCGGGCCGAAGTCTTCTCCAACGATGAGGTTGGTGCGCTGGCCAAAACCTTTAATAAGATGGCCGACAACGTTGCCGAGTCTGAAAAAATTCTGCGCAGTCAGTTCCGCTTTCAGGAGGAGGCCACCGAACGCGCCAATCTGCTGGCCGAGGTGACGCTGCGGCTGCGGCAGTCGATGCAAACCGACGAGATTCTACAGACCACCGTTGAAGGCATACAGCAGATTTTCAAAGCCGATCGCGTTCTATTCTACCGATTTAACCCGGATTTCAAGAGCGGTGTAATTGCGGCAGAGTCGGTCAGTAGCGGGTGGGAAGCGGCAATTGGTCAGACGGTCAAAGACCCACTCACGACTGAAGCGCTGGAGCGCTATCGGGCAGGCAAAATCACCATAATGGAAGACATCACCACGGCCAAACCGTCGATCTGCCACTACGAAATTCTGGAGCAGCTTCAGGTCAAAGCCACCATCGTTGTCCCTGTCCTGGCGGGAGAAGAGATGCTGGGGCTGCTCTACGTCCACCAGTGCTCCGGGCCAAGGCACTGGAGCCCCGAAGAGACGGGTTTGTTGCAGCAGATTGTGACCCAGGTAAGTTACACGCTGGCCCAGTCGATATTGCTGGCTCAACGAGAGGAAGCCCAGCGGGAAGCAGAAGCCCTCTCCGAGGAACAGCGCCAGCAGAAGGAGGCCATCCAGATGCAGCTCCTGACGCTACTGATGGAGGTTGAAGGGGCCACCCGGGGCGATCTTACCGTTCGCGCCGATGTGACCGCCGGAGACATCGGCACGGTTGCTGACTTTTTCAACTCCATCGTGGAGAGCCTGCGCCAGATTGTGACGAAGGTCAAGCTCTCTGCCAATCAGGTGAACCAGTCTCTCTCTGCCAACGAAGACGCCATGCGCCGACTGGCGGAAGAGGCGATCGAACAAGCTGAGGCCAGCACCCGCACCCTCAATTCCGTCGAAAATATGACCCGCTCCATCCAGGCAGTGGCGGCAAACGCTCGTGAGGCTGCAAAGGTTGCCCGATCGGCCTCGATGACTGCGGAGGAAGGCGGTACTGCAATGGACCTGACGGTGCAGAACATCCTCAGTCTGCGGGAAACGGTGGGTGAGACGGCCAAGAAGGTGAAGCGTCTGGGTGAATCTTCGCAGCAAATTTCAAGGGTGGTGTCGCTGATTAATCAGATCGCTATGCAGACCAACCTGCTCGCCATCAACGCCGGCATTGAGGCAGCTCGCGCCGGGGAAGAAGGCCAGGGGTTTGCGGTCGTGGCGGAAGAAGTGGGAGAACTGGCAGCCCGATCTGCGGCGGCGACTCAGGAGATCGAAAAGATTGTGGAGGCCATCCAACGGGAGACCAGTCAGGTGGTAGACGCAATGGAACGGAGTACGACCCAGGTGGTCGAAGGGACGCAGTTGGTTGATGGTGCGAAGCGCAGCCTGAATGAAATCCAGGAGGTGTCGCGGCAGATTGATCAGCTGGTGCAGTCGATTTCAACGGCTACGGTGTCACAGGCCCACACCTCTGAGGCGGTCTCCAAATTGATGCGCCAGGTGGCGGAGGTGTCTGAGCGCACATCGTCGTCCTCGCTCCAGGTTTCCTCAGCCCTGCGGCAAACGGTCGAAGTGGCACAGGAACTCCAGTCCTCCGTGGGCACATTCAAAATCGAAGCCGATGCTTAGAAGGAACGATTATCCGGACCATCCGAGCGATCGCTCCCTGTCCGTCAGGCCACCTGAACCCCTTACCGACTCACCACTATGTCACAAGACAAGGAATTTGAAATTCAGCTCCAGTTCCTTGATGAGGCGCAGGAGTATCTGAATACACTGGAGGACAACCTCCTGGGTATCGCCAGTCAAGGCATCGACACCCAGAAGATTAACGCGGCTCTGCGATCGGCCCACTCCATCAAGGGGGGCGCAGGCATGATGCAGTTCCAGACCTTGAGCCAACTGGCGCATCGTCTGGAGGATGCCCTCAAGGTACTGAAAGTTCAGAAGCACTCGGTCAACCTTGATCGGTCCCTGGAGGAACTGCTGCTGTCGAGCATTGATGCCCTGCGGCAGGCGATTGGTGCCACCACCCGTGGCTTTCTGGAAGGTGCTCACGCCTCTGGGACGGTCGATCCCGACTGGCTCCGGGACAATATCAACCCCATCTTTGACACCCTCTATGAGCGATTGGGTGAGCCAGAGGCCGAAGATGCGGCATCCATGCTCTCTCCGGAAGATGGGCACAATGTACTCCCGCTGTTTTTTGAGACGGAGGTTGAAGGCTGCCTGCAACGGCTGGAGGGCGCACTTGCCAACAACGACCCGCGCCTGCTGGAGGAGGTACTGATCCTGGCGCAGGAGCTGGCTGGTCTGGGGGAAATGCTCCAGCTCCAGCCCTTTGTGCATCTGTGTGAGTCGGTCACCCGCGCCCTGGAAACCGCTCCCACCGCTGTAGAGGAGGTGACTCACGCGGCCCTGCGAGCATGGCGGCGATCGCAAGCCCTGGTCTTGACCAACCATCTGGAGAATTTGCCCACCACGCTGGAGGGGCTGAGCTTCGAGATTCCAGAGTCAGACATCACCAACATTGCCGATGTTGCCTTTACCGACCTGACGGACGAAGCCTTCGTCTGGGAGGCGTTGGGAGCCGTTGCAGCCAACACCACCGAGCACTGGCCAGAACAACAGCCCACGACCCCTTTGACGCCAGAGTTGGGCGATCTGCAACCGTTGACCCAGCCTGCTACCCAGAAGTCAGCCCGACGTGTGCTGGAGGTGAAGCCCGATACCACTACCACCGCTATCCCCGATCCGGTCGAAGCCAATGTGCGCGTGCCGATGAAGCAGCTCAACCTGCTGAATGACCTGTTAGGTGAACTGACGGTCGAGCGCAACAGCCTGGATCTCAAGATGAAGCGGATGCGGGAGCTGGTGTCAATCCTGGGACAGCGGCTGCGTAACCTCGACGAGTGCAATCTGCAACTGAGAACAGCCTGCGATCGCATCACCACCCAGGCAGCAGTTCCCCTGCTGGCGGCAGCCGGGGCCACCAGCAACGGCAGAGAGCAACTGCCAACGTTTGCCTACACACTGCCTGACTCCCCCAGCAGCCGCTTTGATGCGCTGGAAATGGACCGCTACAGTAGCCTGTACTTGCTGTCACAGGAAGTGATGGAAACGATTGTCCAGATCCAGGAGGTATCCACTGATATCGAGCTGGAAATGGATGAAACCGAGCAGACCACCCGTGAACTGAACAAAACCGCACGGCAGCTCCAGCGGGGATTCACCCAGGTGCGGATGCGGCCCCTTTCAGATGTGGTGGATCGATTCCCCAGAGCGTTGCGCGAACTGTCTTTGCAGTATGGTAAATCCGTGGATCTGAGAATCTACGGGGGCAATACCCTGATCGATCGCAACATTCTGGAAGCCTTAAACGAACCGTTGATGCACCTGTTGCGCAATGCCTTCGACCACGGTATCGAATCGCCTGAAGTGCGACAGGCAACAGGCAAACCGGAACAGGGCACGATCGAGATCCACGCAGCCCACCGCAGCAATCGCACATTGATCACCATCCGTGACGATGGACGAGGAATTCCCATTGAGAAAATTCGGGCGCGCGCTCGTCAAATGGGGCTGGACGAAGGTCTACTGGCCGCCGCCAGCGATGAGGAACTGCTGTCGCTGATCTTTGAGCCGGGATTCAGCACCAGCGAGCGCGTGACCGACCTCTCTGGGCGCGGTGTCGGTATGGATGTGGTACGCAACCAACTGAAGCAGGTGCGCGGCGACATCCAGGTAGAGACTGAAGCCGGAAAGGGCACCACTTTTACCCTGTCGGTTCCCTATAACCTCTCGATTACCAGAGTCGTTCTGGCGGAGAGCAACGGACTCCAGATGGCTTTCCCCTCCAACGCGGTGGAAGAAATGCTAACCCTGGAACCGGAGCAGATTGTCAGTACCGACGGTGGAGAAGCCTTTGAATGGCACGGGCAGGGGGTGCAACTGGTCCGCCTGCGTCGCTGGCTCCAGTTCCACTGCCCCCGCTACGTCGAGGAATTTGAGATTCCACCCAGCATTGACGCGCCCACCGTGGTCATGGTCACCTACAACGGCCAGCCGTTTGGCCTGGAGATCGATCGCTCCTGGGGGGACCAGGAGGTGGCGGTACGCCAGGTCGAAGGAAATCTGGGACTTCCTCCCGGCTTTTCGGGCTGCACGATTCTGGGGGATGGTCGAGTGGTGCCCCTGGTCAGCGTGACAGACCTGATGCAGTGGATTTTGAGCGAGCGATCGCACATTCCGACCACCGATGAGTCCTGGGTCTCCCTACCCGATGCCCGATTGGACTCGGCTGCGCCCCCCAACCTGCTGTCTACCCTACCGGATTGGTCCGCTGGCCCCCGCACAATTCTGGTCGTGGATGACTCGGTGAATGTCCGTCGATTCCTGGCGCTGACGCTGGAGAAGGCAGGCTACCGGGTCGAACAGGCCAAGGACGGACAGGACGCGATCGATCGATTAAACGCAGGTCTTCAGGTACAGGCCGTCGTTTGCGACATTGAGATGCCGCGTCTGGATGGCTATGGATTTTTGGCACAGATGCAGTCCCATGCTGCACTGAATCAGATCCCCATCACGATGTTGACCTCGCGCAGTAGCGAAAAACATCGTCAGTTGGCCATGAGCCTGGGTGCAGCCGCCTATTTCTCGAAGCCCTACAACGAACAGGAACTTTTGCAGTCGATCGCAAAACTGATTCAGCAGTAGGGCTGTGCTATTCAATATCCCCCTGCCATGCCTTCCTCCCCTGGTCGTCGCTTTAGCCCCCATCCTAGAACCCACAAGTTAATTGTGTTTTACCTGGGTCAGGAGCGATTTGCTCTGCCCATCCAGTTTGCCTATCGGGTGGTGCCGATGATGCAGCTACTGGATCCCTTTGATAGCAGTACTCCCCTGTTCTATCAGGGGCAAGAACTGCTGGTTCTGGATGCTGAACACCAGATTTTTCACACGCCCCCCAGCGAGCGCCTGCTCACCGCCAGTTCAAGGAAAAAACCTGATTGCAGGGAGAGCGATCGCCAGGATTGCCTACTGATTTTGCAGACCGACCAGAAAGACCTGATTGCCCTCCCCCTTGCCAGTCAGCCGTTTCTGCTGCGGGTATCTGAGACTGCGTTTGCCCCGGTTCCACCGGCTTACCTGGCGGCGACGAACGTTCGATGCGCCAGCGCGTTAGTCATTCCCGACCCAAACGATCCGCCCATCTTTTTGCTCGATCTCAATCGGCTGGTTCAACCCCAGTTCTCCGACTCTCAGATGCAGGTCAGCCACAGCGAGGAAAGCTGACCCAAACCGCCGCATTGCTCTGTTCAATCGCGCGGAGGGGTGCCTGCCCCGTTGCGGCAGGCACCCCTCCGCGCTTCTGTCGAACTGACGTGTTCGGTCATGTTCTTATGAGATTCCTATTTCTTTTGCATAAGGTAAGTCAGCCAGTTGTAGGACTGGTGAATTCTGAATCCCTGAAAGCGATATACGTTCGTTGGTGTTGTTCCAGAACTGTGGATGGTTTGGGTGGAAGCAGCGCACCATGCCGCATTCACCAAAGTCATTCACAGCTTTGAAATACTATCTGTTCATTAAATCATTGCTTATTCTATCAACATTAGTGAGGTGAAACCATGTCTCAACAATATTTCACGGATGCGGAGTGGTCTACCTTGATGCAAGCTCCAATCCACGCAATTTCCGCTGTAGTTTTGTCTGACAAGTCAGATCCCGTCACTTTTCTAAAGGAAGTGAAAGCTGCAATGCAACTGCTCATGGCCGAGAAGGATAGTCCTGATATCTCCAGCGACCTGGGGCGATCGCTGATGCAGTCCTTCAAAGAAAAAATGGCGGCAGAACCAATGCAGGGAGAGCAACTGCTGATGAAGCAGACCTTTGAATACCTGGGCAACCTGGAGACCCTGAAGTCGGCTGCTGACGGTCGCAAAATTTCCCTTGACCATCTCAATCAGGTCGCCGCCATTCTGGCCTCCAAGGTGACAATGATGCAGGCCCAGGATTTTCGTCAATGGCTGCTGTCGCTGGCCCGTAAAGTGGCAGAAGCGGTCAAGGAAGAAGGCTTTATGGGAATTGGCGGCGAACGAGTCAGCAGACCGGAGGCATCGACGCTGAAGGCAATCGAGCAAGCTTTAGCGGTAAAGGCTTAAATTGTTTCAGAGCGGGGTGCATCCCGCTTTTGCAAATTTTCAGACCCCGTTTTGCGAGTGGTGGGGGGGGGGGGCCCCCCCCCACCCAAAAAGGGGGAAACCCCACAAGACAACCAAGAAAACCAGAAA
>CAZVXA010000105.1:17138-21805 GCA_964630955.1 uncultured bacterium | reverse complement strand
GCAATATGATCGAGGTGACCATCAGCGACACCGGGCGCGGCATTGAACCCAACCGATTGGAGACAGTGTTCGATCGCTTCTATCAGGAGGAAGGAGCACTACGGCGCACTGCGGGCGGTACGGGTCTGGGGCTGGCCATCTGTCGGCAAATTGTCACCGCTCTGGGGGGACAGATCTGGGCAGAATCCGGTGGACGGGATAAGGGGAGCCAGTTTCACATTACGATTCCATTGGCGACACCGGAGCCAGTGGCTTAAAGCCTATCTGAAAACCCAAATTCTGGAGGGTGCGACGATGTGACGTCGCACCCTCCAGAATTTGGGTTTTCAGATAGCCCCTGAGTCAGGCCGTACCTGCCATCCGGGCGACAATCCGCTGCACAATGTCCATCCCGCTCACGGCCTGCCAGCCAAACAGAATGACCAATCCCATATTCAGAAAGATATGGGTATAGCGGGCAACGTTATTGCCTTTCTGCATGAAGGGCGTTAGGGAGGCCGATATGGCGATCATGGCGGTCATTGCCAGCCCCACAACCAGGTGCGGCGTGACAAACAGCTTACTGCTGTTCCAGTAGGTGACCGCCATTCCACCAATCGAACCCGTTACCATAAAGGCCAGCAACAGTGCGCTGAGCTGGTGGTGACGAATGTTGAACCGCCCCTGGATAAGTTGCTTTTTCTCTTCACCTTCGGCGGAGCGGGTTTTTCTAATCTTGAAGCCCAGATACATCGAGTAGAGTGTCATCCCAAACAGCAGCCACATCAGGATGGGATGAAAAAATTGACTGTAGACTTTGATCGACTCCGGGATCTCGAAGCTCATAGCGCCTCAATCCTTAAGAAAAAATAAACTTGTACTTCATAAAACTTAGCACGGAGCAGCCGTAATACTAGACTTTTGGCTATTTCTTTCTACAATGCCGTGAAACGCTCTCGTAGAGAGTGTTTCACGGCAAATCCAATTTTTGCGCCAATTTACCTGAAATGCTGACGCTGTCAGCATTTCAGGTAAATTGGCGCTATTTAGTAGTTCGCCAAGCAAATTTTGCCTGGTTTCCTGGTTGGAGTGGCGCGCAACGCACGCCACTCCAACCAGGAAAAGTTTCTTTGGTGGACTACAGCACTTTGCAAGTGCATCTGGTAAAAACTTTGTGTTGAGAACCGCGCAGAGCGCGGTTCTCAACACAAAGTTTGATTTTAGTTCAGCGCAAAGCGCTGTATTAGCCAAAAGTCCAGGAAATAAAGAGCGAAAAAAACCTCTGCCTCCCCCCGTACTCGCGTTCCATGGAATACGAGTACAGGAGAGGCGCAGACGACAGGTGGCAGCAAGACTTATTCAACTGCGGCAACCGCTTGTGGTTCCTGTTGGAGTACCAGTGGGGGTTCAGTGATCATGCCAATGAGGCGATCGCTCGGAAAACATAGCATTCCCTTGCCCTCGTTCACCGGGATCTGGAAGAGACGTTGGGCACGATTTTCGGTCTGGTCTACCAGCGTTTCAAATAACTGTTGCAGCAACAGATTATTGGAGGCCAGGGTGAACGTGTAGTCTTGACCGCCCTGCAACAGGATGGTGACGGAGACTTCGGGTGTAATTTGCGAATCAGTTTGCATAAATACCTTGCTTATGTTGTTTGGGTCAGGCGCTAGTGCAGAAAATGGCGTACACCCGTGAACATCATAGCCAACCCTAACTCATTTGCCGCCTTGATCGAGTCTGCATCGCGCAGGCTGCCCCCTGGTTGGGCGATCGCCACAATTCCCGCTGCTGCTGCCTGTCTCACCGAATCGTCAAACGGGAAGAAAGCGTCACTGGCCAGCACTGCTCCTTTTGATTTTTCTCCCGCGTGTTCCAGGGCGATTTTGACGGAACCGACGCGGTTCATCTGTCCGGCTCCAACGCCCAGAGTGGTGCGATCACCCGTCACCACGATGGCGTTCGACTTGACGTGGCGGCACACTTTCCAGGCAAACACCAGTTCCGCAAGTTGGTCATCAGTGGGGGCCTTCTCGGTAACCAGCTTCCACTGCGCTGGATCGGTGGGGGCATCATCGGAGGTCTGCACCAGAAATCCACCTGCGATCCCCTTCAAACCGTGGGTGGGGCCGCTCCGCAGGTCTGGCAGTATCAGCACTCGCACTTTGCCTTTTGCCTTGAGAAGTTCTTCTGCGTCAGGGTCACAGGCGGGGGCAACGACACACTCCAGAAAGGTCTGGTTCATTGCGGTGGCTGTTGCAGCGTCGATCGCCCGGTTCAGCGCCACAATACCGCCAAAAGCAGACACCGCATCTGCACCAAAGGCTTTGCGATAGGCGTCAGAGATGCTCGCCCCCAGCGCTACGCCACAGGGGTTGGTGTGCTTGATAATCACTGCTGCTGCCTCTGAAGGATCAAATTCCACCACGATTCGTCGGGCAGCTTCCAGATCCACCAGGTTGTTGTAGCTCAGTTCTTTGCCCTGGAGCTTGGTGGCGACTGCCCAGCCGGAAGGCAGATTCCCCGTCTGATACCAGGCGGCTGGCTGATGCGGATTCTCACCGTAGCGTAGGGACTGAAGCTGTTTACCGGAAATGGCAAAGCGTTCGGGCAGTGCGCCTTCCTGCGTTTCTGTGGCAGGAGTTTCGGCGGTCTGGGTGCCGAGATAGGTGGCGATCGCCAGGTCATAGTTCGCTGTATGCCAGAATCCGGCCAGCGCACAGGACTTGCGGAATTCAAAGGTGGTTTGGCCGTTGTTGTTCTGAAGTTCTGCCAGGTACTGGGGGTACTGAGCAGGATTGCACAGCACCGTCAGGTGGGCAAAGTTTTTGGAGGAAGCCCGCAGCATGGCAGGCCCCCCGATATCGATCTGTTCCACCGCTTCAGGTAGGGTGACGTCGGGCTTGGCGATCGTCTGCTCAAATGGGTAGAGGTTCACCACCACCAGGTCAAACGGCTCAATGTTGTTGGCTTTCAGATCAGTCAAATCCTGCGGCAGATCCCGCCGCGCCAGAATTCCACCATGAATTCGAGGGTGCAGCGTTTTGACTCGGCCTCCCAGGATCTCGGGTGACCCCGTGTAGTCCGATACCTTTGTCACGGGAATCCCGGCGTCTTTCAACGTCTGCGCCGTCCCGCCGCTGCTAATAATTTGAAACTCAAACTGCTCGACCAGCGTGCGGACAAAATCCACCAGTCCTGTTTTGTCTGAAACGCTCACCAGCGCCAACCGTGCCATAAGAAATCCCCTCCACGTCATTCGAGTGGGTCTATCGAGTCATTTTTGGAGCTTCTCCTTTCGGAGTGGCACCAAGCGCATCTGCCCCACCTCTACCCACACCGCTTATTCAGAATAGATGCAAAGCAGGCTCCAAGAAAATTATGATTTTATGGATTGAATCGGCTTTTATATTAAAGGCGAAATGTGCGGTGCGCCGCGCCCGATGTTAACCCCTAATTATCCGCCTTGCGATGGAAGCCGTTGAAGCTGTGCAAAAGGAGTAAAACTCTGACTTTACGTGTTATTTCCGTCCCTCCCCAGAGCGGCAACCCACCCAGGGGGCTACTGGTTATCCTCCACGGCTGGGGGGCGAATGCCCAGGACGTGGCAGGGCTGGCCTCTATGATTGACCTGCCCGACTTTCAGATGATCTTCCCCGATGCTACATTCCCCTTTCCCTACGCACCGGGCGGGCGTATGTGGTACTCACTGCCAGACACCTACAGCTTCCAGAGCAATCCTGATTTCTCAAACCAACCGGAGGTGGTCAAGAGCCGGGACGTGTTGACGGAGTGGCTGCGATCGCTCGCATCCCTCACTGGAGTGCCTCTGTCTCGCACCATTCTCAGCGGTTTCTCCCAGGGCGGCGCGATGACACTGGATGTGGGTCTACAACTCCCGGTGGCGGCGCTGATGGTGTTGAGCGGCTACCTGCACGGCCCGGTTCAACTGGGGAACCCATTTCCCCAAAAAGTACTGATGGTACATGGAGCGCAAGACCTGGTGGTGCCGATTACCGCTGCCCGACAGGCTAGACAAACGCTTCAACAGTTGGGCATTGAGCCGGAGTACCAGGAATTGCCGATGGGGCATGAAATTTCATTAAGGGTTCTTGAACTCATGCAAAACTTTACGGAGCAAATACGGTTCGAGCCTGAGGAAACGACATAGGATGGACATAGGGAGCGTTGGAGTCCAACCGCCCAATTTCTGCACTAAGAGGGTGTTTCGACCCTTGTTGTAGAAATCATCTGCCTTTGTTCTGTCTCCTGGGGGAGGAGGTTGCCATGAGAGTGCTGGATTTTTCGGAGCTGGATGTGGCTCGCATGACTGAGCACGAAGTTGCAGCGCTGGCAGTGCGCCTGGAAACCGATGAGTACACCAACCCCTTTGAAGGGTTAAACGATTGGCATCTGTTGAGAGCGATCGCCTTTCAGCGCCCGGAACTGGCAGAACCATACCTGTACCTGCTCGACCTGGAGCCGTTTGACGAGGCTTAGGAAGTACACGTCAGGCATGAATCGAGGAGCGGTGTGGTGCTTAGCACCGCACCGCTCCTCGGTATGACTGGGCTTTTAACGCGGCATATTTTTTGGGGGTGCCGATTTAGCCAAAAGTCCAGTACGTTAGCGTTTCAGGGAAAAATATGAGGTGCTCAAGCTTTCAAGGAACTCTCACTAGTTAGCGC
>CAZVXA010000105.1:3040-17128 GCA_964630955.1 uncultured bacterium | reverse complement strand
ACGTGGTGCTTTTTGCCGGTGTTTGGGTTTTATACTACTTTATTTATTTGTGGTGGGGTGGGTTGCAACCCCCCCCACCGCTCCTCAATTTACTGGGCTTTTAACGCGGCATATTTTGTTTTGGTGCTGATTTTTCCTGAGAAGCTGACTGCGTCAGCTTCTCAGGAAAAATTGGCGCAATTTAGTCACTGGACTTTTGACTATTTTCCCGATAGCCCTGCTTACGGCGCTGCACTGTTGGCCATGATTGGGGCAGATGTCTACTCCAGTGGGGACGAGGCTCAACACTTCTATGCGGGCGACAACGAAACGACAGTTCCGTACCCACAGCCGATTGATCAGCAGTGGTTTCAGCAGTGTGTGGGGCTATATGAGGTGCTCAAGCTTGCAAGGAACTCTCGCTAGTCAGCGCATACTCCGGGGAAAGGGCTGCAGGCGGTTCAGGAAATGCCTCATCATGGGCAACGGCACGTAATTTGACGTAGAAAATAGAGCCTTCTGGTTCTGGAACAAAGCGATGAATGGGGTGCTTGGCGGCATCATTACGCGCCCAAATTTCTGGAGAGCCGGGGGGAGAAGATTCCAGATCGGAGGAGAGGGATCGATCGCGGTTGACAGCAGGGGCATGGTGAATCGCCGCAAAATCAGGAGGAGTCGGCAATTCAGCAGCAGCGGGTGCCTCCTCGGATTCCTGAATCTCCTGAGTCGCAGCACCAACCACCAACTGGGATTGACTCACTGGAGTTGCCTGATTTCTCTGAGACAGAAGTGGCATCATCGCCTGCTGCCCAAGCACCATCCGCTCAAAGTCGCCGTTGAAGTGATAGAGGGGGTGGCTCCGCCGTGCCCACATCGCCAGAATTTGCCCCACTGAAATTGCCTTATACCGTCCCTGGTAGAGCGCTTCTATCACAGCAGCCCGCACCCACTCAGCGGGATAGCGCCGCAGCCAATAGTCTACTAGTTGGTCAGATGAAAATGCGCCCAGGTCAAAGCTGTAGCGGCTCAATAGGTCAGAGGCAATAGTGGCAGCGAGTCTGGCATGATCGGTCATTGCCGGAAAAAGCGGTGAAAGAACGAATCATCGCCGGGGTTGCCCACAACGGCAAACAAGCACAGATGAAATTAAGACTGCTCCCTGATCACAACGGGGTAACCCCACCATAACCTAATTCTTTGAGGGACGCACTCTTCTTTTTAGGTGCTTTAGCGCTCGACTCCTGTTTCGACCGTGCTTCTGCCCGGTGTGTCGTCAAACCGATTGCGCACTCCACCCCAGTTGAAGTCGCTCACTCGGAACGTCAGCGACCCCAACTGACGCACCGGATTGTAGCGCAGGGTAATGGAGAAGGTGCGACGGCTGTAATCGAGGATGTACTCAGTGTCGATCGTTTCGCCCCGGTTCAAGCTCAGCGAGGTCTGGAAGCCCACCCGGAATGGACCGTAGACCTGCTGCAAAACTCCAGCAGAGAGCACCTGCTGGTCTACCACCCGGTCAAACAGGAATGGAGAACTGCCGCTCAGAAGGGTCTGCGACAGCGTTACGTTGAACCCGGTGAAGTCCAGCGTGTTGCGGGAAAAGTTGCCAAACTGGCCCAGCAAGCTGACCGTTCCCGTCAGGCTGGCTTGATTATCCCCATTGCTATAGAGACTGTTGACCCCCAGCACTCCAACTCCCAGAGAGAGAAAGGGCACAATGGGGCGGGGACTGAACCGCAGCCCCGCCTCTCGCGTGGCTGGCAGTGCTTCGCCTCGCCACAGTGGAAAAAAGCGGCTGAGGGCGGCACTGGTTTGGAAGCGAGTGAGACCAATTCGGTTATTCTCCCGAATCGGGGCCAGCAGGTCCAGACGATCAGTATCTGCTGTGATGTATTGAGCACCTGCCTGGTAGCTCAGATTAATGCCAGAACTGCCCAGGGGAATGACCGGAGAGGTAAACACAAAGCCAATACTGCTTTGCACATTCTGGAATCCCAGAGAACCGTTGAACAACTGGTTGCGGTAGCTGGCCTCCAGTGCCAGGGTATGGGGGCCCAGTGAGGTGCCGATTTGCTGCTGCAACCGCAGGCTGGCACGGAGATTATCCTCCACATCGCTCAAGTCCAGACTGGTAAAGGCTGCCGTACCACGCAGGGTTGTACGAGGACTCAGGTCAGCCTGGAGGCGGGTGACCAGACCAAAGTTGGAGCCATCGAAGGGGCTGCCGCCGTTGTCAGAAATCAGCCGCTGAACCAGAATCTGGGGCGTCACCGTGAGCCGCACCGCCGGACTATTGAGCACCTCCAGCGATCGCTGCACATAGAATCCCCCCAGGTCGTCATCGTAGGCAAACTGCACCAGACTGGGGTCACGGCGACGGCTATCCAGAATCACCCGCTCCCGCACCAGTGGAATTGACGTGTTCTGGTCAATCACCAGTCTGGGATTGCGGGCCACAATCTCGCTGCGGGTCGGCGACAGGCGCGTAAAGCGAACTCGGGGCGATCGCACCTCCAGTTCCGGTGGAGAGAAGGGGTCGTTGGTCAACCGTACATTGGTCGCGACCCATCCAAGCGCATTGAACTCGATTTGTTCTGCCTCGAACCGGACGCGCCGCAGCTCCCCCTGGGTCTGACCTGCGGGCTGGTTCACCCGTTGACCCACGCCCACCTGGATGCCCTGCCCACCAGTCACGGGTTGGTCGTTTGCCAGCACCTCGGAGAGGGGGCGATCGGCGCGAGACCCCGCAGTCACATCGGTGGGTAGAGTGGGGGCAAAGTCGGCATCCGCCGAGGGTAAAAACACCTCCCCTCGGGCATTCAAGATGGTGCCTTCTTCCTGCACAAAGTTGTACTCAAAGCGATCACCCAGCAGCACCTGATCGCCTCGCCGCAAGACCACATTGCCTTCTGCTACCGCAATTCGGTTTTGCAGGTTGACCTGCACCCGGTCAGCATTCAGCACGGCCTGACGAAACCGCATTTCGACTTTGCCCTCTGCGGTGAATACTTGCCGGATGTTGTCATAATCCTGGCGATCGGCCCTCAGTTCGACAGGTTCTCCAACGCCGGACGGGGTCGTAGGGGTGGGGCTTTCGGCAGTCTCAGGAACAGGGTTGGCGGGTGAGGGGGTGGGTGGGGCAGCAGGACTTTCGCGACTGGGGATGACCAGGATCTGGCGATTCGGGTCTGTGGCGTCGGGGACAGGAGTGGGGGTGACCGGAACCTGTTGGGGTGTGGACTGAGCCAGTTCCGACAGAATAGGAAATAGATTGCCCCCCAGATTCAGGGGGTACTCCAGGTCGCTTCCAGTGCCACCTGTGGTCACCTGTGGAACATAGGTCTGGCTGGAGCGTGAGGTAGCCCGTATCGGGTCTCCCAGTACTCCAGCTCTGGTTGCAGGTTGAGGGGTTTGCTGGAGCTGGGGGAGGGGCGATCGCGCCACAGCGGGAGAATTCTGGCGGAGCTGGAATTGGGACGATAGCGTGATTGCAGGAGGAACTGTTGTGTCTGCCTGGGGCAGTAGCGTTTTAGGCGTGTCCTTTAAGGAACTGTGCTCAGCATTCAGCAAACTGTGTCCAGCATTTACCCCCCCTTGAGACCCAGCAGGGTCAGAAGAAAACTGCGGGTTGAGGACTGAGGTGGGCGCACCAGGGGAGGCTAAAGAAACCGATTTGAACTCCTCGACAGGAAGCGCCTGAACCATTGGCGGCGGCGCAGGCAGCGAAACCAGATAAGGCATACACTCACACCAAAATTGGGACGGATGCTCAGGAAAAGAGCCTTGCCGTCCTCAGACAGAACTGGCCTGTGGGAGGAACACGGAGCAAGCGAGGAGCGATTTCCCCAGAGACTGCAAAGCGATGAGCCGACAGCACGAGAAGATCGTTTCTCCAGCTTTGAGCCAGAACAAACCGATTGACCAGGAACTGAATGCTCCAGTTCCCTGGATGGCAGATTTAGCAACGTTAGAGTGCCAGATGAGACGGCTAGATTCCCAGACCTGTGACTAGAGTACGGTAGACGCCCACCTCTGATGGCACCTGGAAAAAGCTAATTCGCCCCCCCATCTCCCCTACCGGGGGAAAGTCAGAGGGGGCAGAATAGAACCGTCTCAAGCACAATTACTCAAGGTCACGACGCTTCGGGTTGCGGGCGGGGTCATTCGACAGGAACCCGAACACAAACAGCGAAACGAAGAACAGAACGACGATGTAAACAACGACTTTGAGCGTCAGCATAGGAATATTTCAAACGACAGGCTCCCCTATAATACCGAACCGTTGTCCCGTTTTTGGCGATCGCATTCCACTAAGTGGACTTTTGCCTGAGTAGCGCTGATTTTTCCTGAAAAGCTGATGCAGTCAGCTTTTCAGGAAAAATCAGCGCTATAAGCAAAAATGCCGCGAAACGTTCTCTTAGAGAGCGTTTCGCGGCATTTTTGCTATGACCCTAGTGTATGACGAAGCCAGCGCCAGAGCTTGAACCAGCCTTCCTCCAACCAGAGCATCCCATGATCGATCCATCCCAGCAGTTGCTCCAGGGGGTGTTTGACATAGCCCACCAGTTTGGCCTGCGCTTCGATATAGGGTTCCTCATGCTGTGCTTCAGACGTGACCAGGCGATCAGCCACTGCCCCCTGCAACCCAACGATTTCCAGAACTTCTAGAGGGGCTTCTACGATGCGATCGCTGGCCTGACCAACGGTCTGTACTTTGCCTGTGGCGGTTCTCTGGACGACCCTGCCTGCGGTGCTGCGCTGCATTGCGCCGCCCTGTTTCCCGGCAGGCAATAGAGGAGGATTTTGCAGCCCAGTGGGGAGTGCTTCAGGACTGCGCAAGAACACGGCTCTAAAAACCTCAGGCTTCGTAGACAACGTATCCTCAGTAAATTCATTCACCCACCAGGGGTTGTCCTCCTCGACCTCGACCTCCGGTAGCTCCGGTGGAAAATAGATCGCTAGCGCCGACTCCTGGAACAGATCAACGGCGATCGCCACCTGCCCCCGCTGCACCCAGTTCATGACCTGTAGAAACCAGCGGACGGGCGGTAACTGATTCTCATCGGGCTGGACAGGGGCCAACAGCGCCAGCGTCTGATTCTCTACAAAACGATGGCGATCGCGGTAGTAGCTGGCCAGTTCGTACACCATTTGTCGCTGTAAGTCGTGCTGCTGCTGCGGTGTCAGCACATCCAGCGGTTGATTCTCGATGGACACCAGTACCAGACTGTGGTTATCCAGCAGCGTGGCCACTCCTTGAATTGGGGCCAGAGCCGAACTGTCTGTGGGAGTCATTGCCAGGGTCTGAACCGCCTGGAGTGTCTTTTGAATGGGAGTATCCGCAGGCAAGGCGACAGTGGACGGCGTAGTCGCAACGCCCAGCCGCACCAGGAGTCGCCGTGTTGATTGGCTTGCTTGTTGCAGCGCCAGTCGGGTACTTTGAAATGCCAGGTAGACAGGATATAGAGCAATCTGACCGACCCAGGAGGCGGTGATTTGGGCGCGACGGAGGAATTCTTGAGTGCGATCGCGCAACCGCAGCGTCTGTTGCGATAGTCGGCTCAGAATCTGGCTTTTGAAACGACCAGTGGGAGTCATGGGTGGGCGTTGGGGCAGGGCAATCTGGTGTAGAGTCAGGAAGTCTCAACAAAGCCAGATGCCTTGATCTTAGTAGATTGATGCCGAACTCCGACCAGACGGTTTCCGCCCAGCCCAACTCCGACAATGTAAACAGAGCGATCGACCAACTGCGACGACTTTCCCAGCTTGATGTCCAGGCTCAGTGGCGCTTCTGCACCGAAAACCTGACTCCCGCAGTGGCCACTTCTGTCCCCAACTGGGCCAATTGGACACCAGTGGCTCTGAATGCCCGTCAACATATCGCCTGGGAGCGGGGCAGAAACGGCCTCTGGCTGGCCCAAAATATCACTGTCCCTCCGGCCCTGGAGGGGTATTCCCTGGAAGGACTGACGCTGCGGCTGGCGTTGACCTGGTGGGCCGAGTTTGCCCAGGTCTACGTGGACGGTGAATTGATGCAGGAAGGTGACCTGTTCGACACCTCCGCTCGGGTTTTGCTGCGACGACAGGTGGAACCGGGGGAAACGATCACCCTCACCATTCGCCTGATCAGCCCCGGTCACGATGACGGGGCACTGGTGCGATCGCTCTGCCTATATGAACGCCCTGACCAGGCGATCGCCCCCTGTCCAGAGCCGGGATTTGTGGCAGATGAGCTGGCCGTCGTGCAGCACTACGTGGAGATGTTTCAACCGGAGCGATCGGCTGAGCTGGTGGAAGCGGTTCAGGCGATTGCCTGGAATGCGGTGGTCGATCCCCCTCCCGATAAACTACAAAGCAATCGTGCCACCTTCGACCAGTCCTTGATGGTTGTGCGGCAAAAACTCCTGCCCTTCAGCACCTGGCTGAAACAGCGAGAGATTTGCCTGCTCGGTCATGCTCACCTGGATCTGGCATGGCTCTGGGCCGTTGAAGAAACCTGGGAGGCGGCAGAGCGCACTTTCATATCTGTGTTGCAGCTCCACCAGCAGTTCCCGGAGCTGACTTTCTGCCACTCCAGTCCTGCCCTTTATGCCTGGGTCGAGGAGCATCATCCGGCACTGTTCGCTGCCATTCGCGAAGCCGTTGCCGACGGGTGGTGGGAAGTCGCCGCCGGACTCTGGGTCGAACCGGAGCTGAATGTGGTCAACGGGGAATCGATCGCCCGACAGATTCTCTACGGACAGCGGTACGTCCAGGAAAAATTTGGCCGGATTAGCCGCACCGCATGGTTACCCGACACCTTCGGTTTCTGCTGGCAGCTTCCTCAATTGTTAAAGCAGGGTGGGATTGATTACTTTGTGACGCAGAAATTGCGCTGGAATGACACGACCCAGTTTCCCTATGAGGCGTTTATCTGGCGATCGCCCGACGGCAGTAGCATTCCCAGCCTCCATTCTGCCCCGATTGGTGAAGGCATTGATCCGGTAAAAATGGCCCACTATGCCGTGCAGTGGGAGTCTAAAACCGGAAGCTCCAGCGTCCTCTGGCTGATCGGAGTGGGCGATCACGGTGGTGGTCCCAGCCGAGACATGCTGGAACTGGCACGGCGCTGGGGCCAGTCTCCCTTCTTCCCCCAATTGCAATTCACCACCGCAGGGGATTACCTTGACCAGGTGATAGGCCCAGAGACTCACCTGGCCACAACAGCTCCCACCTGGAACACCGATCTTTACCTGGAATTCCATCGCGGCTGCTACACCACCCACGCCGACCAGAAGCAGGCCAACCATCGGGCCGAATGCCTGCTCTACGAAGCCGAACTCTGGTCATCGCTGGCGACCTTACAGACAGGCGCGATTTACCCCAAAGCTGCGATCGCCACTGCATGGAAGAAAACCCTGTTCAACCAGTTTCACGATATCCTGCCGGGGTCTGCCATCCCCGAAGTGTACGAAGACGCTAACCGGGACTGGGCAGAGGTCGAACAAATCGGAACCACCGTTCTGACGAATGCTCTGGAATTGATCGCCCAACACATCACCCTCCCCCCACTGCCCCACCCGAAGGCAAGAGCGATCACCGTCTTCAACTCCCTCAACTGGGCAAGATCGGCAGTCGTCACCCTCGACCTACCCAAAGAAACCTGGCAAATCCTCACCCTTGAAGGCCACCCCGTTCCCACCCAGCCCACAACAAAAAACGATAGCTCCCAACTCCAATTCCTGGCCGAATCCATCCCCGCCATGGGCTACCGTTGCTTCTGGCTCCACCCCATCACTCCATCCCCTGCACCACCCTGTACAGACATTCCGCGGAACGTCTCTACCCATCCACCCATCCACCCATCCACCCATCCACCCTCCTTCATCCTCGAAAACCCCATCCTCCGCGCCACCCTCGACCCCGCCAATGGAAACCTCTTCAGCCTCTACGACAAACGTCAGCAGCGAGAGCTGTTGAGCGGTCCCGCTAACGAGCTTCAGGCGTTTACCGACCAGGGGCAGTACTGGGACGCCTGGAATATCGATCCGAACTACCAGCAGCACCCCCTGCCTGTGGCGGAACTGAAGTCGATCGCCTGGGAGGACTGGGGAGATTCCGCTGCACCGTTTTTGGGGGAAGCGATCACCCAGCGAATTCGCATCGTCCGTCAAATTGGACAGTCTACCTTCGTGCAGACCTACGAACTCCAGGCCCATTCCCCTGTACTGGCCATCCACACGGAGGTGGACTGGCAGGAGCGACATGTTCTGGTGAAAGCGAACTTTCCAGTGCAACCAGATCTAGATCAGTTCACCTGTGAAATTCCTTTCGGTGCCATCCAGCGCCCCACTCGTCCCCAGACGGCGGCAGAAAAGGCCATGTGGGAGGTGCCTGCCCTCCACTGGGCTGATTTAAGCGATGGAAACGGTGGTGTGAGTCTGTTGAGCGACTACAAACATGGCTATGACGCTCAACCGGGTCAGATTCGTCTGACGCTGCTGCGGGGAACTGAATGGCCCAACCCCCTGGCTGACCTGGGGCAACACCGTTTCACCTACGCGCTGGTGCCCCACAGCGATCGCTGGCAGTCTGCTGCAACCGTGCGTCATGCCCGTGAACTGAACCATCCTCTCCAGGTCGTTGAACTGCCGCTGCCAGTGCCGACATCTACCAGAGCCTCGGTCCAGAAAACACTGCCTGCCGCTGCACAATTCCTCAATCTGCCAGCGGAAAATTTCGTGTTGAGTGCTTTTAAGCAGTCTGAGAATTGCGCCAGCGAATGGGTGCTGCGGCTGTATGAATGTCATGGCGATGTGGGGGCGATCAACCTCTCCCAAATTTTTCCCCCCGATGTCTGGGCAGCTTCTGAACCAAGCTTTCAACCTCAACCCAAAAGTCTGCTGGAGCAATCCCCCGGTTCCTTCCCGGCAGTGGAGTCCTGTGCGATCGCTCCCTGGCAGGTCATAACGCTCTATGGTTCCTTTACCTCCACTAAAGGATAGAAATGCAGGTCTAACTCCTAAGAGAGGTTGTCTCTGACGCTCTACGGCAAGCTGAAGGCAAACCGTTATTAAGGAAAAATAAAAATGTTACAGCACGCCCTGATGCGCCAACTTGCAATCCTCGTAAGTGTTACTGGAATTGGTTCTGTTGTTGTCCTTCCGGCAATCGCCCAAATGGGCCAGTCTCCCAGTGGCACAGGACAACCCGACACAACGGTGCAACCAGGCACTACGCCTGGGACGACTCCGGGTACAACGGTTCAACCTGGGACGACTCCCGGTACAACGACCGATACGGCTCCTGGAACAACCACTCAACCGGGTGCTCTCCCCGGTACGACTCCCAGCACGACTCCCGGCACAACGCCTGGTACGGCTCCTGGAACGACGGTTCAGCCCGGTGCGGCTCCGCCAACAACGGGATCCCAGGACACGAGTGATCGCTTCCTCTCAGAACTGCTGCAACAGATATCGGGCACCGGTTCGTTTACCACTCTGGCACGGGCACTCGAAGTCTCAGGTTTGACCAATACGCTGCGATCGCAGGGCGGCAGTTTTACTATTCTTGCGCCCACCGATGAGGCATTTGCTGCCATTCCTCAGGATAAAGTCCAGCGCCTGCTCCAGCCCGAAAATCGAGCATTGCTCCAGCGTGTTCTGGCCTACCATGTGGTTCCTGGTGCAATCACCTCTGACCAGTTGCGCAGTGGTGCGATGCGGACACTGGGCGGTGGGGTTGCAGTGCGCGTGACACCAGAGCGGATTATCATCAATAATGGCAGCGTAGTACAGCGTGACATTCCTGCCCAGAACGGGGTTGTTCATGCGGTGAGTCAGGTGATTATTCCACGAGAACTGCGTGAACAGATTCTGGATCTGTAGGCTGTGTGTCCCCAGGTGATGCTGGGGATTCAGGAATGGTACAAGGAGTGCGCATTGCTGCATTAAAGCATCTAAAGCCTAAATCGCGCTGATTTTCCCTGAAACACTGACTTAGTCAGCGTTTCAGGGAAAATCAGCTTTAGAATGAGATTTTCCGCGAAACGCTCTCTCCAAGAGCGTTTCGCGGCATTGTAGGAAGAAGTAGTCAAAAGTTCACTCAGATAGAACCAGGGTATTTGTTGAGAGCCATGTTCCGCGAGGCTCTCAACAAATACCCTGTACCTCATGCGCTTGAAAAGCGGTATATGAAAGCTGATATCCAGGATAAATGATCAATCATCTGTTGTTTACGTCATAACCGAACCAGGAGATCCTCCCTGGCAGTCGATCGCCCTCACAACGCTCCAGCAGGTTGCTTCTCAAGATTCCTGCCCCCTCAACATTGTTGATTCAAAAGCTTTTGCTTTCCCGGCAAACGCGATCCTGTATCCACTCACGCTAGATCTACCGGATGAATTGGACTTTCCGGGACGATCGCTGTTTCAGCAGTGCCGAGACCTGAAGAGGTTGCGATCGCTGGTGACCCAACAGTTTGAAATTGCCATTGGGGCAGGAAACTGCTGGCTGCCAATTGTGCTGACTGCCAGAGGGCCACTGTATGCTGAAGCGATCGCAAGCAGAGGGCAAATGTATGGATTGCGAATCCACATTTCTGGGAACAAGCCTGCTTCTTTTCGATTCTCTATCAAGTAGCAATCACAAGCGGGTTGTGAAGGGGATTGCAAAATTCACGCTGAGATTAAAAGGGAAAACAAACAATGTGGACTTCTAAAGCATGGCAGTCAAAGGCCGCACTGATGATGGCCATGAGCCTGGGGGCATCGGTGTTTGTGCCTGTGGCGATCGCCATACCCGCCAATGCTGGCACCGAGAACTACCGCACTGCACAGGTCTTTCGGAATAGCAACCGGATGCGGATTCCTGCTGGGACTGACATTCCGGTGCGCTATGAAGAAGCAGATAAAATCATTGTCACGCCAGACGAAACATCAGACCTGACGCTGATTGTGGACGATGATATTATTGTTCGGGGAACGGTGGTCATTCCTGAAGGCAGCAAAATTGAAGGTAACTTGCGACCCACCGATGGCGGCACTCAGTTTGTGTCGAAGCATCTGGTGCTGCCCGGACGGAATGGTTCTGAGGCTCGCAAGATTCCGATCAATGCAACGTCACAGGTATTTACCGAGCGGGAAACCATTACCCGTCGCAGCAATCCCAACATTTTGCGGGGAGCCGCGATCGGGGCGGCAGCCGCAGCCGTACTGTCCGAGATTTTTGGCAGGATTGACTTTCTCGAAGTACTGGGAGGCGCAGGCTTAGGAGTACTGGCGGAAGTGTTGCTACGCCGCAACCGCGAAGTTGAAGTGATCGTGGTAGACCCACGCGACTTGAGTCTGGAACTGCAAGACGACTTCTCGCTGACCCGTCAGGCTCGCCGCCCCGTTACAACGCCTCGCCGCAATACCGATCGCTCTCAGGAGAATGATGATCGCACCTGGCAAAACAATGACCGCTACCGCCTGAACACAGGCGAGTTGCGTTAACGAAATATGAATTCGATGACGCAATTTAAGCCGCGCAATACGCGACTCAAATCGCGCCAAAGGGTGCCTGCTGCGACGCGGCAGGCACCCTTTGGCGTATTCACGTTCTATTGCAGGATGGCCTCTATCAGCGGTTCCGCCCCAAACCGAATCACGTCGGTGCAGGGTAATCCCGTCTCCAACTGAACCTGCTCAATCGCTTCCTCAGCGGCCCCCTCTGGAAGATGGAAGGTGTTGAGGGCGATCGCCACCACCTTCGTAGGCGCAAAGGCTCCTCCTGCGGTTGCCATCGCTTCATAAAGCTGGATTACCTTTGGTAGGGGCGGAATTTGCACCTGGGGAAAGCTCTGAATGTGCGTCTGTCCAGCCCGATGCACCAGCACCAGATGGGTTGGCTGGCTACCCCGTAATAGCGGTAGAGTGGCCGTCGAAGCAGGGTTAATGAACGACCCCTGCCCCTCAACGTGCAGGATATCGTAGTCGTAGCCATAGCGCATCATCATCTGTTCAACGGCTCCGGCGGCAAAATCGACCCGCACCGCATCCAGGGGTACCCCGTCATGTCCCAGCATCAGCCCTGTTTGACCAGTAGCAATAAAGCGCGATCGCAAACCACGTTGTCCACAGGCGCGGTTTAGTTCCAGGCTGGCGGACATCTTGCCGACGCTCATATCCGTGCCCACGGTGAGCACGCGTAAACAGGGGAGCGATCGCGCCAGGCCGCTGCCCACCGTTAGTCCCTGGGGTTCTCGCCGCACATCCCAGATCCACTGACCGGGCTGCACCAGACTGCTCAATTCCGGGTCGGTAGACATCGCAGTGTGCAGGCCGTTGACCACAGATAGTCCCGCTGCCACTGCCTGCTGCACCTCCTGCCACCAGGGGTCGGGCAGGGCACCTCCTGATGGAGCGATGCCAATGGTCAGGATCGTTGGTTCATAGGCCAGTGCCTCTGCTACCGATGCCACAATGGGGAGATCCCGCTGAATTCCTGTTAGATCTGGCAGCGAAAGCCCTGCACAGTCCTGGTCAATCACTGCCACGATGGGAATATCGCTGTAGCGCAGTAGAGAAAGTCCTGTTTTGCCGCGAGAAGTCTTAACGCCTTCATGCAGCAGGATTGCAATACGACTATCGGAATTCAGCATGGGTTGAGAACGAAAGACAAGTAGGTTAGGAGCGATCGCCAGCAGTGGGTATTATCTCCCATCTCATTCTCGTTGGTTTGTCCCAGAAGCCCCACCGTTTTCCAATTGATTTTCGGCCTGAAACGAAGTTAGGCTGATTTTTCGAAAAGAGGCGGCACAAAGTGCCGCCTCTTTTCGAAAAATCAGCCTATTGGAAGTCAAGCACTATCGGCTGCTGTAGACCTGCTGGTAGTAACTCTGATATTCCTTCGATAGCAGGGGCTGCCACCACTCCGAGTTGGCCAGGAACCATTCAACCGTTTTTCTCAAACCTGTTTCCAGTGTTTCGGCGGGTGTCCATCCCAGCTCAGTTTTGATCTTGGTGGCATTGATAGCGTAGCGGCGATCGTGACCGGGGCGATCTTTCACGAAAGTGATCAGCTCGTGGCAGGGACGAACTGGCAGGCTGGGGGCCAATTCCTCCATCAGATGGCACAGTTTATGAACCAGGTCAATGTTTTTGACTTCGTTATTACCGCCAATGTTGTAGGTCTCTCCGGCGCTCCCCCGATGCAGCACTGCATCCAGAGCGCTGCAATGATCACGCACGTATAGCCAGTCGCGCACATTCTGTCCGTCGCCATAGACGGGGAGTGGCTTACCCAGGAGAATATTAATGCACATCAGGGGAATCAGCTTCTCCGGGAAGTGGTATGGCCCGTAGTTGTTGGAACAGTTGGTGATAATGGTGGGCATCCCATAGGTATGGAAGTAGGCCCGTGCCAGATGGTCGCTTCCCGCTTTGGATGCAGAATAGGGGCTATTGGGAGCGTAGGGAGTAGTTTCTGAGAAGGCAGGGTCGTTTGGCCCCAGACTACCGTAGACTTCATCGGTAGAGACATGCAGGAAGCGGTTGTCGCTGGGATAGTTGCGCCGCTCCCACTGCTGACGAAAGGCTTCCAGCAAGGTAAAGGTTCCCACAACGTTGGTGCGGACGAAGGCTCCCGGTCCCAGAATCGAGCGATCGACGTGAGATTCCGCTGCAAAGTGCGCCACCGTGTCAATCATTTCTTCTTCCAGCAGCGCATCTACCAGGGGGCGATCGCAAATATCGCCATGCACAAACCGAAAGTTGAGTTCCTGTTCCAGACTGGCCAGGTTCTTGCGGTTCCCTGCATAGGTCAGGGCATCTAGAACCACGAGGCGATCGCCAGGATACTGTGTCATCCAGTAATGCACAAAATTGGATGCAATAAAACCTGCACCCCCTGTTACCAATAGTCTGCGAGGCGCACGAGCGTGAGATGGAATCATACAGAATTACTCGACAAACCAATAGTTAAAATATTCCCCAGATTGAAATAGAGAGCGACACTGCTCTGCATCCAACATATCGCGTCACCTTAAAGCTTAAAACCCATCCTCAGAAGTGGGGGGGGGGGGGGGGGGGCGCCCCCCCCGCGGGGGGGGGGGGGTTTTATCGAGAGAAAAAACGGAGGTTGGAGCGGG
>CAZVXA010000105.1:0-3030 GCA_964630955.1 uncultured bacterium | reverse complement strand
CCCCCCTCTCAGCCCAACCAACACCACCCCCCCAACAAAATCAAAAACCCACCACCCCTCTGGGGCCCGCCCCCCCCCCCCCCCGCCACTTCTGAGGATGGGTTTTAAGCAGACATGATCTACGCGGTGAGGACTTCCTGGCCTGACAACTGGTGATACAGTGCGAGGATCTGTTGGGCTTTTTGTCCCCACTCGAACTGCTGGGCGTGGGCGATCGCCGCCGTTGCCATTTGCGATCGCAATTCATAATCACGAACCAGTTGAGTAATCCGTTCCGCCAGTTGCTTGACCACAAATTCTCGGGAATGTGGGGCAATCTTAAACCCGGTTGCTTCCGTTACGTATTCGCCAATGCCGCCGTTATCGACGACGATGCAGGGCAAACCACAGGCCATTGCCTCCATCACCACTGCTCCACCGAACTCTCGTACTGATGGAAAACAGAATACATCCGCCTGTCGATAATAGTTCAGCGTTTCCCCCGGTTTCACCCAGCCAGTGAATTTCACCTGTTGAGTCAACTGGAGTCGTGCCACCTGCTGTTCCAGACACTGGCGTTCGCTGCCGTCACCTACAATCGTCAGGCTAACTTTCTGCTGCACCTCCGTCGGCAATTGTCCCAGCGCATCGATTGCCATGTCGGCCCCCTTGTAGGGCACCAGCCGCCCCACGAACAGCAGATGCAGTTCATCCGCCACAGATGATTTCGCCACTGGCTCTAAAAATGTCGCCTCAATCCCGTTTTCGTAAAACAGGCTAATCTGTTCACCGGGCAGCGAAAACTGCTGTTTCAACGCATTCAGCGTATACGCAGAGCCAGCCAGAATATGGGCTGCATCGCGATAGGTCTCTGTATATCCGGGCAGCAGACGACCAATATCCCGCAGAAAATTGAGATAGGAGTGCTCCTTCCGGGCGATCGCCTGAAATCCTTCTGGAAAAGGCACACCACCATTCACAGGCCCCAACAAAAATGGCACTTTTTGGCAGGCACGAATCAATTTCACCGGATAGCGCGGCATCATTGGGGTCATGACGTGAACCAGGTCATATTCCCCCGCCAGAACCTCAGCGTTAAACTGTTTGAAGACCTGATGGTTGAATTCCGCGTAGATGGGATAGGTCAGCGTGTGAAACAAAGGCCAGACTTTCAGGGCGATCGGGCCAATCAGTTTGTAATAGGCTCTGGTTAATGCCCCTTCAGCCATGTAAACAACATTTTTGTGCCCCTTGCGCTGCATTGCTTCCCGGTTGCGATCGTGCGTTACCAGCGTCACATCGGCCAGTCTGTCGATCTCTCGAAAAAAATTGTAGGCTACCAGGGGAACCGATGCCCATTCGGGGTTGCATTGTTCCATCACCAGCAACACTCTGAGCGATTTGCGCTCCATCACAGCCGGAATTGACATCATATTTTCTCGACTTACCACTAATTTCAGTTGGTCTGCTTATAAATTTTTGGTTGGAAGCCATGCTCAGCAAGGCTTCCAACCAAAAATTTGTCAATCCAGTATCTCCATCCCAACCATCAAAATCTCGGCGCTACGTTTGTGGTGGAACGATCGCACAATCTTCTCCCTTGCAGTCTTTCCAAGCTGAACTGAAAATTCTGTATTCTGCATTAATCGCATCACTGCCGACACAATCTGTTCGGGCGACTCCGGTTCAATTAACAAACCATCCACTCCATCATCCACCAGTTCTTTCACACCGCCTGAACCAGTGACGATGACTGGTGTCTCCATTGCCATCGCCTCCATAATGGCAACGCCCAGCGGCTCATTCAGACTGGCGAGGCAAAAGGCATGGGACGCTTCCAGGTGTTGTTTGACGACCGCCTCAGAAACTGCACCCAGCAAATGCACAGACCCTTGCAGATTAAGTTCCTGAATCAGTGCCTCCAGTTCCTTGCGATAGCCTGTCCCACCCTGCTCATCTTCCCCGGCGATCGCCAGTTCCACCTCCATACCCTGCTGCCGCAGCAGCCCAACTGCCCGAATCAGGTCTGCATGTCCCTTACAGCGATTCAACCGACCACAGCTAAACAGCCGAAATGGGTCACCTGACCGCCAGGGCAGATAGGACTGCGATCGCTGGAGCGTCGTACAATCCACCCCCATTGGGGCAATGAACACTGCGTGGGGCAAGTGATTAGTCAGCGCAGCTTCAATTTCGTGGAATAGCTTTTTGGTGATGGCGATCGCAAATTTGGCGTGCTGCCACTTCTGCGGCTGATTGGGGCCGTAGTCCGTGAGTGGCCCGTGGAGTGACAAACTGTAGGGAATCCCCGACAGCAGGTGGGCAAACAGGGCCACGTTTGCAGCATCTGCGCAGGAATGAATATGCAGGTGCGTCAACTGACGAGACCGGGCCAGGTGAGCCACCTCCGCTCCCGGCAGCATCAGTCCCAACAGCCGCAGCCGTCCTTTGAGAGAGACATCCTGCGCCTGGGCGATTGCCCTCAGACAGCGCAGCCAACCCATTGGCCCAGAACGCATCAGCTCCAGCACTGCCCCCTGCAACAGGTGAGTACCGGGGAACAGATAGGTTGTCTGCTGCTGAGCTGAATTGGCCCAGGTATGGGAGACAATGTTGGCGGGTGGTTGGCGAGTTGAGATCAGCTCCGGCTCAATCCCCATCGTTTTGAGTGCTTCAATTTCCCGCCAGAAAAAGATGTGGGTCTGGCCGGGGAACTCGGGCACGAGATATCCAATTCGAGTATTCATCACAGTTGGTTTAACCAGATAACATTGCCCATCGGCGAAATCGCCAAAGTGATGGCGGCCAAGCCCCAGTAGCCCAAAACAGAGCAGCGCAATAATGTTGAACAGGAGCGTGCCACCGATGGCAAACTGCTGGAATACCTGCACGTTTTTCGGCTTCATAGACCGCCCTGTAGCGGTAGCACAAACTAACTTAGTTCGATCTGACAATCATCGCCGATCATGAATCTCAGAGCCTTGGGCCGTCGGGGAACTTCTTTAATTTGTGCTCGCTGGCCAATCAAGCTATCTACAATCCGCTGATGCA
>CAZVXA010000104.1:0-21953 GCA_964630955.1 uncultured bacterium | reverse complement strand
GGGGTGAGTCCCCCTTGAGGGGGTCAGGGGGTGTGCCCCTGCGTGGGGGCACCGCCCCCCCCTACCTTATGCGAATGAAAACCGTTATATCTCTCTGTGGTTCCTCTACTCGGATACACCTTCATTGGCATTATCCTCCTCAAGTTCCTCCCAGTCCCTTTGCACACAACCCTTTCAACCACTTCCACTCAACCTCGTTGCGCAACTCGTGGGGATCTACTGATGCTCCCAAGATGGGCGGGTAGATTGCTGATCGGTAGCAATCTACCCACAACCACCTTCGATGGCTCACTGCTCGCTTTAGATGGCAGAAATCAGGTCTGACTGTCTAACGGCAGCGTTGTGGACAATTGCCATCAGGTCCGAGGTAACCCTGTTCCTGATATAGGTAATCGGGCTAGCACCAGGGATGGTGGACAAGGAATAGCCACTGGTGCTGCCAAAGACCTGGATCTTGTCGATGCTGGCTTGAAAATCCCTGATCACCGCATGGCTACCATTCCCCTGGTAATACATTCTAGAAGTATCTCCCAGAACAAAGGTATCCGCACCAGCTCCACCCATCATTGTGTCAATTTCAGCCCCCCGGTTGCCAAATCCATTGAGGATATCGTTGCCGTTGCCACCCAGGAGGGTATCATTTCCTCCACCCCCGATTAAGATGTCGTTGCCACCTCCACCATGCAGGGTGTCATTGCCACCTCTACCGTCCAATCGGTCATTCGTCGATCGGTCACCCGTATATTTGCTATAGCCGTAGAGCGTATCACCAAAGCGATCAGTGCCCACCAAGGTGCTGTTGTTGTCAGAACCATAGAACACTTGAGGACCGTAGGCTCCCAACACCGTAATTTTGTCACCGTTGCTGGTCAAGTCTTGAAAAATCGAATGGTTCACACCCAGTCTGGACAGTTCGCTGCGGGATAGAGTTTCTCCATTGCGAGTGATCTGGTTCCCCTGAATCACCAGGGCCGTTTCCTCAAACTGTTTCGCAAAAATCGTCCCTCTTTTCAGCTCATCCCCAGTAGCAGTCAGCACCGTACCGCCGCTGCCATCGCCCAACAGAAAGTCGATGCCCTTATTGCTGTTGGTGACCACACCAGAATTCCATTTGATATCCTGGTTGGCGGCATGGCGAATCACAATGAAGTCTTCCGTCGGGTTGAAGTCTTCAATTTTAATCGCGTTGCCTTTTGGCGCTGGCACTTCGAATGACGCGGTCTGAATCAGATCAAGCAGGGCAGTCACCGCTGTTCCAACAAAAGGAATACCAATTTTTCCCAAAACTTCGCTGCCAATGGCCAGTCCGCTATTCGTCAAGAATTTCTGCCATCGGTCGGAGCCAGCCTGGGCACTCACAGTCGAACCATTGCTGATGACAAATGCATCGTAGCCAGTGCCACCGTATAGCGTGTCTCCATTCCCTGAACTATTGGGCTGGCTGTGTAGAATGTCGTTCCCTTCCTCGCCATAGACGAGATCGGTTCCCGAATTACCATCCAGCCAATCGTTGCCCTGCCCGCCATAGATCCAATCGTTGCCACCTCCCCCATCCAGTCGGTCATCGCCCTCCTGTCCCCGCATGAAATCATCGCCCTCCTCTCCCCTCAGGTCGTCATTCCCTTGCTGTCCATACAGCCAGTCATTGCCAGCACCGCCCTTGAGGATGTCGTTCCCGATGCCACCAAACAGCGAATCATCTTCTGTGCCACCGTCGAGCGTGTCATTGCCTTCTTCGCCGTATAGCGCGTCTTTATCCCATCCACCTTCTAGTGTGTCATTCCCAGTTCCTCCCCATAAAGTATCGGCACCCTTTTCGCCTTCGAGCCTGTCGTTACCCCCTCCTCCATATAAAGTGTCATCCCCATCGCTAAACCATTGGACAGGCAAAGGTCCACCACCGCGCAAAATATCATTCCCGTCGCCGCCATGCAAAGTATCGTTGCCGTAGCCTCCTTGCAGAAGGTCGTTCCCTCTACCGCCAGTAATGGTGTCGATGCTGGAGCTACCGTTGATGGTATAGCCCCAGATCAGGGGTAAGCCATTTGCGTCCAGAGAAACTTCGCGGAACTGACCATTGGCAATTGTGTAGACAGGCATAAAATAACTCCAGGGGGTAAATGTTGCGGACATTCAGGAAGTCGTGAATGCAGTGCCTGTGGGCTGAACCGCGTTCTCTCTTCGTTGAACCTAATCTAAGGTTTTCCTCTCGTGGAGTCAGTCTGCAAAAGTCAGAAAAAGTCAGGTATATCAGTCGGCATGGAAAAAATAACACCCCAAGAAGCTGTCCCGTCCACGACGCGGACGGGACAGCTTCTTGGGGTGCTTACCATCGGCAGTGCCGTATTAAAAGCTTTTAAGTTTTTTTGAGAGAGAGCCGCGCAAAGCGTGGCTCTCTCTCAAAAACCTCTACTTCACTAGTAGATTGTCATTTCTGGGGTATGGCAACGATTCAATACTGTTGGTGTCGCGTCTCAAATTCTTTCTCATTTCGTCTCAAATTAGTTTTCGCTTCCAAAAGCCTGAAATGCTTGAATAACTGCCTAACTATTCAGCAGCAGCACGTAATCTTTCACTTCGTACTGCCCCATCCGTCTGCGATTCACTTTCACTCGCGTCTCCAACCGCTCTACTATCCCGCTCTCACTCCAGTACTTCCCATACAACACTCCCTCCCCCATCCACTCCGGCACTCGCCGCTCTCCAGCACCCTCCAGCCCAATCTCTACACTAACCATTCCCTTCTCACCCTTTTTCTAGCGTCACCTCAATCATCTCACCCCTAAATCCCCTCTAAGCCTACTTCCTAACTCTCGTTTCCCCACCGCGTTGCGCATCTCGTGGGTGTTATTCGACAGCAAGAGACAGGACTCAGCTTTGGGGTTTCCAGTTCAACTACGCCTTTTTCCTTAGCTTGAGAGTAATTGTCTCCTTCGGGGAACCCTAATGTTGTCTGAATTGCCTACTGTTTTTTAGATTCTTATGTCACCGCACATTCCCCGTCCAGCGCAGCGATCGCGAAAGAAAGCCCCTCTGCGTGTGATTCTGGTTGTTCCTTTCGTCATGCAGATCTTTGCCGCAGTGGGTTTGACTGGCTATTTATCTTTGAAAAATGGGCAACAAGCGGTTAACGAATTGGCGATTCAACTCAAAGAAGAGATCAGTTACCGAATTAGGCAAGACTTAAAAGCCTTCATCAAAACCCCCCAACGAATTAATCAACTTAATGCCGCAGCCCTCGCATCGAGGCAGATCGACTCACGCAATCTGCCTAAACTGATGCAGCATTTTTGGGAGCAGATGCAGGTGTTTGAGGAAACAACTCAGATCAGCATTGGAAATCAGGCCAGAGAGTTTGTTGGGATTGATAGACAGGATGATGGTTCACTGACGATTGTTGAAGCTAGCCAATCCAACAATTATGCGTTCAGCCGATACGCAGCCAGCCCAGGTGGTTCTCGCCTAATTCTCCTCAACTCCCGCGATAACTACGATCCTCGCACTCGTCCCTGGTATAAAGTCGCTGTCGCTAACCGTACATTTTCTTGGTCCGAGATTTTCCCTCACTTTACTGACTCAACATTGTTGCTTGCAGGTAGTCAGCCTGTTTATGGGCCGAGCGGCTCCTTAGAAGGGGTTCTGCTCATTACAATGAGCCTTTCCCAGATTGGAGATTTTTTGCAATCGCTCGCAATTGGGAAAACAGGGCAAGCCTTCATCATCGAACGGTCTGGCAATCTTATCGCCACTTCAACCACCGAACAGCCCTTCCGCAGAGTTGGCAATAGAACTGAACGCCTTTCCATTCAAGCTAGTAGTGATTCACTCACCCAAGCCACTGCTCAGTACTTACAGTCACAATTCGGCAATTTCGGGCAAATTAATGGAAACCATCTGCTCACGTTTGACTTCGATGGGCAGCGTCAATTTGTCCAGGTTACGCCCTTTCGTGAGCAGGGTTTAGATTGGTTGGTGGTGGTAACAGTGCCAGAATCAGATTTTATGGCACAGATCAATGCCAACACGCAAACTACCATTCTGCTCTGCTTGTCAGCGTTGGGGATTGCCACATTTCTAGGAATTTTCACCTCCCGCTGGATCACCCGTCCTATTCTCAAGTTACGGCAGGCAAGCGAGTCTATTGCTGCGGGTGATTTGGAACAGACTGTTGAAATCCAGGGAATTGACGAACTGGAAGTGTTGGCGGGAGCCTTTAATCAGATGGCAGGTCAGTTGCGCTCCTCCTTTACTGAGTTAGAACACCGGGTCAAAGAGCGCACCGCTGAACTTCAGGTCGCCAAAGTAGCAGCAGATAATGCCAACCAGGCCAAGAGCGAATTTCTCGCCAACATGAGCCACGAACTGCGTACCCCGCTCAATGGCATTTTAGGCTACGCGCAAATTCTACAACGTGACCCATCACTCAATGATAAAGGACGGAAAGGGGCAGAGATCATTCAACAATGTGGCAACCATCTGCTGATGCTGATTAATGATGTTTTGGATTTATCCAAGATTGAAGCCCGTAAGATGGAACTCCAACCCAGTCCATTTCATCTACCGTCTTTCCTGGAGGGCATTGCAGAAATTTGCAGCATCCGGGCTGACCAAAAGGGGATCGATTTCATTTACACCCCAGGCGAACTGCCAACTGGGGTACAGGCCGATGAGAAGCGGTTACGGCAGGTTCTGATTAACCTGCTGGGCAATGCCATCAAGTTCACCGACGCAGGCAGTGTCACCCTCCTGGTCCAGTTTGAACCCTCGGAAAAGCCTGATTTTGTGAAGGCCCGCTTCAGCGTGAAAGACACGGGTGTGGGCATGACCCCAGAACAACTGGAGAAAATCTTCCTACCTTTTGAGCAGATCGGCAGCACCAAAAAACAAGCCGAGGGAACAGGTTTAGGCTTGTCCATTAGCCAGAAGATTGTAGAGTTGATGGGCAGTCAGCTCCAGGTGCAAAGTCAGTTGGGGGTTGGCAGCACCTTCTGGTTTGACGTTGAACTGCCGGAGGCTAATGGCTGGGCTGCATCTGCACGCCAGCATCTTCAGGGTGTGGTGACGGGCTACCAGGGAGAGAAACGCAAAATTCTGGTGGTAGATGATCGCTGGGAAAATCGTGCGGTCATTGTAAATTTGCTCGAACCAATTGGATTTGAGGTGTTTGAAGCGAGCGATGGTAAGGAAGGGCTGGCCCGTCTGTCCGAGCAACCCGATCTGGTCATTACCGATCTATCGATGCCCGTGATGGACGGCTTTGAGATGCTCCATCAGTTGCGGCAGAACCCCACATTTCAAAATCTGCCTGTCATTGTGTCTTCCGCCAGTGTTTTTGACATCGATCAGGAAAAGAGTATCGCCGCAGGATGCACTGCGTTCCTAGCAAAACCCGTACAGGCCGATGCCTTGTTCACTCAGCTTCAAGAGCAACTCAAGCTGGAGTGGATCTACGAATCCACAATTGCCACACCTGAAGCTGACAGTGAGACGGAAGCAGAACTGGTGCCGCCTCCCGTTGAGACACTTCAGGAATACAGTGAACTGCTCGCAAGCGGAGACTTATTCAGTTTGCAGGAGGAAGTTCAAAAACTGGCGGTGGCGCAACCTGAGTACGCTGCCTTTGCAAAAATGGTGATTCAACTGGCGGAAGGTTTCGAGGTGAAGAAACTCACCGCACTGATTCAGCAAATGCTGGAGATGAAAGACTGATCCTTTCTGGGGCGTGTGAAAAGACAGGTGTCGCGTATCAAATTCTTTTGGTTCATGAGCCAAAGGAATTTGATACGCGATGGCAGCACTAATGAGAGTGAATCATTGTGTCATTTCTTTCTCATGACAAAGAACTGTAGTTTCACGATAAATCTATCCCCCAAAGCATTCGTGCCTGAATGAGAGTGAAAGACACTTACCATTGCAGGTGCGAATGCTTTGGGGGCACTTCAGATGATCTTTTGCTGCTTCACCAATGCCCTGAGCAATGTCAGGTCAGGCGATCGCCCCCATCAAGCCCACTGACAAATTGCTTTGCGCTAGTGGATTATTTTCAACACCCAGGAGCGTATTCAGGCCAGATGAGAAGAAGTTGAGAGACTGCTGTCGTAAACCAGTTGCAGTCGCCAAAGTGGATACATTAACGGAAGGGCTTTCAGTCATCTTCGTTGAAACAGGAGTCCAGGGTGCATTGGTTGGCAAACTGGAGGGGATAGAGGAAGAATTGGCGATCGCTCCAACGAAACGATTATTTGCTTGGTTCAGGGTATCTGATGAATCAAAGCTTACTAACGGAACGGCTGCATTGACTCCTAAAATGCCATCGTTGGATGAGTCAGTCGTATGAGTGGGATTCTCCGACCAGACACGTCCTCCGGGGCTAGTCTTGCCAGAACCGTTATGTCCCCAATTTAGGCTGGGAGGATCGGAGCCTTCTGAATTGGGAGAGACATTTGAGACGGTGCTGAAGTTGACGTAGACCTCCTGGTTGTTGGCCATCTGGTTGAAGATCTCCATCCAGCGACGACCACCGGTGGAGGTGGTGCCAGAGCCAGTGGTGCCCCACTCATAAAGCCCGCTGGACTGGATCATGGCTTCGACAGCTAACGTGCGATCGCTCCCCAGATTGGTTGGGACAGCACGAAGGTTGCTGTTTACCCAGGTGGTGGTTCGCCCGAGCCGCTGGGCCAGCCCCTGGACTGCTTGATTGCGGAAATTGGTCAGAGATGTTGTAGTAAACGGACTGGCAGAAAGCCCGTTGCGAAGATTCCAGCCGATCACGTCAAACGCCTGTAGATCAAGGTTTGAGATTGAAACTCGTTCTCTAGGAGCAACAGCCGGGTCCATGATGCCCAGTGCGTTGGCTTGCTCCTTCCAGTGGCTCGCTTGATAGCCATCACCGTCGAAATTCCTATTTTTTCCTGTGGAAAATTGAGCGATTATGCCGCTTTCAGGTTGCAGGGCAAATCCTCTGGCCCCTCCAATGGAGCCATAGGTCAAATCCCTGGCACCATTCGAGTCAACCCGGAATGCATCCAGCGGGGTTACGAACCGCAATCGGTCCAGGATGTACTGTGCATAAGTTTGGATGTCATCATTCGAGATGACATTACTCATCAGCCCCTGCTTATCTACGCCGCTGACAAACCCCAAAATATGACCGATCTCATGGAGCGCCACACTCAGAAAATCCAGGCTACCCTGTGGGGCACTATTACTGCGAGTGAAGTCGTAGTTCCACTGCAACTGGCTATTTGCCAAAGTGCTCATCACAATCGTTCCATCCAGAGTGGCATCGGTTGCAGAAACCATGCCAACTGCTTTGGCCGTTGCACGCATCACGTTGAATGCAGACCGACTTGCAGATAGGGTCCCCGAATGGCCATCGACAAATATGTCAAATTCAGCGCTGGTTGAAAACCTGGCGACTGCAGTTTGATCATTGTTTGAGGTGGCATCTTGAGCGAGGCGATCTCTAAAGCCTGATGTATGGGCGTTTGCCAGCACCCCCGGCAATGCTCCCCCAATCACATTGGTCGGCAAACTACTGGACATCCCAATGTGGATATTCAGCGTGACTGGGTCGGCAAGGTAGCTGGACCAGATGCGCCCTGCCATTTCAAAACCCAGCGCCTGCTGAACAGTAACCCCTGGATCGTAAGTAAAGTTGAAGGTGACCATAGCCTTAAAAAGGGATAGTGAACAAGAACGATAAGCGTGATTGAGCTAGAGCGATCGTCAAGATACTTGACCGTAAGTCCAGGTATAAAAAAATACTCTATTTAAGAGTGCCATTTTTCTTCTATGCCGAAGAACAGTAGTTTCACTGAAAAGAGTATGTAGATTTACTGGGAAGCTTCTCAAAGTTGCACCCAAACTTAAAGCAGGGGTAAAGTGTCCCTTGCTCTCGCGTTCGCTCACCAATGGGTTCTTACGTAGATTTGGTGAAAAGAAGTGCGATCGCCTCTTTCCCAACGAGGTTTCCCCTACTCCACGAATGCTGGCGACCTCGATCACCAAAATCAGAAAAGAAACCAGAATTGAGTTATTCAACACAACCGCCAGAAAGCTCTCCCTTAAAGCCCAAAGCCGCAGAGAATTTTCTCTGCGGCTTCGACATTACTTAATACGGTGGTTGAACAGTGTCGTTGAATAGTGTCCTGACTTACGCAAGTAGCCCCAGAACCTTACCGTTGTCGCGGGCCATGCGAATCATATTTTGACGGGTGGTGCGATCAATACCCACGCGATTGCAGAAGTTGGTAATCACCTGGGAGTGCAGGGCGATCGCCTTTCCTCGCAGCTTCATGAATTTGGCATCTCCAAGAAAACGACGCGACAGCAAAACAAAAGGGGCGAACATGGCAGCCTCCTGAAAAGGACGAAAGTTGAAAGAAGTGAGGGGATGAAGGGATGAGACAGCGCTACAGCACTACCAAAATTGAACTGCTAGCTTGCAGCCAGGGAGGTCAGGATGAGGGCAGTCACCAGTAGAGTTGCGAACGCAGCCTGAAGCGCATACTGCCGCTGCTGACGGGGGGAGGGATACTCTGCGTAGTACATCTCAGGCTCCGAAGCGTATACGTTCAGTAGTCCTTCTTCGTTGATGGTGTACATTGCTTTTACCTCGTTTGTAACTCTATGTAAACAAAAGTAACAGTTTTGTTACAAAGTGTCAACAAAACTTGCTATAAATTTTCACTGGTGCTATGCAAGCTTCCTCGCCAGGGCGATCGCCCCCCTCGTCCATCCCAATACAAAACACCAGCCGTCTCATATTGCCTGATGCAAGCAATTCAAATACAATGCAAGCATATTGCATTGCACCTCAAACGTTATGGGAAGCCGCGCTTGGCTGGAGACGGGACTAAGGGAAGCTTACCTTCCGCAGTTCGCTCAGTTAGCTGATACAGAAGAAGGTCGAGCAGAAGCTCAGCAGTTGACCCAGGAACTGCGGCAGTGGTGGGCCGATAAGGGCTTTCCTTCGGTAGAACAACAACAAACCCTGATGGATGCTACCCGAAGTGCGATCGCCCAACACCTCGGTAAGGATCACTTCACAATGGGCATCGTGAAGCTGAGACGGGAGGAATACTTTGCCATTAACCAGAAGAAGCAAAGCAGCGCCAGAGACAGGCAGATCCGCCAACAGTTTCTAGAGAAACCGGAGGAGATTGTCAACAGAGCCGTCCGCCTGCTGGATTCAAAGGAGTGGGCAGAGATCGCCGCTGCTCTGGCTATCCTCACAGGAAGACGGCTCAACGAGGTTTTAGAAACTGCTGAGTTCACGGTGAAATCCCAGTGGATTGTCACCTTTGAGGGAGCGCTAAAACGCAGAGATGACCCCCTGGTGTTCGATATTCCCACCCTGACCACGGCAAAGCGCATCGTCGAAGCAACCTTGAGGCTGCGTCAGATCGCCCTACCCGATGCCAATGAAGCGAAAGTGGGCCAGGTGAGCGATCTCATCTTTGCCGATTTAGTCCCCCTCCCCCACGGTAAGGGCAATCTCTACTCTCACCTCTGGAGATCGGTCTACTGCTGCATCGCAACCTTCTGGTACTGCCCCCCTCACACAGACGATCTGCTGTTTAAGGCGCACATCATGGGCCACTTTGAAAGCCTGTCGCCAGAGGAGCGGGCCGACGTTCGCAGTCTGCGGCAACGACTGGAAGTGTTCTCATCTGACAGGCACTATCGGCTGTATGAAATCTCTGACGATGTGATCGCCCACCACAAGGGCAAGCGGAAGGGTATCAAACTGGGACACGCAGGCATCAAACCACTGGAGGCATTTGTCGAAGGTATGCCCGAAAATCAACCCGCACCCGTCGAACGGAAGCACCGCACGACGATTCATGTTTGGCAGAACGACCGTGCCAGAATCGCGGCTCTACTGGAACAGTTCGACGGCACGACCCAACCAGAAAAGGTGTCCACCTGGGTTGCGTGGACGGAACAGCAGCTTGCTAATGCGACAGCACGGATAGAACCAGCAGAGGAGGCGATCGCTCCTGTTCCCATCACTGCCAATGAACCCGCTACAGAGCCAGCAGAGACAACACAGGAAATAGTCGCCCCAACTCAGCCCTCCAGTCTTGAGAACAAGATTGAGTCTCTGATCTCGGTGATGCAGCAGTTTGTTGAACTCCAGATCGCTACCCCTCCGGCGAAGCCCGAACGACCGAAACGGCTACCCAAAGCACCTGTGCCTACTGCTGAAGGGAATGGAGCAGCACCAGAAGCACCAGCCAGTAGAGGCCGCAGGCGAGGGGGGGACGATGAGATTGTGAGTAGGGCGATCTCCGCGATCATGACCTACAACGATGAGAACGGCAGGCTCTACGATGAAAAGTGGTTCGTTACTGCTAACTTGATCAAAAAGTTCACTGAACGAGGTAATCAGAGAGCCGCAGAACGGGTTTTGCAGGATCGCGCCGAAGAAATTCAGGCCCACCACCAGAAACACAAGCTACAGCCCGACCACAATAATCGGCATAAACGGCACAATATTCTGGAAATCGTCAGGCTCCAGTCGCCAGCGAGTGAGTAAACGAGAACCAATGGAGAGATGAATTTTCCAGACACTTCCACACCCATCAGAACCCCCCTGCCACAGGTCTTCCTGCACATGGCAGGAGTATCAGTGGGAACCCGATACATCGGCTGTTACTACCAGTGCAACCCAACCTGGACAGATGGGCACAGCCTCAGACAATTCAACTATTTCCTTTGCTGGGAACCGCTCAAGCGCCATCCGGCGATCTCATTCCCTCTGGGAGTAGCAACCCGTGATACCCCCTACGGAGAAGACGGCACAGTGCCCGGTTTCGGCTCAGACGACAGCCAGCCCACCCACATCCTGCTGATAGACCAGCAGGAGATGACAATGGCGATCGCCCCTGCAAAGGACGCTTACCGCTTCCTGGAGGCTCAGCATCCTCCAGCACAGCCCATCTCTGCCGCAGAGTTTGAAGCACTCAGGAATGAGGCTTTGCAGCAGATCCGATCGCTCCAAGCCAAGATAAACCAGAACCCAGCCCATTTCGGGATGCACGAGTTCTACAGCCAGCCGGATGCAGAGCTTATGCAACTGTCCGCCGAGATGCAAGAGTTCCTGAACGACAACCTCGACCCCGAAATTAAGGAAGTCCTGAGAACCATCGATCCACAGTTGAGAGGAATTTCGGATTTGTTTGGACTGTAAATATTTACAGTGATTGAAAGATGCAGGCATTCACTCGCACCCTGATCGCCACCCTGGTTTACACTGAGTCAGGCCGCAGGGAAGAAAAACAGATTACCTATCTAGCAAGCCAAGAGAGCCAGCAGTACACACTCACAAAGGTTTTTGTGCTGGAGCTGAACCGAGAATTATTGATCGACAAGGAAACCAACGAAATTCTAATTCCGGAGTAGCGATCTCCATTCCCCCCACATTTTCAGGACACACACTCAATGAACTGGAGCAACTGCTGTCTCCAGCAGATCGATCCCCAACGGAGTGCGACGGATGCAGCCGCCTGGTGAGCCACCTGCTGACCCAACAGGACATTGAGCATTACCCCAGAGCAGGATTATGAGATAGGGTGTGGATGTTCAAGCAGCGATAGGGGTTCGGCTTTGAGCTAAAATCCTCTGCGGTAGCTCATTTACCTTAACCCAGGATCTCTGTCTGAGCATGACTCAGGAACTCGAAGCACAAGCATCAGCCATCTTAAATTCTCTCGTCTCTACTCCATTTGACCAATGCATCCCCGTTACTCGCGCCTTTAAGAATGTGACAGCCAGTGCCAGCATCTATGCAGTTCGCCATCGAGAGCTAGGGCTTCTTTATGTAGGTAAGACTCGCTACAGCAGGGAACGGTTTCGAGATGGGCATAAGGCGTTTCTCTGGTCCTGGCTCGATTGCTACAATCCTGATGCTGTCAGGCTCTTGCTATATCCACTTAATTTCATCGAGCTTCAGACGTTATCATCGTCCTTAGAAGCCATGATTATCGCGGCTGCAAAACCACCCTACAACGCTAGATACCCTGCGAGGGACTAATGCAATCAACCAGTACATCCCTTCCTCCTCAGCAAAATGATGAACATCTCAGCCCGATTGCGACAAAGATGTTTCTCGCAGCACTGCCGGAGCGCATTCAACGGGCACTACTGGCTCACTCTCAAGAAACTCAGTATCCCCTGGAGATGGTGCTTGAAATGGCGATCGCAGGATTCCTCGATAGTGAAGCCATTACCTTCGCCGATTGCCGCCCTGAGTACGAGTAATGTGTTTCTCTGCCCCAGTTAGCTTTGCTGCCGCTGCTTTGTTACTTCCAGCAGGGCTTTATTCAGTGCGGCTGGCATCCCAGCACAACCCTCGTTATCTGCCACTCGCTGCGATTCCGATCGCTTTCGGGATTCAACAAGCCTGTGAAGGATTGGTCTGGCTGGGGCTAGAAACAAGTTCTGCCCCTGAAGTCCGTTGGGGTGCTTTTGGCTTTTTAGCCTTTGCCTACTGGTTCTGGTTATTTTGGGCACCCTGGTCAGTGGCGATCTCTGAAGCCAATGCTATCCTGCGGCGAGTCGGTTGGAGTTTTGCTGTTCTCGGTTTTGTCTATGGGGCATTGCTTTACCTGCCGCTGTTTTTTCAACCCGATTGGTTAACAGTTCAGGTTTTTCATCATTCCATTGAGTACAACACGCGCTTGATTTTTGACCCCTGGCTCTCTCAAGACATCGATCGCCTCATCTATGCAGTGATCATTCTCATCCCGTTTTCGCTTTCCACTATCCCCGCTCTTAAAGGGTTTGGGGCAACAATTGCACTGTCTGCAATTGCATCCCATTGGCTCCTGCACCATGTCTTTGTTTCGGTCTGGTGCTTCTTTGCGGCGATTCTGTCCCTGCTCATCGTCCGGATTTGCCAATCCTCAGCCATTGAGTCTCAATTGCCCTCTCCCAGGTATGTTTGCCTGTTCCATCCCCCAGAATGAGGGCATTGACTTCACTGAGAGTTAGCGTTTGAATAAACGCGATCGCTCAAATCAGAATAGCCATGCTGTACCGCATCCTCGAAAACAGCCGAATTTGTGTCACGCAACCCACTCACGCCTGGGTTGCAGGTCAACTGGCAAAAGCGTGGGGCAATGAACTGTTTGGGGCGATCGCTCCCTATCCTGAAGTTTGCCTGGGTGCAGAACAGCACGATATTGGCTGGGTTCCCTGGGAAGAGGCTCCAACGCTCAATCCTGCCACAGGCTACCCCCACAGCTTCAATGAGGTTGCACCAGAGGTACATACCAGGCTTTGGGCAGGGGCAAAACATCTGGCAATGCCAATGGGACGATATGCAGCGCTGCTGGTTTCCCTGCATGGAACAGGCTTGTATGAGCGTTTTACCCACTGGCAGGATCCACCAGAATCGTCCCGCATTGTCGAAACATTCCTTAAGGAAGAGAAGGCGTTTCAACAGGAGTTGATTGCCCGTCTGGCGGAAAACCCGGCTTACATCCCCTATGTCACACCTGACGCAATCGCCCGTAACCAGCGGCTGGTTGCCACCTTTGATGCCCTTTCGCTTGCCATCTGCATGGGTGTCACTGAGCAACGGCAGTTTGAAGGGGTGCCAGCCAAAACGGGAGAAATGTCCCTGACGCTGACCCCGATCGCCAATGATCCATCGCAATTATTGGTTGAGCCGTGGTGTTTTCAGCCAGACCAGGTGACCGTGGTGTTCGAGGGACGAGTTTTGCAGGAAGAATCTGCTGATGAGCAAACGATGCGCGATCGCCTTGACCATGCGCCCTGGGTTACCCTCACCGCCACCCTTCAGCCAGGGTAGAAGAAGACGGATATTCTGACGAGCTTCATCAGGCAACTTGCCTTGACTCCATTGACATAACCTGTTTTTGTACGGATTGTGCCGCTGCCTGGGCGACCCTTGCGGTAACGGCAGAGCCGATCGCCCCCTCCCGTTTTCTGCCATGATAATCTCTCATGACCTCTCCGACTGACCCCCGTAACGACTTCGATTCGCCCTGGAAGCTGGCACTCGAAGCCTATTTCTCCGAGTTCGTTCACTTCTTCTTCCCGGACATCGCTTCCGACATCGATTGGCAGCGCGGCTATGAATTCCTCGACATCCAGCTCCAGCAAATCATCCGTGAGGCGGAAACAGGGCGACGCTTTGCTGACAAACTCGTCAAAGTCTGGCGGTTGTCCGGTGAAGAAACCTGCGTGTTTGTTCACATTGAAATTCAGAGCCAACGCGATCGCAATTTCGCTGAACGGCTCTTCTCCTATTTCTATCGATTGAAAGACCGCTTTGATGCGCCTGTCGTGAGTCTGGCGGTACTCGCCGACGATGACCCCCGCTGGCAACCCCAGGAATTCTCTCAGGAACTCTGGGGCTGTTCGTTGTCCTTTCGCTTCCCGACCGTCAAGTTGCTAGACTATGGTCAGCAGCAGTCGGTGCTGGAGGAGTCCACCAACCCCTTTGCCACCGTCGTGCTGGCCCACCTGAAAACTCAGGAGACCCAGGGCAATCCAGATCTGCGGCGCGAAACCAAGTTTGCGCTCGCTCGCAGACTTCTCAGCCGGGGATTTGAGCGACAGACGGTGATCAACCTGCTGCGCTTTATCGACTGGCTGCTGGCACTGCCCCCGGCACTGGAAACCCTATTCTGGCAAGACCTGATTGCGTTTGAACAGGAGAATCGTATGCCCTATATGTTGAGTCTGGAACGAATGGCGCGAGACCAGGGCCGCGAGGAAGGGCGCGAGGAAGGGCGCGATCGCCAGGTTAATCTCCTACTGAAGCAACTTCAGCGCAAACTGGGGGATATTCCAGCTCCTTTAACCAGCGTCATTCGGGATCTCGATTTTGATGGGTTAGAAGCACTTGGTGAAGCGGTCTTTGATTTAGAATCGCCTTCTCAGGTAGCAGAGTCATTGGTTGTCACGGTTGATCCAGAAACCGAGCAGGAGGTTATTCAGCCTGCTGTACTCCTCAAGCTTGTATCAGGCTGTTTAGGAGAATTGTCAAAGTCAATCCAAGACCGCCTGGGCCAATTATCTGTACAGCAGGGACGGGTTTTGGCTCAGACAATTTGGCAGTGGCAGTCTGAGTCAGATTTACTGGCATGGCTGGACGGCAACGCTACGGTATAGCTGTCATTGGTAGCCTTGCTGATTGGCGATCGCCACCACACCTGCTTCCACTAAACAAAGCGATGCTATTTTTGTCAGGCGATCGCCCCCAGGAGCAGCAGTGTATTGCGCTGAGCATTGGTGATACCTTTGACCCCATGAATATTCATTGCTTCATAGGGACGAGTGACCCGCAAGGTTCTGACGCACTCGCCTGTGAGAATGTCCCAACAGCGCAGTGTCTCGTCCTCACCACCACTGATTAGAAGAGGAGGGGTTTCAGACGAGGGCGACGATCCCGCAGGTTCAAATCCGACAACCCAGATCCGATGGGTATGCCCGTGAAGTGTGTTCAGACAGTCCCCCGTAGCCACATTCCAGAGGCAAATCGTCTGATCGTTGCTGGCGCTGGCAAGGAGTTGACTGTCTGGGCTGAAGGTGACTGACTGAATCCAGTTTGTATGCCCCTTAAGTGTTCCGAAACAGGTTCCCGTCTCTAAATCCCATAGCATGACCACCCGATCATCGCCCCCACTGGCCAGGAAGCGACCATCTCCACTAAATGCCACTGACCAGATTCCAGTGGTATGGCCCCGCAACACTTTTAGACACTCACCCGTGGTACTGTCCCACAAGCGAATGGTTTGATCGTCACCACTGCTGGCGATCAAAGGCAGAGTGGGATGAACGGCGACACACCGCACCCAATGGGTATGGCCTTCCAGAATGTTGAAACATTGCCCGGTCTGCACCTCCCATAGACGAATCGTGTGATCCGTACTGCCGCTAGCCAGGAACAAACCATCGGGTGAAAAGGCCACCGACCAGACCCAGCCAGCGTGCCCCTGCAAGACTCGAAGGCATTCCTCCGTCTCTATACTCCACAGCCGCACCGTCTGGTCATTGCTACCGCTAGCAAGATGTTTTCCATCGGGGCTGAAGGCCACGGACCAGACCCAGTTGCTGTGTCCCTTCAATGTGGCAATACATTGTCCGGTCTGTACGTGCCACAGCCGAATCGTCTCGTCCTCACTGCCGCTGGCGAAAAAAGTGCCGCAGGGACTGAAGGCCACCGTATGCACCCAACCCGTGTGCCCCTGACAGATTAAAAACTTGCGACCATCGGCCACCTGCCACAGGCAAATTTCATTGTCGGTTGTTGCCGTTGCCAGTAGACTTCCATCGGGACTGAAGGCCAAAGAGAGCGTGCTGGCAAAGGTCTCGCTCAAGACGGAACGGGAAAGATCGGCGTTGGCAAAATTGACATGACAGAGGTTTGCTCCATCAAGGTGAGCCTGCCAGATGGTCAGATGGGAACAGTCCAGACCGCATAGGTCCGCTTCCAAATAGCGCAGCAGATTCAGCACATTTCCTGCCAAGTAACCCGGTTCTGAGGGAAAGTGCGATCGCTGCCAGGTCAGGATCTGTTTAAGCTGCTCCACCAGTTGTTGAGCCGTCGGAAACGACGCCAGCAGCAGATTCACCAGGGGTGCTAGAATCGTGCGAATTTGGGCCTCCCGAACGTAGTCCTTGGCCTCAGCTTTGATCAACGAATGGGTCTTAAACAGAGAACCGGCCAGACGGGAGAAAGCCTCTGAGGATTGACGAGTGGCATCCAGGTCAGCAGCGATCTGAGTAATCAGGCGATCGCCCACATATTCCATAATCACAGGTTGCAAACTAAATAGACCGCTACTTTTCTCCACCAGCGATCGCTGCCCCAGCGATTGAAACGCCTCCAGCAATTGACGCTGAGGAATCGCTGCCACCATGTCATAGCGCAACGTTTCTAAAGAAATGGGTTCACGGGCGATCGCCAGCCAGTAAAGCACCGTTTTTTCCAGGTTGTGCAATTGAGGGGTATAGCCCTTTTGCCATCTACGCTTCTATCTACAAAGGTGCATTTGCCTCCTGGTTTTCCTGGCAAAATACGCTGCTGCGGGCATCCCCGTTGATGTTAAGTGCGCTTTGTACGGTTCTGCCTGCACGTTTGGGGTTGATCATCATCGGTAATGAGGGGGCGATCGTCATCAGTGGGCTGGTGGCAGCGGTCACCGGGCTATCACTCACAGAGATTCCTCCACCCCTGGCGCTGTTCTTGATGGCAATCGCAGGCATGATTACAGGAGGTCTGTGGATCGCGGCAATCGGCGCATTGCGACACTACCGGGGGGTGAATGAAACCATCAGCAGTTTGCTGTTGAACTACATGGCGATCGCCGCCTACGCCACCTCCTATCACACGGGTTCTCCCTGGTTTGGTGTGCTGGTTGCCGGGGTAGCCGGGATGGTTCTGGGGACGATCCACGCATGGCTGGTTCAGCAGTGGCGCGTCAACGATATTTCGGTGGGAATTGCAATGCTGGTATTTGGCAGCGGTGCAGCCTTCTATCTCGGTAAACCCTATATTCAGCCTGTCGCTCCCCAACTGCCCTCCCTCCCATTGGGTGTCTGGAGCGATGTACCTCAAGTGCAGTCCGCCCTGATGGTGAGTCCCCTGCTGCTCCTGGGAATCGCGATCGCCCCCACCATGCAATGGTTTTTCCGTTCAACTCGATGGGGACTGATGGTGCGTGCGGTGGGCGAAAGTCCAGTTGCCGCAAAAGCAATGGGTATCTCTGTTTCCCATGTGCAAACACTTTGCATCATCTGCGGCAGTTTTCTAGCGGGTGTAGGAGGGGCTTACCTATCGCTCTACTTTCCCGGTAGCTGGAACGAGAATATCTCCAGCGGCCAGGGGTTGATTGCGATTGCCCTCGTCATCTTTGCGCGATGGAACCCAATCAATTGCTTATTTGCCTCCTTTTTGTTTGGCGGTACTCAGGGATTAGGACCTGCGATGCAGTCTGTTGGCGTGCAGTCTTACTACTACCTGTTTAACTCAGTTCCTTATTTGTTGACCCTGGTGGTTATGATTTTGACCTGTTCTTCCGATCGGGCTTCGGTTGGCGCACCAGAGTCTCTGGGGCGAACCAACAATTCTTAGTCACTTCAGAAGGTGGCAGAGTGCGACATACCGCACTTAAAATCTGCTTGGCATCTTATCGAAATCCATTTTCTATGCAACCGTTCGATCTGCTGATTCAAAATGCCACACTGCCCGATGGATCGCTCTCCCAGGTGGGAATCCGTGCAGGCAGGATTGGTGCGATCGCTCCCGCCCACAATCCACCGGGGTTGGCAACCCAGATGATCAACTTACAGGGAAATTTGCTGTGTCCCGGCATGGTTGATGGGCATATCCACCTCGATAAGACCTTCATGGGAGCGGAATGGATTCCCCATATTGCCGGGGATACAGTGCGTCAACGGATTCAAATTGAGCAGCAGCAACTCGCAACATTAGAAATTTCCGTCGAGGAGCGGGCTGCCCGACTCGCAGAACAGTCACTGGTTCAGGGAACAACAACACTCCGAACCCATGTGGACATTTACCCTCTTCAAATTCACAGATGAACTGGGTAAAAGAATGCAACTGCTTCTGGACAAGAAAAAAGCTGACGGTCTCACATCGGATAAAGCTCTTGAGCTTGAGGCAATTGGCGAACTAGACGAAATTTTTAGCTACATCAACGCAGCAATTGCCGCTAGAGCGAATGGCCATTCCTAAAGCGCTTTATGAAGTTGTGCGGCAGCGTGCCCGATTGCGATGCGAATACTGTCACTACCCTGAAATTCTCAGCTCTGCACCCCTTTCGATCGATCATATTCGCCCCCAATCGCTGGGAGGCAGCGAACAACTGTCCGAGAATACAGCTCCCCAGCAGCACGACTGAGAGATTGCATTTGCTCTGTGTTGCCGATTTTGAGCTTGCGGACGGTGTAGGACATCGCCATTTAACTAGAATAAGAGTATTATACAGCTTCTAGTCATCTATGACGAACAAAGGAACTAACCAACCCTTCAAAAGTAATCAGAATATCGTTTACAGATGTATCTACCACGTTATTTTCTGTCCCAAGTATCGAAGGGGGGTTTTGCAGGATGGCGTAGATGCAAGGTTGAAAGACATCGTGATGGAATTGGCGGCAGAACTGCGCTTTGAGGTGGTGGAGATGGAGATCATGCCTGACCACGTTCACCTACTGATTGACTGTGACCCGCAATATGGCATCCACCGGATTGTGAAGGCAATCAAGGGGCGCTCATCCAGGCTACTCAGACAGGAGTTTCCGAAGCTGAAAAGCAGATTGCCGACGCTGTGGACGAATAGCTACTTTGTCGCCACTTGTGGGGGCGCTCCTCTTACCATCATCAAGCAGTACATCCAGAATCAAAAGTCGGTGTGAGCCTGAAGATAATTGCCCGTCTCCGCTCCGCTACACCAAGCTCTGAAGGGTGGCGTATCCCCATAGTTGAAACTAGGGGCTTGGGCCACCCCTCAAACTCCCCAGTTCGGTCAACAAAGAGCGATCGCCTGTCCTTCAGGTCGAAGCAATCTGTATTGAAGAGGCAGGCGGAGGGGGAAGATCAGCGTAGCATCGCCATTCTCTTGTGTAACTCCTACGTTGTTATTTCGCTCTACTTACACAAGAAAACGCCAAAATCTCTCATGGGCGATCGCGCAAGCCCTCACGCACCCATGCAGAAAGCTTGAACTTGCCAGAGACAGAATAGTAGCGCTAGGATATTGCTCACATGGAGAAGTATTGTCAGGAGGAACAGGATAATCTAACTTTGTCACTCTGAGGGTTCCGAATGGCATTGAGTTCTGACCCACTCAATCTCATCCAGAGTTTTCAGCATTGACCCACCAACCCCATAAGTTAGCTTTCAGATCCGATATCTCCTGGTGTTGGACTGCTACTTGTTGGCAATCCAACCAGTGCTTCTGTATGCGTTGTAAATTGCGACACAGGAGTAAAAACTATGTCCAATCACGGAATGAGTGGTGTCAGTCGCCGCCGTCGTAAGCAAAGTTTGCTTTTGAGGGATGGCAACTGCTGCTACCACTGCGGTTACGCATTTACTGTTCATCAACTGACGATTGAACATCTTGTTCCCCACAGTCAAGGTGGCTCCAACAAGCTCGCCAATCTACGGTTGGCTTGCTGGCAATGTAATAACCAACGAGGTTCTTCACCTCTGATGGCAAAGTAGCCAGGACAAAGTGCTTTAGAGGCCGCAGAGGGCGATCGCCATCAACCTCTGCGGTTTACGGCAATCTGTCGCTATGAGTTGAACACTACCAGCACTGGTTCCGCAGAGAAAGACAATCTCCTCCGCATGGAATCACCTCGCCAACTAGCGGCTGTTATGCCTGGAGAGGCAGGAAACTTGCTGACTATCAGTATTTACAGTACCGGAGGGATAGATGAAGATTGCTCTGGTTCCCAATGCAGTAAAGGGAAGGGATTATACTGGGTTGGTCTATTTTGCCGTACTATTCCAAAAATACCACTCACCTGAGTTGCTTTCAGGGCGACTCATCCCTAATTCCCCTATGGACGCGGCACTCTCCAACGCTGTCTACGCTCCACTTTCAGTTAAATTCGGCTGTCGCATTACCGCACAGATGCCTCGTGAACTGGCCCTCAAGTTGGCGGACGGTCTGGAGCAGGATGTGGAAGATGGGTTGGCGGGCGGCTATGCCGTTACCGCAAGGGTCGTTCTCGAATACTGAATCCAGCGCCGTTTCTTTGTGGAGCTGAGTGATGAGGGGCGATCGGTTGAGGCGTTTGACTGTACTCAGCAGCAGTACGACAACAAACAGTTTCCTGCTGCTGTGGTTGAAGTAGCAAGAACGTACAAAGTAGCGTCTCATATACCCCAAAACAGATAGGAGGCCATTGCCGCCTCATTTTTAGAGGTGTACGTAACGCGCTGGCGCTAACCTGTGGCGCACGAGGCGCGTTGTCAGGTTCAGCGCCTCGTTAGACAACGACAGAGATACCTCCCTGCTGAGCCTTGAACGGTTGCGTTTCGTCCGACGACGCTGGACTCAGCCATCTGGTCCCGCCCCTGTAGGGTCGTTGCGTTCCCGAATCAACCCGATCGATGCCGCTGCAATCCACAGAAAGTAAGCAAGCCAGGAAAAGGTACTTGTGGTCGCGAATAACCCACCGGGGTCGTTCTCGACCAGCGCTGCGGCCCCACCGATAGCCGCAATACCGATTAGGGCACCAGCCCAGCCCAGCCACCGCCAGAAGACGCCAGTTCGAAGTATCACCACAGTCGCACCGATCATAATAATGCTGTTCATAGCACCAGAAACAACCGGAAACGCATAGAAGTTGGCCGCCGCTGCAAATACTGCGGCATCAGGGGATATCCGTCCCTCTAAGAGTGCTGGCCCCACATTAAATGCTCCAGCCGTCACCCCGGCGGCGGGCGACATGATGGCACCTGCCCATGTAACCTGTGACCAGATTGATGGTGCTCCTTCCGCGTCCCGAAGCCTCTCACAAAAACCCGCAAAGAAGGGAAAGTAGAAGGGAAGAAAGGCAAGCGCGGCAATGAAGTAGCCAAACCGAAACCGCGTGCCGTTCTCAGTGAACCATCTCGCCAAAGTCACCCCGTCCTCGACGTAGGCCGGAGGTTGGATGTTGATGCTGGAAGCGACGAACGAAAGCGTGACAAAGAGCAGTCCGGCGATCCCGCTAATCCGGTATGGTGTCGTAAAGTCCTGCATATCCCTCCTCATGTCCCAGTCACTTGAGCAGTCCGCGCTCAGGCGCGGTGCCGCAGTTCAAATCCTTCTCCAATGTCTCCCAAGCCCAGTCAGTCCAGCGCTGTCTAACGATTGAGTTCGGCAGCAGCAAGTATTTCTCGCCAATTCAAATCTGAAGTGCAACACCTGAAAGGGTTGCCTGGAGGCACCCAT
>CAZVXA010000103.1:0-22027 GCA_964630955.1 uncultured bacterium | reverse complement strand
CCCCCCCCGCCTCTCTCAAAAACAATTACAGGTTAATTTGTTCACGATCCTTAGGAACGGGAATGAACAATTCGGAGCAGAACACAATCGGCGTTTACGCATTTACCTTGAATCATCCACAAAACTCGTGCAAGAGCTGGGGGACCGAGTGCTGATGCCCGCGACTGTTGAGAGCCACGCCATGCGCGGCTCTCAACAAAAACTCTGTACCTCACGCGCTTGCAAAGCGCTGTATGTAGGATGATGGGGCATGGGTCTATTATCCCCATGCCTCTTTCGCGTCTCAGTAACTCCGATGAAATTCAGCGAACTTGTTCAAAAGCTTGACCCTGCAACCCTCAGCAGTCTGGCGATCGCCCCCTCCACAGACCCCGACATCTCTGGGGTCGCCGCGATCGACCAAGTATCCGCCACCCAGATTAGCTACATCGAAGGGGGTAAGTTTGCGTCTCAGGTGCAAACGACTCAGGCTGGGGCGCTCATTCTGCCACTGGACGAACAACTTCAGGCGCAGGCGTCCGAGCGCGGCATTGCCTGGATTGCGACAAAAAGTCCCCGGCTGATGTTTGCCAGGGCGATCGCCATCTTCTACACGCCCTTCCGTCCGAGTCCAGGGATTCACCCCACGGCAGTCATTGACCCATCGGTGCAACTGGGGACGGATGTGGCAATCGGTGCCCATGTGGTGATTCAACCGGGGGCAAAAATTGGCAATGGGGTCTGCATCCACCCCAATGTTGTGGTTTATCCAGGGGTAACCGTGGGCGATCGCACCGTTCTCCATGCCAACTGCGTCATCCACGAGCGCACCCAAATTGGCGCGGACTGCGTGATCCACAGCGGTGCAGCGATCGGTTCTGAGGGGTTTGGCTTTGTTCCTATTCCCGAAGGCTGGATAAAGATGGAGCAATCGGGTATCACCGTGCTGGAAGATGGCGTTGAGATTGGCTGCAACTCAGCGGTAGATCGCCCCGCTGTTGGCGAGACCCGAATCAAGCGCAACACCAAGCTGGACAATATGGTTCACATCGCCCACGGTTGCACGGTGGGTGAAGCCTGTGCAATGGCAGCCCAGGTAGGGATGGCAGGTGGAGTACAGGTGGGCGATCGGGTCATCCTGGGAGGTCAGGTTGGCATTGCGAACCAGGCCAATATTGGCAACGGCGCTCAGATCGGCGCTCAAAGCGGTATCCACAACGATATTGAGGCAGGCACTATTTTTCTGGGTAGCCCTGCCATGCCTCAGAGACGGTATCTGAAAGTTTCAGCCATCCTGAACCGTCTACCAGAGATGTACCAGACACTGAAGCAAATCCAGAAGCGTTTGGGAATTGAGGGTTAGGAATAACCCTCAATTCCCGCATCTAATTCTGGGCAGCATTGGGGTTAACAACGGGCTGTTTGCGCATTGCTTCAAAGTAGTCGCTCCAGAATTTTTTCTGAGCGTCTAGCATCATCTTTGTGGATTTTTCTTGAGCATCCAGGTAGGAGCGAACCACTTCTTCCTGGAACGTCAGCGCCTTATCAAAGGCTTCTGTGAAATTGACTTCGCCTTGCGTATTTGGCAGGGATTCCATCCAGGTGTTGAAGAACTGTTTTTGCCAATCGTTGAACTGTTTTTGCCAGTCGCTAAATTGCTTCTGGGACTCATCAAAATAGGTAGTGAACATGATCAGTAAACCGCTAACTTCCCCGATGTGTGGCGTGGGGAGGAGGCGGGGCGGTGGTTGCCGTCTCCTTGTAATAAATACCTATGACATAAGTATAGCTCGGTGAAATGGGTCGGTTTATTTCGATTTACCCATCCTGTTGCTGACGAAAATTACCAATTAATAAGTTGGGTTACGCAATATACAGCCTTTTCCAGGCGAATCAGGTGCAGATTCGGGGTGCAGGGCTTCGACGGCTTGCCCCCTCGGTTTGATCTCGGGCCGAAAGCTGAGCATTCGCCACGTCTAAGCTCACGCCGAAGTCCTCACCGAACTCCGAAGTCCGAACGGCACTATCCCCACACCCTCATGTATCTCATTAACTGGAGTTTTGACTATTTCCCCTTATAGCGCCGAGTTTCCTTGAAACGCTTACTCTGTCAGTATTTCAAGAAAAATCGGCGCGATTTAGGCAAAAGTTCAGTAAATCATTTGTGAGATGGGTTGGGCGCGCCGCGCCGCGCTTCCCGTTCTAACCCCAAAGCCGCGTAGCGTTTCGTTAAAAGTCCAGGTGCGATGAGAAGAAGTGTTTGACAATCGAAGGAGAGCGATCGCGCACTGCGCAACTGCGATAGAAACGTCCAGCACCGTCAGGTGCGATCAAGGGCGTCACTTTGCAATTCAATCGCCTATCACTCGCTCATCAATTTAGTTTTTAGAGGAACGTATGAGTGACTTTCATGATTTTTTGAAGCGGCAGTTTGTCCACGTCGCCATTGGTGAATTTAAGCCTGGTAAATTTGGGGAGGCACAGACACTCTATGAAGAGGCGATCGCCACTTACCGCCAGGGCTTTAAAGGTGCGTATCTGCTGCGGGAACCAGGGAGCGATCGCGGCATCTCCGTAATCTTCTGGGAGAGTGTGGACGACATGGACACCAACCAGACCGAACGGCAGCACCAGGAAATCCTGAAAAAGATGACCCCCCTGTTTGCCACCACGCCAAAGACCTCCGTTTATGAAGTGGTCTCTGAATTTGAACCAGGAGCACTGGGGGGAGAACCCATCGGAAAGATTGACTGATGGGGGATGGCACGATCATAAGGAAAATCGCCAATTCCTGCAGGGGATCAAAAAGGTGGCTTATAAGGTGAATCAGTTGAAGTGATGGCAAGACTGCATGAGAACTCCTTTCACACCCACCGTCGATCCTGCCTTCGATATCCTGCATTCAGAACTACGCCCCCTGAGCAGCCTGTTTGCCCCTCGCACCGTTGCGGTGATTGGTGCCACCGATAAACCCGGTAGCGTTGGCCGTACCCTCCTATGGAACCTGATCAGTAATCCCTTTGGGGGCACCGTGTTTCCGGTGAACCCCAAGCGACGGAGTGTGCTGGGCATCCAGGCATACCCTGACCTGGCCTCGGTGCCCGATAAAGTAGACCTGGCAGTCATCGCTACTCCGGCCCCCACAGTTCCCGGCATTATTCGAGAATGTGTGGAGGCCGGAGTCCAAGGGGCAATTGTAATTTCTGCCGGGTTCAAGGAGACCGGGGAAACCGGAGCCAAACTGGAGGAGGAGATCCTCACCCTGGCCCACCACGCCAAACTCCGCTTGATCGGCCCCAACTGCCTGGGGGTAATGAATCCCCACAGCGGTCTGAATGCCACATTTGCCAATGTGATCGCTCGCCCCGGTCGAGTCGGTTTCGTTAGCCAGAGTGGCGCACTCTGTACCGCCGTACTGGACTGGAGTCTGCGTGAAAATGTTGGCTTTAGCGCCTTTGTCTCGATTGGCTCCATGCTGGATGTCGGGTGGGGCGACCTGATCTATCACCTGGGTGATGATCCCAACACCCAGAGCATCGTGATCTACATGGAAACGATTGGGGATGCGCGATCGTTCCTCTCGGCAGCGCGAGAAGTGGCCCTGACCAAACCAATCATCGTAATCAAAGCAGGGCGTACCGAAGCTGCCGCCAAAGCTGCTGCCTCCCACACTGGCTCATTAGCTGGCAGCGATGATGTACTGGATGCAGCCTTCCGGCGCTGTGGCGTCTTGCGGGTCAACCGCATCTCAGAAATGTTCAACATGGCGGAAGTGCTGGCGAAGCAAAACCGTCGCCCGCAAGGCCCGCGTCTGACAATCATTACCAACGCAGGCGGTCCCGGCGTGCTGGCAACCGATACGCTGTTAGGCGATGGTGGGGAATTGTCGTCTTTGAGTGGCGAAACAATCACTGCCCTCAACCAGTTTTTGCCGTCTCACTGGAGCCACGCTAACCCTATCGATATTCTTGGGGATGCCGACCCTGAACGATACGCCAGAGCACTGGAGGTCGCCATTCAAGACCAGAACAGTGATGGTCTGCTCGTGGTGCTGACCCCCCAGGCCATGACCAATCCCACAGAAATTGCTGCCCAACTGGTGCCGATGGTGCAGAAGGCCAACAAACCCGTGCTGGCAAGCTGGATGGGTGGTTCTAACGTGACAGAGGGGGAAAATGTTTTGAACCAGGCCAGCGTGCCCACCTACCCGTTCCCCGATTCAGCGGCGCGGATTTTTAATTATATGTGGCGCTATAGCGACAACCTGCGCAGTATCTATGAAACTCCCGTTCTACCGGAGGATGAGGAATTCGGAACACCCGATCGACACAAAGCTCAGCAGATCATCGAGGTAGCCCAGGCCAGCGATCGCACCATTCTCACGGAGGGTGAATCTAAGCAGATCCTTGAAGCCTACGGGATTCCCACTGTGCAGGTGAGAGTGGCGACGGATGTCGAGCAGGCAGTCCTGGCCGCCAACGAATTAGGTTACCCGGTGGTGCTGAAGCTACTCTCGAAGACCATTACCCACAAAACTGACGTTGGCGGTGTCCAGCTCAATTTGACAAACGAAACTGCAGTGCGCTGGGCCTATGAGGCAATCCGCACAAGCGTCACGGAGAAGGCAGGCGCGGAGCATTTTCAGGGGGTGAGTGTGCAACCCATGGTCCAGCGTGATGGGGGCTATGAGCTGATTATCGGCAGTAGCCTGGACGCGCAATTTGGCCCTATTCTGCTGTTTGGGTCAGGGGGACATCTGGTCGAGGTGTTTCGCGATCGGGCGGTCGATCTCCCCCCCCTCAACACGACGCTGGCGCGACGTCTGATGGAACGCACCCAGATCTACAAAGCCCTGCAAGGCGTCAGAGGGCGTAAAGCGGTTGACCTGGCTGCGTTGGAACATCTGCTGGTGCGATTCAGCCAGCTTGTCGTGGAGCAACCGCGGATTCGAGAGATTGACATCAACCCGTTGCTGGCACGTCCACTGGAGCCAACCGATGCAGATCAGGGAGATTCATCGACCCAACACAGCCATCCTCCACTGATGGCGCTAGACGCTCGTATCGTGCTTCACCCTGCCACCCTGCACCCAGACCAGATCCCCCATCCGGCGATTCGCCCCTACCCCCGACAGTACGTTGCTCCCTGGACGCTGAAGGAGGGCACTCTGGTGACCATTCGCCCGATTCGCCCGGAGGATGAACCACTGATGGCCCAGTTCCACAAAACTCTGTCGGAAGAGAGCGTGTATTTCCGCTACTTCCATCTGGTCAAGCTCAGCCATCGGATTGCCCACGAGCGCTTACTCCGCCTATGCTTCATGGACTACGACCGGGAGATGGCGCTGGTGGCTGAACACCAGAATCCTGAAACAGGCGATCGCCAGATTCTCGCAGTGGGCCGCCTCAGCAAAATGCACGGTGTGGCTGAGGCAGAGTTCGCTATGCTGGTGAGCGACCAGTACCAGTGCAAGGGGCTGGGCACGGAGCTGGTGCGCCGTTTGATTCAGGTGGCAAAGGACGAGGGATTAGAGGGAATCGTAGCAGAGGTTCTACCTGAAAATTCCGCTATGCAGCGAGTGTTTGAAAAAGTTGGATTTCAGCTATCCCGCAGCAGTGATGTGGTACAGGCAAGGCTGGCTCTAAACGCTGGTTAGCTGCGTCCAATAGCGATCATACAAATCGGTCGCCGTTCCCACGGGGGCGATGCTCTCACACTTGTTGATAATCGTCTGGTTGGGGAACAGGCTGGTATTCTTTTGCAGGCTCTCCGGCATGAGAGCGATCGCTGCCTGACTGGCTGTGGCCAGCTTTAACCGTTCTGCGGTACGGGCTGCGTTGGCCGGATCAAGCATAAAGTTAATCCAGGCGTAGGCCGCCTCGGCGTTAGGCGCAGTTTTGGGAATCGCCATTGTATCCGTCCACAGCGACGAACCACTCCTGGGGATGACGTACTTGAGCCTGGGATTCTCGGCAATAACGGCGATCGCATCGCTGGAGTAGGCCATCGCCACTGCCAGGTCACCCGACAAAAGCTGGTCGCGCCATCCGTCAGTGGTGAAATTAGAGATCGCCGGCTTGATCTGGCGCAGTTTGTTGTAAGCTGCTTCAATTTCCTTCGGATCAGTGGCGTTGTAGGAGTGACCGAGCGATCGCAGCGTCGCCCCCATCACTTCGCGCACGTCGTTAAACAGTGTCAGGCGGCGCGACAGTTTGGCTTTGTTGTCCCAGAGGGATTGCCAGTCTGTGGGACCGGGGGAAACTTTTTCAGGGTTGTAGATCAGTCCCGTAGTACCCCAGTTGGCAGGAATACTGTGGTTGTTATCAGGGTCATAGGTGGGGTTTTGAAACCTGGGTAATAGCCCTTCCACCCCTTTGACCTTCGACTTATCGATGGTTTGCAGCAGCCCCAACGCGTTCATCTCGCGCACCATGTAGTCAGACGGATACAGCACGCTGTACTGATTCGCGCCCCCCGCCTGCACCTTCGCCAGCATGGATTCATTCGAGTCAAAAATATCTGCGACGACCTTAATCCCGGTGGCCTGCTCAAAACTCTTCAATAACTCGTCGTCCGTGTAGCCTGCCCAGGTAAAGATGCTGAGCGTATTAGAATTGGCTGCTGCTGGGGATGGCGAGGTTCCCGCCTGTACATCGGAGTAAGTACGCCGACAACTGGACAGCGCCCCTGAAACGGTAATGGTAGCGATGGCAGATGCCGACGCCTGAAGGAACTGCCGCCGGGTTTTGTGGGAGGACGAGTTTAATGGCTTCTCCATGAGTGGGTCAGGTAGATGTAAAAAGGCATTCGCTGGGCAATTTTCTTTCACGAATCCATGATGCCCAGAATTAACATTCCCTATTCAAACTGTAAAAGACCATACAGTTCAAGGTCACGTATCGGCGGGCACACCTGGTGAACATATCTACAGCGCTTTGCAAGCGCATGTGGTACCAAGTTTTTGTTGAGAGCCGCGATCGCGGCTCTCAACAAAAACTTTGCTTTTATCTCAGCGCAAAAAGTCCAGATCTTCAGGAGTATTGCAGTTAAACAAAACGCTGGAATCAGCAACAGATAAAGGTTCCACCTGCTCCTCAGGCAACCACCGCTGAAATGATCGTCCCCCTTGCTGAATCCATCGCTCCAGGCTGGGCAAACAGCTTTTCCGATAGAAGCCACAGAGCGGCTCCCATCCTTTGGGGTGGCGCGGTAGGAGGGCGATCGCTGTGGCTGGAACATTCTCCAATCGATGCAACCAGTCTTTGAGCGTGACTGCATCCAGACGGGGAAGATCACAGGCCAGCAGCAATACCCATTCCGTCCTGGCTTTCACCATCCCCTGCGCAAATCCCAGCAGCGGACCGTGGGTTTCTTCTGGCGCTTCCGGGTTTGATGGTTCAGACTCAACTTCTGTCACCAGGCGACAACCGGGGGGAATGATGTCCTGGTAGCGATCGCCCCAGGGAGTCACCACCAGCACCTCCTCCGCACAGGCTTGCGCCAGTTTGCAGGTACGCCGCAACAATGGCTGGCCCTCTACCTGAATCAGCGCCTTGTCCTGCCCCATTCGGGTACTGCGCCCCCCAGCCAGAATGATCCCGGTCACTGACTCAGGCATACTCACGCCGGGAAGAGCGGAAACTAAGAGCGATGCAAAGGGCTGCGATGGTTAGCGCCACCCACCCAAGAATTGTCGGAGACCAGGCGCTGGGGGTGGTCAAGAAGGGCGTGAACAGACCAAACAGTGCGGTTGCCAGGGACGCTCCCCCGAAAAACATACCAACTGCCAACCCGGCATTGCGAGCCGCCAGCATCGTCAGAACCAGAGGCAGCGTTCCATTCGAGAACAAACTGAAAAACACCCCAAAACCAACAGCCAGCAGAAGGGCGATCGCCGGACTCGGAATGGACGCCATCATGGCAAAGCAGGCGGCCATTCCAGCGATTCCCACCAGCATCACCCGCCGATTGCCCCAGCGCACCGCCAGTGCTCCTGCGGGGAAAGCCGCCAGCGCCACCGTCAAAAACACGACCCCCAGCATTAGCGGTGGATTGACACCAGTGACCTGCACCCTCAAAATTTTGGGCAGCGTTTCGACCACCAGTCGCAGGGCAAAGGTAGTGGCCAGTCCCAGGGCAAAAATCACTTCGACTCGAAATACCAGATCGGCCTGACTAATCGATTCCCGATTCACAGGAATTTCTGAGCTGCACGCCCGCAGCACCAGGGCACTGATCACCAGTAGCAGCCCACAGGCAATAAAAGTCAGGGGCACTCCCAACTGTACAAACAGAGGGCCTGCCAGCGGCGCAGTAGCCCCCATCAATCCCGCAGCCAGAGTCATTGCACTGGCAGCCTGGGGCAGGAGCCGGGGGATGGCGTACTGCCGCAACAGGGCAAGGGCAGGACTGCGAAACACGCTCATTGCAGCGCCCCAGACAACCAGCGACAGGGGAATCATCCATCCCAGCCCCGACTGTGGCGATACAAATGCTGCCAGTACGATCAGCAGCAGAAATAAAAGTGCCGATACCCCCGTTCCCAGAAAAATGATTGGAAAGCGGTTGTTGCGTCGCTGCTGATCACGGTCGGCCAATCGTCCTGAGAGCGGTTCCAGAAAAATCGCCAGCAGGGCATCAATCAGCAGCACTGTCGGGGCAAAAGTTTCAGCAAAGCCAAATTGTTTGCCCAGTTGGGGGAGTTGAACCCGGTAAATGACCCAGCTCAGAGTAAACGCACCATAAAGCGCTGCTAATGCCATTACCGAGATCCACAATACGGTCTGGCGGGGTGAGCCGAGTGCCTGAGTCTGGATTTGCATAGGTGCCTCGCGGATTTTATCGTTGCAGTGTATTCGTTGAATGAATGTAGTTCGGTCGAGGTGATGCAGTCGTCATGCTGAAAATATAGCCGTAGTCATGATTGTTCGGACGGGATGTAGGAGTAATTCCCCCTTGAGGGGGCAGGGGGTGTGACCCTGTGTGGGACGTCCCCTCTCTGTCCTGACCAAAACGGCGGTAGCTATACTCAACAAAAGTAAACAAAGACTCAACCAGGCGCCCCCCGATGTTGCAGCAACAGCACTGATTTGACGGGACGCCGAACAGCCTGTCCTGATTCGTCGTATTTACCGTAAATGGGTTGCCCCCGGTAATACAGAGCGCTGGAACTACCGCCATCCAGGTTCATCGCCCGGATGACGCTAAGCGATCGCATCAACTCAGCTAATCCCGGCAGCGACACTCCATCCCCGGTCGCATTTGCCCTCTGGGCCACCATCACCCAGACGATCGACCCATCTGAGGTAAGACCCACCGCACTGCGGGCATTTTCCTGATAAATTCCAATCGAATCTCGCAGCACCTGACCATCGACCACCTCCAAAAAACCCTCGACCTCTGCGGTCAATTCTGGCAGCAGTTGCGGGCCACCCCCCAGAGCGTCTACCAATTGACAGCCAGCGGGAGTGGGGGAGGAATGCAGGGTAATCTCATAGCGATCGCGGTTCTGCATCATCCCACTGACCTCCTGCTGACACTGATAGCGGCGAAACTCCGTCCGGTTGAGAATCTTGTCCAGGTAGGGCGCAAGCCGGGAATTTTCCATCAGTCGTTCGTTCTGGCCAGGATCAGCAACCAACGTGCCATCAATCGTGACAAATGAAGTAGATTTCTGGTTCACCGGGTCAAAGAATCCGGCATTTAGAACGGCGATCGCATTTTCAGCACTACCCATTGGATTGCCTGTAGCCCCCAGCGCCCTTTCAGCAAACGCCTCCACCGTGGCAACTGTATCTGACACCGCAGGCACCACCCGGTAATGCCCTTCCGGTGGAACTGTCACGACATGGGCGATGCCATTGGGGAGCGATCGCATCTCGTAGGTCACTGCGGGCAGGGGAGGAGGGGAATCAACGGGAGAAGCCAGCGCAACCGTGGGCTGGGGTGGCTCTGGCGGGGCTTGCCCGATCGACAGAAAAAACGCCCCGCAGGCCAGCAGCAAGCACAGGAGCCACCAAAACCGTTTGAGGCGGTTTTTGCTCATCACATTCAGCAGAAACTAGAATCCGGCATGGCCCAGAGCCAACCCAGTCACCAGCATCCCAAATACCAGGAAGGGCTGAGCGCTGGCCTGATACTTCACATCGTTCTTTAACGGATCGCGCAGGAAATACATATCCTGGAACGTAATTTGCGGAATGATCAGCAGGATCAGCAGTGTCGCGTAGAGATTCTGGTGAATCGACATCAGATAACCCGCAACGCCAATCTGGAAGACATCGATCATCAAAACGCAAATCCAGGCGGCCTTTTGGATACCAAACATGACCGGGAGTGATTTCAGTCCAAGCTGGCGATCGCCCTCCACACTCTTGAAGTCGTTGACCACCGCAATCCCCAGACCGGAGAAGCTATAAAACAGGGTCAAAACCATCACCGTGGGCGTCAGATCGCCAAACAGGGCGTGCCCCGTCCACCAGGGTAATGAGATATAGCTGGCACCCAGCGCATAGTTGCCAAACCAGCCGTTCTGCTTCAGCTTCAGTGGGGGAGCAGAGTAAATGTAGGCCAGGAAGGAGCCACCAATGGCGATCGCCGTAATCGTCGGGAACGAGTGACCAGCCCACAGATCCAGAACATAGGCCAGACCGATGCCCGCAAACAGCAGCACCAGAATTTGCGTCACCACCTGGGGAATCGAGATTGCACCGGAGGGAATGGGCCGATAGGGTTCGTTAATAGCGTCAATTTCGCGATCGTAAAAATCGTTTAGCGTCTGGGTGTACCCCGTCATCAGCGGCCCCGACAGCAGCATACAGGCAGCGGAGATGAGGACGTTCTCTAGCGTCCAGGCATAGTGTCCCGAAGAAGCAGCGCCGCAAATCACGCCCCAGATCAACGGGATCCAGGTGATGGGCTTCATCAACTGGAGTCGAATCTTCCAGATCGAGGTATCGCCCGTCTCGGCACCCTTCATTCCCAGCAACTGCCGGGTTTTTGCGCCCCGATTGTCGGTTGCACCAGTGGATTCAGGCGGAACAGGTGTTGGTTCAGGGATCGGGGTTGAGGAATCAGTCATGATGGCGTTTCCTTGGAGTTGCGCAGGGCGCGGGTCACTTCAGTGAGTGTAAAGTGTCCTTAACAGCGACCATATCAGTTTTACCGCGAATCCGAACCCTTCGGCACTAAGTGCCTATCCGAATAACGAAAACCCAAATTCTGGCAGGCGCGACGCGGTAGCGTCGCGCCTGCCAGAATTTGGGTTTTCGGATAGGCACTAAAACACGGTTCCATCACTCTCAATGTGTAACGGTGGAATTCCTCCCGCTCTGCGCTCTGCCGCAATTTTGCGCCCCGCTGCCCAGGTTCCCCCCTCCAGCACTTTCACCAGGGGCAGTTGAACAGAATCCATTCCCAAAGATTTGCGGATTTCATCTGCGATGCGATCGAGCAGGACAACGGTGAGCGATCGCCATTCCACAATCACTTCAGAACCGGGCGCGTGCTTCTCCTGCAAAATTTCTGGACGCTTTGGCTGAATCAGCCCCAGATCCAAACACAGCCCCCCGTTGCGATACTCTGCCAGTCCCGTTAGCTCATCCAGCCCTACAATTTCTAGTCCCAAATCCTGAAGCGGTTCCAACAGTGAGTAACTGAGCCACTGCGAAAGCTTATGAAATGGCACCAGATTTGCTCCGGGAAGCTCTCCTTCAAGGGCAGGATGCGGCCACACATCTCCCAGGTTGACGCCCCCCAGAGACACCCGTCCCGCCCAGATATCCCCCAGCCCTTCCAGAACTGCTTTCAAAACCTTCCGTGCAGGCAGTTTGCCATCGTTCGTCTGTGCCACCAGACCATCCACCAGGTAACCCGGTCGCCCAGCCTCCCCAAAAAACTGCGGCAGTTGCTCCATCGTTTTGCCAAGGTTCTGGAGCAGATTCATCCGCCCTTCCAATCCCACTAATGGATTACCGTCAGTAACCTGAAATCCCTCTGCCAGTTCTCCTTCGGTCAAGCGCTTTAACTTACTGGCGTCGGCCCTCAGCGGCTGCATCGAATCATCCGAGAAAACTCCCTGACAGAAGCTGTGGTAGCTGGCCACCGCCAACCCCTCCGATCGCTGAAACAACCTTTCCGTGTCAGGTTCCACATATTGCCATGTCGCTCCAGCCCCCGCATCCAGCAGCACACTCAGAATTACCAGGTCAAACTTTGCCCGCGCCTGCTCCAACTCCCCAAAACTGACAATCTTCGAGTCAAATTCTCGAATCCGAGATACACCCCCTGCTTCGAAGTGCCGCCATCGGCTGTGGAACGGCACCTGCAGGTCAGGATAGTTTTCCCGAATCACCTGCAAAACATAGGCTGAGACAAATTCCAGTCGGCTCAGATCCACCGAGAAATGCTCCAGTTGATCCCGGCAGGCCAGCTCAAACAGTTGACCGCAGCGATCGCGAATCGCCTGGGGCGTTTGCAGATAGGCGATCGCCTGTACTTCTTGAGATGGTGGGTTGGACTGATTCATCATTCAGCGGGAGATGGCTAGGAAGGGTAGTACAACGTCTCCCCAAACCATATCATCTGGTGTTCGATTGTGGACTTTGAGCGGTTTAGTGCTTTTGGCACGGTGCTTTCGGGATCGGTCCCCCCAGAACCCCCCTTGAGGGGGCAGGGGGTATCTGGGGGGCTAGGGGGGCAACAGACATCGGGTACAAATGGCAATGTTCATGCCAGATGACCCACTAGGACTCAGTGCAGGAAAGCCACAGATCGCATTAAGTGCGCGTAACCTCTCGCTTTGCAGCCTCCACGGGAACTTCACCCGGAACGTAGCGGGGCAGTCGTCTGGAGGGCACGATCATCAGCAGAGAGAGCACCGCCAGCGACAGGAAAGACAGTTTGAGCGATCGCAGTCGGGCGGCTGCGTTGATCCGCACGGCTTCCTGGAGCTGCTCTGGTGTGGCGGTGGTGTTAGCGAGCGAGCTTTCCAGGCGGTCGTTGCTGACAAACGTTACGCTATCCAGATTCACCTGCTGAATCAGGCTGGGCGGAATTGTTGGATTGTCTACCAGCCCGCGCTGAATGTTCAAGCTGAGAATCCCGATCACCAGCGCTCCAGCGATCGCCGTACCCACTCCCGCTGCCAGATTATTCGCTGTTCCGCGCAGTGCGCCCACATCTGCCGCCAGTTCTTTTGGCGAAGCCGTCACCAGCACGTTAAACAGCAGCGTCACCAGTGCCCCCTGTCCGAGTCCCACCAGAATCAGTCCAGCAATCACCGCAGGCGTTCCCCACTCGTTGTTCATCACGATCGCCAGCACGACCATCCCGATCGATACCAGAATAAACGCATTGCGGGCAATTTCGCGCGGGGCCATCCGGTCAAACACGCGCACAATCGAGATCGCCGCCACAAACACTGCTAACTGGTAGGGAATCATTGCCACAGAAGTGTCGAAGCTGGTGCGGCCCTGCACCATCTGGATATAGAGCGGCGTTAAAAACGTCAGCGCATTACCCAGAATCACGATCGCCATCATGGCAAACACCGCCGTCCGCTCCTGGGTGGAGTCAACCACTTCCAGCGCCAGTAGCTGCGTCTTTCCGGTGGCCTGACGTTTCTGAGTCCAGGCAATAAAGAGCTGAACGCCGATCACACCCAGCACAATCAGAATCGGAGCAGGAGACACCCCAATCACCGTAAACGGAGCCGCAGCATTCGCAAAGAAAACGCCCCAGGCATTCAGATTGTTGAATCCGACGCTAATCAGAATAATTGATGTCGCCGCCAGCACCACGCCAACGCCGTCGATCGTCACGCCGGAAATTTTGGGGACGGGCTTCAGCCGCAAACTCAGAAACAGCACCACAAGCGTAAAGGGAATAATAATTCCAAATGCCCAGCGCCAGCCAATCCAGGTGCCCAATGCGCCCGCCAGAAAGAAGGCAGTCACCGTCGTAATCGCCTGCACTGCGCCCAGAATCCCTAGGGCAGTAGACTGCTGTTTGCCCCTATAGTTGTGGGCGATCAGCACGACCAGCGTGGGGACGATCGCCGCCGCCGCCAGTCCCGCTACGAGCTGAGCCACAATCATCATCTCGGCGTTGGAGCTGAAGGTCATCATTACCATAGCGATCAACAGAACCGCCGTCGCAATGCGAAATACGTTCAGCGAACCAAATTTTTGCCCCAGCTTGCCACCCAGCATGACAAAACCTGCCACCGACAGCGAGTAGGCTACGATCGCGGTCCCAACCGTCGTTGGCGCGGTATCAAATTCGTTCACAATATTGCCGATCGAAACAGGCAGCGCATTGATGTTAAGAGACATCTGCACTTGACCCATCCCGATCACGACCATCGGCAACCAGGAGGCTTTTTCCTCGGCGTCGATGTTGAGATTTGAAACAGATTTTGTCATCGAAACATCCTCTAAAGCGTAAGAAATTTATGCATCTGTCCCTGCGGGCTGAGACGCAAACAAATTCAATCCCAACTGTTTAGAAAGAAACTTTGTCACAAGCTGACCTTTGATACTGTTTCCTGCTTCATCCAGCGGTGGCGAAAACGTTCCCAGACCGCCTTTTCCGGGCGCAACGGTGACTAGACCACCGCTGACGCCGCTCTTGCCCGGTAGCCCAGTTTCATACAGCCAGTCGCCAGAATTTTCGTATAGCCCCGCTGTCACCATTACCGCCAGAACATGCTGACAGTGAATCGGATCGATGATTCGCTCCAGGGTGACGGGGTTCACACCTCCGTTGGCCAGGGTCGCTCCCATCACCGCCAGATCCTTTGCGGTGACATTGAGGGAGCACTGTTTGGTGTAGATGTCAGTCGCCTGAATCGGGTCAAAAAAGATGCGATCGTAGGCGTCGAGCAGCTTGGCCAGTCCCTGATTGCGCTGATTCGTTGCCGCTTCCGATTCATAGACTTCGTGATTGAGCGTCAGTTCTCGTCCGGCAAATCGAGACAGCCCGTTCTGAATAAACTGCCACTTCTCCACTGCGGTCTCTCCCGGTGCTAGACTGCTGGCGGCGATCGCCCCCGCATTCACCATTGGGTTACTGGTGCCCTCGGTAATTCGTTCAATGGCGATCACTGAATTGAACGGCAGTCCGGTGTTGTTGACCCCCAGCTTTTGCCGCGCCTCTGCTTCCCCAATCGTCTGGCAGACCAGCGCAAAGACAAACGGTTTTGACACGCTCTGAATTGAGAACTCGTACTCAGTGTCTCCCGCCTCGTAGAAGTTGCCGTTTGTGCTAACAACGCACACTCCAAAGCGATCGCGCGGCACTTTTGCTAAAGCCGGGATGTAGTCAGCAACCTGCCCCTCATCGATCGCACCAAATTGGGTATACGCTTCATTCACCAGCCGCTTTACGGAGTCCGCTGACGGCAAGTGTCCCGTTGATACTGGTGAGATCGCCCCCATCGGATTGCCCAATGTTTCTACATTCATCCCCCTTCCTCAGCAGCAGCGAAAATTTACTCTGGCCGCAATATACTTGACAGAGTAGGGCACAAATGTATGAAGCTGATACAAGCCAGTGCGCTTTAGACTTGCTACTTTCCCGCTGAAAGATCAGGCAATATTCAATGGCTACAGTAGCTATTTAACAAATTCGCGGAATTCCCTATCCCTCTATAGGGTGGGGATGGATAGCGAGGCCATTTCGCTACGCTGCATGGCCAATTAATTCGTGGGATTGGGGAGCCGCTTAATGTAGTCAGTAATCAACTCCGAAACCGTCACTCCTCGTTCTTTTGCGACTTGCTCAACCTTGCTTTTGAGCACTTCTGAAAGCCTGATATTTAGCCTTGCAGTTTTTATCATGTCATCCCGTTTGTGCATACAATAGGGTATGCTAACACGCCGCGTCACATTCAGGCTTTATCCGTCACGACAGCAAGAAGCAACGCTTCACCGTTGGCGGAGGCTTTATTGCAGTCTGTACAATGCAGCGGTGTACAACCGTAAAACCCAGTACCAGAAGTTTGGTCATAGGGTTGATTATTTTGAGCAACAAAACAGTTTGGCAGAGTTTAAGCAAGTGTGGCCTGAATATGTGGAGTTGGGTTCTCAAGCGTTACAGGCAACGCTAAAGCGAGTTGACTTTTCATTTCAGCGATTCTTCAAGGGATTGGGCAAGTATCCCAAGTTCAAATCGATTCGCCATTATTCGGGCTGGACGTATCCGGCCATGTCAGGATGGAAAGCTGAAACCGATGGTGGCAACGGTCATCTCGTCCTCAGCAACTTAGGCAGGATGCAGATGAGGGGCAAGGCGCGGATGTGGGGCAAGCCAACTACCTGTACCATCATTTATCGTCCTGCTGAGAATCGGTGGTATGCCTCTATCACTGTTCAGTGTGAGCCTGTCAGGGGAACAGGTAATGGAGCAGTGGGGATTGATTTGGGCTGCAAGGATGCTGTGACGCTCTCTACTGGAGAGAAGATAGGCAAGCCAGAGTTTTTGAAACAGGGACAGCGTAAAGTCAAAGCGGCATCGAAGCAACTGCGGAGAAAGCGTAGAGCTGACCGCAACAAAAAGATTAAGGCATCGAGACGATGGAGGGCGGCACAGAAACGGAAGTCGGTGCTGCAACGTCAAGTGACCCGTCAGCGAGTGGACTGGTTGCACAAATTCACCAGCGACATTGTTCGCAGTCATAGCCTGGTTGCGGGTGAAAAGTTGAACGTGAAGGGGATGACCCGTAAGGCCAAGCAGGGAAGCAAGCGGAAGGCTCAGAAATCTGGGTTGAACCGTTCTATGCTCGACGTTGGCTTTGGGATGATGAGTCAGATGTTGGAGTACAAAGAGCGAGAAGCAGGAGGGTTCTATGTGGAATCTCCCACTCAATTGCTGAAGCCCTCTCAGCGCTGTGCGAAGTGCTGGGAGCTGACCCCAAAAACATTGGCTGACAGGGTTCACGTTTGCTCCAATCAAAATTGCGGTCATGTCGAAGATCGTGATGTAAATGCAGCCCAAGTCAACTTGATTTGGGCGAGGGGTCAGGAACTGGCCTCTTTAGATGCAGAGTCGTCAAGCTCTACCGTCTGCGGAAGTATGCGGCAACTTGGGGCAAAGAAGCGTCAAAGATCCCAAAACCTAGAGGGAGTGGTTTGCGAAACCCCATCCCTTTACAGGGTGGGGTAGTTCATGTCACCCAATCTTATGCTGGAAGGGAGTAATTGGGCTTAGTAGTTCACCAAATCAACGTTGCTGGTTAGTGTGGCGTGCGAAGCACGCCACACTAACCAGCAACTCGTCAAAGTTCGCCAAGCGAACTACTAGTGCTACATGGCGGCAATAAATAATTACACCCACTCTCCATGAAAATCGAAGTCATCAACCCCAACACTAGCGAAGAGATGACGGCCTCCATCGGTCGCATTGCTACCGCCAGCGCCTCACCCACGACAGAAGTTATTGCCGTCTGCCCAACCGCAGGCCCCATTTCCATCGAGAGCTACTATGACGAATACCTGGCCATTCCCCATACGCTGAAATTGATTGAGCGGGATGAAGCCAGTGTCGATGCGTTTGTGCTGGCCTGCTGGGGCGATCCGGGGGCAGATGCGGCGCGGGAGGTAACGAGAAAGCCCGTGGTGGGAATCGCGGAGGCATCCATGTATGCAGCCAATGCGATCGCTCCCCGCTGGTCAGTCATCACGACGCTCCAGCGTAGCCATCACATGGTGGAGGCGATCGTCCAGAAAACAGGATTGGAGAGCCGCTGTGCCTCGATTCGCTGTGTGGATTTGCCTGTGCTGGCCTGCGAAGCCAACCCAAATGCAGTGGTATCGGGACTGGAACAAATTGGACGACTGGCGCTGGAGCAGGACAGGGCGGAAGCCCTAATTTTAGGGTGTGCCGGGATGGGAGGAATGGCAGAGAAAATCAGTCACCTGCTGAGCGTACCCTGCGTTGATCCTGTAGCAGCAGGCGTGCGATTTGCAGAGATGCTGGCGGGAATGGGTTTGGAGAATAGTAAGCGGATGACCTATCGGGCACCGGAGGTGAAGCTACGCAAATAAAAATTGCGCCGTCTCCAGACGGCGCAATTATCTAATCTTCAAGCTGCTTGGCGTTAACCTCGATCGCCTGCACATCGACGGTTCCAGGGGGCGTCAACCGATGAAAATGCCCCTTCTCTACTTGCAGCAGCTCACCGCAACTGGGGCAACGGAGTTGCGTGTTATTGATACCAACGGAGGTAAAGTTACAAACCGGGCACTGGTCTTCTACCAGATTTTTCTTGAGCCACCAGCGGAACCCGAAGAAGGCAATGACCGGAGCCATCAGAATCAGACCGATCAGGATAAAAAACGACTTGACCAGCCAGCCCAGACCCACAGCACCCAGCAGCCAGACCACCAGAAACAAAACCAGCCAGAAACCCAGGCCCGACAGGTTGATTTGCAGCCCTCGAAATTGATTTTGGTTCATGGCACTCTCCCGACAGCCCCAAAGGAACTCTACGCATGATACCAAGATAGCGCGGTAGCAGATGCGGTTTCGGGTCGGTTTTCCCTGCTTTCAGGCTACTCTGCATTACAGAATTTCACAATCAGCAAACAATTGCGACCGTTGGAGTCTCGTTCGTATATCACCCGATCTGCCAGTCGTCGCAGCAGGAACCAGCCGTATCCACCCTGTCGCAGCGTCCCCGGTTGGGGTTCTTCTAAGGAGTCAGGGTCAAAGGGAGGCCCATGATCCCAGATGCGAATTTCTAACCGCTGTCGGTCTCTAGTGGGGAGCGACTTACTCTGAACATAAGAGACACTTTTCTCACTCCAGAGCGACAGCACAATCTCAATGGGCGTCTCCTGCGGTAGACCTCTGTGAGCGTGACGAACCGCATTGGTAAACCCCTCGGCCAGAGCGAGGGTAAGTGCGTTCAATTGATCTTTCAGCCAGGGAAATTCTTCGCTGTTTTGCAGACAAAACAGCTTGAAGCGCTCCTGGATATCCGCCAGAAGCACCAGATTGCTCTGAACTAAGAAGCGATTGCACAGAAGTAGACTCATCGCCAACTTAAGTCTTAACCACAATCCAAAAATTAACGCCTGCACCAGCCTCTGGGAAAGGTAAATGCACCCAGCCAACTAGCGCAGACGTTGATAATTCGGGTCTTGAAGCAGACTAGAACAAGCCAAGGGTCAGGGATTTATCGATGGGGAAGGTCGCCCCGATACCCAACCACAAAGTCACCAGCGTTCCAAACAGGAAAACCGTGGTGGCCACCGGACGGCGGAAGGGATTCTGAAACTTGTTCACACTCTCAATGAAGGGAACCAGCATCAGACCCAGCGGAATAGCGGTTTGCAGCGCAATTCCCAGAAGTTTATTGGGTACGACCCGCAGAATCTGGAATGCAGGGTACAGATACCACTCTGGCAGAATCTCCAGAGGAGTTGCAAACGGATTTGCAGGCTCACCCACCAGCGCCGGATCCAGCACCGCCAGACCAACGCAGCAAGCAATTGTACCAGCAATCACAACCGGGAAAATGTAGAGGAGGTCATTAGGCCAGGCAGGCTCACCGTAGTAGTTGTGACCCATGCCTTTCTTAAGTTTTTCGCGCAGGGCGGGATCACTCAGATCCGGCTTCTTCAGAGTTACCATAGTTCGAGAAGCGTCTCCTTAAATGGTCTTCGAGAAAATAAACATGGTCGTTTAATCAGTACTGATTACCCGTGCCAGCGACAGACGTGTATTGATAGAGTAACCGAGTTTCTCGGTGTACTACCTGCTATCGCTGGCACAATTTATCAAAACGTTAAAGGGGTCGTCACAGAACCGATTCAACGGGTTTACAACGGGCCAGAAATGCCTTGCTTCCGAATCATGAGGAAGTGCATCAGCATGAATACCGCGATCGCCCAGGGCAAAACGAAGGTATGCAAGCTGTAGAAGCGAGTCAAGGTTGCCTGCCCGACGCTGGTACCACCACGCAGAGCTTCCACCATGGTTGAGCCGACGATGGGAATTGCTTCGGGAACACCCGACACAATCTTGACCGCCCAGTAACCTACCTGATCCCAGGGCAGAGAGTAGCCAGTCACACCAAAGCTAACGGTAATCACGGCCAATACCACACCCGTTACCCAGGTCAACTCACGGGGCTTCTTAAAGCCGCCCGTCATGTAAACCCGGAAAACATGCAGGATCATCATCAACACCATCATGCTGGCAGACCAGCGATGAATCGAGCGGATGAGCCAACCAAAGCTGACGTCGGTCATCAGATAGCGAACCGATTCAAAAGCCTCCGTAACGGTGGGCTTATAGTAGAAAGTCATTGCAAATCCAGTTGCGAACTGGATGATAAAGCATACCAGGGTAATCCCACCCAGGCAGTAAAAGATATTAACGTGGGGGGGGACGTACTTGCTGGAGATGTCATCGGCAAGTGCCTGGATCTCTAGCCGCTCCTGAAACCACTGATATGCCTTTGAGTCAGTGACCTGCTTTGTAAACATGAAGCAAGAGTTCCAAAAGAAAAATGTATGGCTGTCTCTAAAAAATGTAACATAGCGTCCCCCTGATTAGAGCGGAGCAAGTTAATGAATCGAAATTTGGGCAGAAAAGCCAAAAATTCTGAGTTTTTTTGTTAAGTTTGGTTTCATGAGAACCATCGCCCCCCACTTATCCGGGTATTCACAAGCGCAGGTGTTATCTAGCGCAGGTTTGATTTCAGCATTAAGATTGCTTTATGAGAAAACGAATTTTTCGGGTTGGTTTACTGCTGCTGCCGCTGCTTCTAACTTTTAACCTCTGGGTCATGCCCGCTCAGGCACTGACCGAAGACCAGAAGCTGCTTGCCGAAGTGTGGCGCATCGTTGACCGGGCCTATGTTGACGACACATTCAATCACCAGAACTGGTGGCTTGTTCGCCAAAAAGCGCTGAAGCAGACGCTCAACACTCGTGAAGAAACCTATGCCGCCATCCGCAACATGCTGGCCAGCCTGGACGACCCCTTCACCCGCCTGCTTGAACCTGACCAATATCGCAGTTTGCAGACCAATACCTCCGGTGAGCTAACAGGGGTCGGTTTACAAATCGCGCAGGACTCGGATACGGGCGAACTGAGAGTCATCTCCCCAATCGAAGGTTCCCCCGCCGACAAAGCAGGAATTCGTCCCCGCGATCGCATTCTGGCCATCGATGGCGCTCCTGCTCTGAAACTAGATTTGGACGAAGCCGCCAGCAGAATGCGTGGTCCCATTGGTACCTCTGTGGTTCTGACCATTGCCCATGAGGGATCGGAGCCAAAGGATCTGACGGTGGTGCGCGATCGCATCACTCTCAATCCGGTTTATGCCGACCTACGAACCGAGGACAACCAGGTCAAGGTGGGCTATATCCGGCTAAACCAGTTCAACGCCAATGCAACTGCTGAGGTGGCCCAGGCCATTCACAAGCTTGAGAATCAGGGCGCAAACGCCTATGTGCTCGATCTGAGAAACAATCCCGGTGGTTTGCTCCAGGCAGGCATCGAAATTGCTCGTCTCTGGCTCAAACAGGGCACGATTGTTTACACCGTCAACCGTGAGGGGATTCAGGATAGCTTCTCTGCCAGCAACCAAAGCATCACTGACGATCCCCTTGTGGTTCTGGTCAACCAGGGAACCGCCAGCGCCAGCGAAATTTTATCCGGTGCCCTACACGACAATGGGCGAGCAACTCTGGTGGGTGATCGAACCTTTGGCAAGGGACTGATTCAATCCCTGTTCAGTCTCTCGGACGGTTCTGGTCTAGCAGTTACCATTGCTCGCTACGAGACACCCAACCACACCGACATCAACCGCCAGGGGATCACACCCGATCAGATCGTCAAGCTAAATCCCATCACTCGTGAGCAACTCGCCACTGCCGATGACAGCCAATACAAAGTGGCCCTCGATTTACTCACCCAGAAGATGGTGCTTGCGGAGAGTAATCAGGGAATTTTGAATGAGTAGACTATAGATCAGCCGTTGGGTGCATCCCACTTTTGCAAATTTCCAAACCCAGTTTTGCGAGTGGCGCGGGCG
>CAZVXA010000102.1:0-22188 GCA_964630955.1 uncultured bacterium | reverse complement strand
TGTGGCGCGGCTTCGCCGCGCCTCTCTCAAAAACAATTTGGTTTTATTTAATTCGCGATCCTTAGACGTTATTCTTCGTCATCATCGTCATCGTCGTCATCATCGTCATCGTTACCGCCCACGAGGTCATCCTCAAAGTCCTCATCCCCCAGGATGGCAGAACTGCCAAAGCCGTAGGTGGGACGAGCGAAGTCACCCCCTTCACGCCGGACGCCATCAGCAGGGAAGACATCGAAACCGCCCTCCAGCTCATAGGTGCGAGCCGTGCGATCGTCCAGCACCACATCGCTGAGAACATCGTCCTCATAGAGTCCAGCTTCGTAGCTCAGGTCTACATCCACCGCACTCGGCTCTTCATAGGCGTTGAAGCCCGTTCCAGCCGGGATCAGACGACCAATGATGACGTTTTCCTTGAGGCCGCGCAGCCAGTCGGATTTGCCTTCGATCGCCGCCTCCGTCAGAACCCGTGTGGTTTCCTGGAAACTGGCGGCTGAGATGAAGCTGTCGGTGTTCAGCGACGCCTTGGTAATCCCCAGCAGTACAGGCGTGTACTCGGCAGGAGCACTACCCGTGATCGACATGGCCTGGTTCACCTGCTGGATTTGACGAATCTCTACCAGTTCTCCCGGCAGCATCGTGGTGTCGCCACCATCATCAATCCGTGCCTTTGAGGTCATCTGACGCACAATCACTTCGATGTGCTTGTCAGAAATCTCAATGCCCTGTGACTGATACACAGACTGAACTTCGTTCACCAGGAAAGTCTGTACCTCCTCAAGACTGAGCAGTGCAGCCTCATAAACGCCCTGTGACTCCCGGTGGTACTGGAAGAAGACCTCCAGAATTTCGTGTGGGTTGGCAGGCCCATCGGTGAGGGGATCTGCCGCTTTCACTTCTTCACCATCAATGACGATCGAGTTCTGGCCAGGGCCGAGGGGATAGTCGGTGATTACACCGTCTGACTCAATCACCTTCACTTCAACGGTATCGTCTTCGCCGTAAATCACCTGGGCTGTACCGGGACGCGCTGCAAGAATGCAGGCTTCCTTCGGTTTCCGTGCTTCCAGCAGTTCCTCAATACGAGGGAGACCCTGAATGATGTCTCCGGTTTTGGCGCGTTCAAACACCAGTAGCACCAGGTTATCCCCCCGCTGTACCAGGTCGCCATCGTCGATGTGCAACACGGCTCCGGCAGATACGCGGTAGGGACGGGCCAACCGCAGTTTGACTTCGTTGTCGGAGACTGACAGCACTTGACCCGATTCTTCAGCAAACAGGCCAGGGACGACTGCGGCTCCTGCAACAAGCAGACTTCCGGGTCTGAGTGAGGATTGGCTAGGAGTAGCGATCGTCATTTGATCCGCCTCGCGCACCACCAGAATCCGCCGTACCGTTTCGCCATCTCGAATGCCTCGGACTTCGCCCCCTTCCTTACACTGGATTTCGGTGCGGGCAACCACTGCACCGGGTGCAATCTGGTCACCGTCCTTCACCAGCAGGCGGGTATGGGTGCTGCCCTGAGTCTGGTCTGCCGAGACATCTCGACGAATCACAAGGGATTCCAGAATCACCAGTTGGAGGCGCAGGTGGTCCGGATCGCCCTCGTCAGGCAGCAGTTCGATGTCGGCTGCCAGTTGGGGAGCATCTTTGTCGATTTCGAGAACCAGTTGGGTGCGAACCAGCTCCAGACCTTCAACGGATTTGACGCGATCGCCATCCTTGAAGGCAATCCGCTGTACCGCCCGCAGACGAATTGAGCGGCCTGTATCTTCGCTGGTGGATTCCTGGCTGGGCACAGGAGGCTCATCGGGCACATGGAATTCGGTTACCGGACGCAGCAGCAGTGCGGGGCCTTCGGGCGACTCCACGTACTCCACATAGCGGACTTCGGGGGCCACCAGACTGGGCATCAGTTCCTGTCCAGCAGCGACGATTGTGCCATCCCTACCCATAACTGCTTCGGGGTTATCCACCATGTGGATTTCCCCTGGTTTGATGACGATCTCCCGCAGAATGTCATTTTTCTGGGTGACTTCGATCACACCGCTACTCTGGCAGAAGATATCCTTCACCACTTCGGTTCCGGCTTCAACATACTGGCCATCTTCCACCAGCAGCAGCGAGATGTCTTTGTTGACCTCATGCGATTCTTCGGGAATCCAGAGAATCGTGCCGCCCTGAACCACTTCGTAGCCTTGCTTTGCCTTCCCTTTCTTGGCGACTTCCAGGCCAGAGAACTTGATGATGCCGCCAGTCGAGGTGTGATAGCGATCGTCGATCAGTTCTGCGACCACCTGATTATTCGTGACCTTCGTGCCGGGGGTGGCAATCAGAGAGAACCGCTGGTTTTGTTGGGTCTCAATGATGTAATGTTCACGCCCCTGATAGCTCTCAGCGATGACGCGTGCTTGATCCAAAAGCACCGAAGCAGTAATAATTTCCACTTCTCGACCGCCCTTGCCTTCGTTTTCCTGAGGGAGCCGCACCGTGCCACCGTTCTCAGTGATCAGTTTGGTTTCTGCCAGGATGCTGTTGGACTCGACGCGATCGCCATTCTTCACCACGGGTTCTGCACCGGGGGGCAGGTTGTACACTTCACCAGACAACACCCAGATCAGACCGCCTCGCTGAGCAATACGGGTGGTGTTACCCTGACGGTCTTTCTTTTCTTCGGGAACGACATCGGCAAATTTGACTTCACCAGCCAAATCAGAGGCCACGTCCTTGGTTGCTTTTTCCGTCACTTTGCGGACGCGACCTGCTGCGGGCATTTCTACCAGCAACTGTCCCGCCTTCACTGATTCACCCTCCTGCACAAACAGGATCGAGCCGAGAGGAGCATTGTAGGTTTCCTTCTGGTTGCCAGATTCGACGGTGATATCGATGGCGGCCTCAATGATTTGTGCATCTTGACCGTGGCGGGTGCGGAAGGGACGGGCGCGAATTTGCTTCGGCTTGAATTTCACAATCCCATTGAAGGGGGCGCGGTGAACCGCTGTCGATTCACCCGTGAACGTACCGCCCGTGTGGAACGTCCGCATGGTGAGCTGCGTACCGGGTTCACCGATGGACTGGGCAGCGATAATCCCTACCGCTTCACCCAGATCGACCATGCTGTTGTGGGCCAGACTCCAGCCGTAGCAGTGCTGACAGACGGAGCGACTGGCTTCGCAGGTGAGGGGCGATCGCACCATCACCTCTTCGATCCCCGCCTTACCAATCTTCTTCGCGGTCTCATCCGAGATGGCCTCATTGCGGGCAATAATCACTTCCCCGGTTTGAGGATGCACCACGTCCTTCGCTACAATCCGACCGAGCAGGCGATCCTGAATCGGGATCAGCACGCGCTCACCGTCAGTCATGCTGCGAACAGGAATGCCCCGATCAGTATTACAGTCGAAATCCCGAATGATCACATCCTGGGACACATCTACCAGACGACGGGTCAGGTAACCGGAGTCTGCGGTCCGTAGTGCGGTGTCTACCAGACCTTTACGGGCACCATAGGAGGAGATGATGTACTCGGTTACGGTCAGACCTTCGCGGAAGTTGGTCTTAATCGGAAGGTCAATAATTTCCCCCTGCGGGTTTGCCATTAGACCCCGCATTCCCACCAATTGACGCACCTGGGAGATATTTCCCCGCGCACCGGAGAATGCCATCATGTAAACGGAGTTGAGTGGGTTGCTCTCCTTGAAGTGGCGCACCACCTCATCCTTGAGTTCCTCGCTGGTGTCGTTCCAGGTGTCAATTACCTTCTGGAAGCGCTCCACCTCGGTAATATCACCCCGGCTATAGCGCTCCTCGGTTTGCCGGATTTCTTCTTCCGCCGCCTGTAGCAGGTCACGCTTGCTGGGGGGAACCTGCAAGTCGTCCACACTGATCGAAACACCTGCTCTAGTAGCAAAGCGGAAACCGAGATCCTTCAAGTTATCCGCAACCTGGGCAGTCCTTGCTGTGCCGTAGTTCGTGAATGACCAGGCGATCAAGTTGCGCAATTGTCCCTTGTTCACCACCCGGTTACGGAAAACAATGGGCTGCTGAGGCTTCGGAGTTGCGTTCTGTTCTGCCATGTCTCTGCCTTAAGAAAATGAGAGGTTCGACTGGAAAGTTTGCTGGAGAGAAGCTTGAACGATCAAGCTCCTCCCAAACTGTGAATTAGCCCACCAGCGTGTCCTGGATGGTTTTGTTGTAGATAATCCGTCCCGGCGTAGTGCGGATGAATTGGGAAACCACGTTGCCCTCAGCATCATGTCGCACGCGGCGGTACTTATAGAGGCGGGTCACGGAGCCATCGTCAAACTTCTGCTCCTCCAGTGGCTGATCGTCCGGCTCACCCGTTTCCATCTGACCGTCAAAGCGAACCCAGATATAGGCGTGCAGGTCTACCTGTTTTTGCTCGTAGGCAATAATCGCATCGTCCAGGTTCGCAAAGTAGCGCCCTGCACCCTTGGTTGCTCCAGGGTTTTCTGCCGTCAGGTAGTAGCAGCCCAACACCATATCCTGGCTGGGCGTCACAATAGGTTTACCTGTTGCAGGAGACAGGATGTTGTTGGAGGCCAGCATCAGCAGGCGTGCCTCGGCCTGTGCTTCCAGCGACAGGGGAACGTGAACCGCCATCTGGTCACCGTCGAAGTCTGCGTTGAAGGCGGGGCAGACCAATGGGTGAAGCTGAATCGCTCGACCTTCCACCAGCAGTGGCTCGAAGGCTTGAATCCCCAGACGGTGCAGCGTCGGTGCACGGTTCAGCAAAACGGGGTGTCCTTCAATCACTTCCTCCAGCACATCCCACACCTGGGGATCATTGCGCTGGATAAGCTTCTTCGCAGCTTTGATGTTGTTCACTAATCCCAAACGGATCAGACGATGAATCACAAAGGGCTGGAAGAGTTCGATCGCCATTTCCTTCGGCAGACCGCACTGATGGATCTTGAGCTTGGGGCCAACCACAATCACAGAACGACCGGAGTAGTCAACCCGCTTACCCAGCAGGTTCTGACGGAAACGGCCCTGCTTCCCTTCAATGATGTCCGACAGAGATTTCAACGGACGGTTGTTGGCACCAACAACGGTACGCCCACGGCGACCGTTATCAATCAGGGCGTCTACCGCCTCCTGAAGCATCCGTTTTTCGTTACGGACAATGATCTCAGGAGCCAGAATTTCCTGGAGGCGAGCCAGACGGTTGTTCCGGTTAATCACCCGGCGATACAGGTCGTTCAGGTCAGAAGTTGCAAAGCGACCACCGTCAAGCTGTACCATCGGACGCAGGTCGGGGGGAATTACCGGAATTACTGATAGCACCATCCATTCGGGTTTGGATTGGGTGGCGATGAAGTTGTCGATGACGCGCAGGCGCTTAATCAGCTTGGCGCGTTTTTGTCCTTTGGCAGTGGCAATCTCTTCCCGTAGTTGCTCGGCTTCTTTGTCGAGATCCAGGTCTTCTAATAGGCGCTGGAGTGCTTCCGCCCCAATCCCGACTTCGACTCCCGTCAACTGAGAATCTTCGCTATAAAGCTGATCCTCGATCTCAATCCACTGGTCTTCCGTCAGCAGTTGCTTATAAGTAAGGTTGTCTGCGTTACCGGGACTCAGCACTACATAAGCGTTGAAGTAGACGATCTGTTCTACGTCACGCAGAGGCATGTCCAGCAGAATCGCCATGTAGCTGGGAATCCCTTTCAGATACCAAACGTGGGCGACCGGAGCTGCCAGCTTGATATAGCCCATGCGGTGACGACGAACGCGGGATTCGGTTACTTCTACACCGCAGCGTTCGCACACAATTCCTCTGTGGCGTACCCGCTTATATTTACCGCAGTGGCACTCCCAGTCTTTTGCGGGGCCAAAAATGCGCTCACAGAACAGGCCATCCATTTCTGGCTTTAGCGTTCTGTAGTTAATGGTTTCGGGTTTTGTAACTTCACCAACCACCAACCCGTTGGGTAGCGTCCGCTCTCCCCACTGACGAATCCGCTCTGGAGATGCCAGACCAATTTTGACATAGTCAAATCGCTGTTCGAGCTTTGGCATCGTAAATTATTCCTCTTCAGTTTTTGATAGTTCCGAATCACAGGTTGGTCATGGGTGCAGGCAGCGCTTGCACCCATGACGCTTAGTCTTCGATTTCTTCCATCTCGTCGCGGGAAATTGACTCGTAGGTCGGGCGAGACGGTGTGCGGCGGGCACCCACATCAGCCATCAGGTCTACCTCAACGTCGCGGCTGGTGCCGTCCTCCTGGGTTTGCAGCTTGTGGGCCGCAATATCCAGACAGAGCGACTGCAACTCGCGCATCAACACCTTGAATGACTCTGGGATACCAGGGCGAGGAATTGCCTTGCCCTTGACGATCGCATTCAACGCCTCGTTGCGTCCCTGCATATCGTCGGACTTCACTGTCAGCAGCTCCTGCAAGATGTAGGCAGCACCAAATGCCTCCAGTGCCCACACCTCCATTTCTCCGAAGCGCTGACCGCCCTGCTGTGCCTTTCCACCCAGAGGTTGCTGGGTAACGAGCGAGTAGGGACCTGTGGAACGAGCATGGATCTTGTCGTCTACCAGGTGTACCAGCTTCAGCATGTAGGCTTTACCGACGGTCACAGGACGGTCAAACGGCTCTCCAGTACGTCCGTCGTAGACCTGGATCTTGCCGGGGTTGTCAGGGTTATACACCCAGTCGTTGCCCGTATCCTCACGCGCCTGATCCAGTTTGCCGTGGGTTGTTAAACGAGATGCCTCTTCGCCGTGCATTTCATCGAAGGGAATCATCTTGAAGCGAACACCCAGATTCTCGCCAGCCCAGCCGAGGAGACACTCAAATACCTGGCCCACATTCATACGGGAAGGCACACCCAGCGGGTTCAGCACGATATCTACGGGCCGACCGTCAGGCAAATAGGGCATATCCTCCAGTGGCAGAATCCGAGAAATAATCCCCTTGTTGCCGTGGCGACCCGCCATCTTGTCACCCACCTGAATCTTGCGCTTCTGGGCCACGTATACTCGCACGACCATGTTCGCTCCGGGGGGCAGTTCATCGCCCTGCTCACGAGTGAATACCCGAACGTCTACAACGCGCCCTTTCTCACCGTTGGGAACGCGCAGCGAGTTGTCGCGCACATCGCGTGCCTTCTCACCGAAGATCGCCCGCAGCAGTTTCTCTTCTGGAGGCTGATCCGACTCACCTTTTGGGGTCACCTTACCCACCAGAATGTCACCCGATTCGACCCAGGCACCAATCCGGATAATTCCGGTTTCGTCGAGCTGACGCAGAGCGTCTTCCCCAACGTTGGGAATTTCACGAGTGATCTCTTCAGGGCCAAGCTTGGTTTGTCGTGCTTCGATCTCGTATTTCTCAATGTGGATCGAGGTGTAAATGTCATCGAAGACCAGACGTTCGCTGATCAAGATGGCGTCCTCGTAGTTGTAGCCTTCCCATGGCATATAGGCCACCAGGATGTTCTGACCCAGGGCGAGTTCGCCGCCTTCGGTGGCGGAACCGTCTGCGAGGATTTGGCCCGCGACGACGCGATCGCCCACTGTAACGATTGGCCGCTGATTCAAACAGGTATCCTGGTTCGAACGCTGGTACTTTTGCAGAGTATATTCCTGCTCCCGACTATTGTTATCGCGCACCCGGATCTTGTTGGCATCCACGTAAGAGACTTCGCCATCGGCGCGGCTGACGATCACCATCCCAGAGTCCCGGGCAGCCTGAGCTTCCAGACCTGTGCCTACCAGAGGCCGTTCGGGGCGCAGCAGGGGCACCGCCTGACGCTGCATGTTGGAACCCATCAACGCCCGGTTTGCGTCATCGTGCTCCAGGAAGGGAATCAGCGAGGTTGCAACCGAGATAATCTGCACGGGGGAAACGGCCACGCAATCCACCTCGGAAGGAGTGGTGGTCGTGAAGTCCTGACGATAGCGGACGGGCACCTGTTCACCCAAAATGTTGCCGTCTTCATCCATTGGGATATCCCCGGGGGCCACCCGCAGATCGTCCTCTTCATCTGCCGTCATATAGATGGGAGCCAGATCCTTGCGGACGCAACCATTCTCTACACGGTAGTAAGGCGTTTCGATGAAGCCGTAGGGATTGACGCGGGCGTGAGTGGCCAGCGAACCAATCAGACCCGCGTTGGGACCTTCGGGAGTCTCAATTGGGCAGATGCGTCCATAGTGAGAGGGGTGAATGTCGCGGACGGCAAAGCCTGCGCGTTCCCGAGTCAAACCACCGGGGCCGAGGGCACTGAGACGACGCTTGTGGGTCAGTTCCGCCAGCGGATTGGTCTGGTCCATGAACTGGGAGAGTTGGGAGGAACCGAAGAACTCTTTAATGGCAGCGACCAGCGGTTTAGGGTTGACCAGCGAAGCAGGAGTCAGGGCATCGGCATCCGAGACCGTCATCCGTTCCCGAATAATCCGCTCCAGACGGTTTAGACCCACCCGCACCTGGTTTTGCAGCAGTTCTCCAACCGATCGCACCCGACGATTCCCCAGGTGGTCAATGTCATCGACCATGCCGATGTCGAATTCCAGGTTAATCAGGTAGTCGATTGCTGCGAGGATATCCTGTGGGGTTAACACGCGGGTCGCTTCTGGCACATTCAGCCGCAGCTTCTTATTCAGCTTGTAGCGACCGACTCGACCCAAATCATAGCGTTTGGGGTCGAAGAAGCGGGAATCGAGCAATTGCTGACCACCGGAGACCGTGGGAGGCTCACCGGGACGCAGCTTGCGATACAGCTCCATCAGCGCTTCTTCTTCGCTGAACTGGCCTTCCTTCTCGATCGTCTTCTGGAAGTATTCGGGATGGCGCAGCGCATCGAAGATCTCACCATCGCTCAACCCCAGTGCCTTCAGCAACACCTGAGCTGAGAGTTTGCGGGTCTTGTCAATACGCACCCATACCAGGTCGTTCTTGTCAGTTTCAAATTTTAGCCATGCCCCCCGGTTCGGGATCAGGCTGGCATTGTAGGTGCGACGTCCGTTTTTGTCGGTTTCGGCTTTGTAGTATACACCCGGGCTACGGACGATCTGGTTGACGATCACCCGCTCTGCACCATTAATAATGAAGGTACCCCGGTCGGTCATCAAGGGTAAATCGCCAATGAAGACTTCCTGTTCCTTAATTTCGCCCGTCTCTTTGTTAATCAGGCGAGTAGGGACGTACATCTGCACAGCGTAGCTGGCATCTCGACGCTTTGCCTCGTCCACGTCGTACTTCGGACGCTTGAGCTTATAGTCCTTGCCCAGGAAGTGGAGTTCCAGTTTGCCCGTGTAGTCGGTGATGGGCGAAAAGCTATCCAGTTCCTCAATCAATCCTTCTTCCAGGAACCAGCGAAAGCTGGCGCGCTGAATCTCTACCAGATCGGGTAGCGTAAAGTTAATGGTGGGCTGTAATGCTGCGTTAGTCATGCGTCTCCTCGAACGGGTCACGCTCAGGGCAAGGCCCTGAATTACACTGGAAAGAAATGCGGTCGAGAAAATCTCGACAACAAGAAAACTCAGACCCCGAAACTGGGGACTGAATTAAATCGGTCAGCCGTAGGCGCAAGATTTTTTGTTGAGAGCCTTAGCAATATCAAATAAGAGGGCGATCGCTTAGGGGTGGACAAGGTTGAGTCTGTCATCGGAAGGCAGTTGCCTTCCAGCAGGGGTCAATGGAATGACTGATACCTGGAGCAGTCAATGTCTATTTCGGAGCATCCGTTTGAAAATTCTCATACTTCTTAAGATTATGCCGTAAAGATTTGAATCTGTGGCATTGATTTTGCATCAAAGCACTTGACAAATCATTGGAGCCACTGATAGAAGCACAAACTGGAGTAACTAAACCTCTACACCTTCAGGGGAAGAGATAGGAAGCGTTAGCCCAAATAGCTTGCAGGCGTTCTCAGTTGTCTGGACAGCGATCGCCTCCACCGACATCCCCCGCAATTTTGCCACCTGCTCTGCCACATGAAGGACATAGGCAGGCTGGTTACGCCCTTTGCCCCGATGGGGAACCGGAGCCAGAAACGGACAGTCTGTCTCCACCAGAATTCGGTCGCTGGGAACCAACTGTGCCGACTTCTGCACCTGAACGGCACTTTTAAAGGTAACAATGCCACTGAAACTGATGTAGAACCCCAGGTCGAGAAACCACCGGGTTTCTTCGGGCGTCCCGCTCCAGCAGTGCATCACCCCTTGTACCGAACCACGATCCCGCCAGAACTCCCGCAATAACTCCGCCATCTCAGCGGCAGCATCACGGCAATGGATAATCACAGGCAAATTCAGCAATTGGGCGATCGACAACTGTGCAACGAAAGCTTCCTTCTGAATCTCGTGATCATTGGCCTTAAAAAAATCAAGGCCAGTCTCCCCAATCGCAACCACCCGCGCATCAGAGGTCGCCAGGAGGCGAATCTGCTCAGCAGTTTCAGGGTCCCACTTGTCCATATCGAGCGGGTGTAGTCCTACCGCAAAAGAGATTTCGGGAAAGCGATCGGCAATCGCAGCGATCGCCCCAAATTCTCCCGGTTCCACGCAGGAATGCACCAGCCGCACCACCCCGGATTCACGCCATGCAGCAGCAACCTCCGCCAGATCTGGCTGGAAGCTCTCAAAGTTGAGATGAACGTGGGTATCAACGAGCTGCATTGGGGGCGATCGACGTTAGGGGCGGCTCAGCAAAAGAAGGTGGCAACGGTGCTGCCATCGGAGGTCTAGGAAACCGTTGCAGTTTGCTGCTTCAGTGCCTTTGCCAGATTCGACTTTTTACGGGCACCATTGTTGGGGTGCAAAACCCCCCGCTTTATGGCTTTGTCGATTTTGCTGAAGGCGGCCGACATCCGCTGCTGAACTTCTTGTTCAAGTTCAGGGGTCGGGTTCGCGCTGTACTGACTCAACGCAGTCAGATAACGCTTGCTCAGAGTTTTAACAGCAGACTTGTAGGACTTGTTGCGGAGTCGGTTGCGCTCTGCAATCTTGACCCGCTTCATTGCAGATTTAATATTTGCCACGGTTTGCCCCTATCGATGAAAATGTTAAGCTTTCGGCAATAGACCATCATAGCGCAGAGAATCCTCTTTTGCACAGTCTGAATCTTGATTTTTCTCGGTAATTTTCTGGCGAGTTTCCCCGATCGTCCACCTGCAACACATATCCTTGAAAAATCCAAGCTAATCTAGTAGTAAGGTCATCCCTGGTAGGTCACCCTGGCAGTCCACATGCTGGCACTTATCTGACTTTGATAGGTCTGGAGCAGATCTCATATCTGAACAGAAGAAACTCACGGACTGGCTTTTTCACACCCTTAACAATGCTGCGAATTATCAATCAGCGTTCTGAAGCATTAACGGAACTGCGGCGAATTTGCGATCGCACCCATGACGAGCAGATCCTCCACAAAGAGGCAACCGTGCAGCAGGTCCTCCAGGCGGTCAAACGACAGGGCGATCGCGCAGTGCTGCACTATACCGAGGAATTTGACCAGCTAATCCTCAAAGCAGATGAGTTGCGCGTCAGTGGCTCCGAGTTGGATGCTGCGTATCAACAGGTCTCTAATGAACTGCTGGCCGCAATTCGATTGGCCTGTCAGAATATCGAGGCATTCCACCGCCAGCGCATTCCTAAGAGTTGGGTGCAGTTTGGAGAGAACGAAGTGGTTCTGGGGAAACGCTTCACTCCCGTTGATCGTGCAGGAATCTACGTTCCAGGTGGGCGGGCTGCTTATCCCAGTACTGTCCTTATGAATGCGATTCCGGCCAAGGTCGCTAAAGTCTCCCGGATTGTCATGATGACGCCTCCAGGACCAGACAAAAGCATTAATCCAGCAGTGCTTGTTGCGGCTCAGGAAGCAGGTGTCCAGGAGATTTATCGGGTGGGTGGGGCGCAGGCGATCGCCGCTCTCGCATTTGGGACTGACACAATTCCCAAGGTGGATGTCATCACTGGTCCTGGCAATATCTACGTGACGCTTGCCAAGAAGCTGGTCTATGGCACGGTAGGAATCGACTCCCTGGCTGGCCCATCAGAGGTTCTGGTAATTGCTGATAGCGCTGCCAATCCCCTCCACGTTGCAGCCGATCTGCTGGCCCAGGCAGAACATGATCCGATGGCTGCTGCAGTTCTACTGACCACCGACCACGGATTGGCGTTAAAAGTGGTTGCAGAGGTGGAGCGAATGCTGGTGAATCACCCTCGACGTCTGCTAACAGAGAAGGCAATTGCTCACTATGGTCTGGTTGTTGTCGTAGACTCCCTAGAAACTGCGGCGGATCTGTCCAACGAATTTGCACCAGAACACCTGGAACTCGAAGTCGCAGATCCCTGGGTTCTACTTGAGAAAATTCGCCATGCTGGAGCGATTTTCCTGGGGAATTCTACGCCTGAGGCAGTTGGGGACTACCTGGCAGGTCCTAATCACACACTGCCGACCTCTGGCTCAGCCCGCTATGCGTCTCCGTTGAGTGTCGAAACTTTCATGAAACACTCCAGCCTCATCCAATACTCCGCGACTGCTCTCCAACAGGTCGCAACTGCAGTGGACATCCTGGCTACTGCTGAAGGTCTACCCTCCCACGCCGATTCTGTCCGTTTGAGAACGGGTGTTGTAGCCCCAGACGGAGATTCGGAAACCACATACCCCATCAGCCCAGAATCTGGATTTTAGGCAGAAACTGAATCGCGCCAATTTTCCCTGAGAGACTGACAACGTCAGTCTCTCAGGGAAAATTGTCACCAAAACTAGATTTGCCACGAGACGCTCTCGAAAAGAGCGTCTCGTGGCATTGTGGGAAGAAATAGTCAAAAGTCCAGTTTGGTTCTGCGGTCTAGAAACTGGCGCAAACTGAACAAACTGATCGTCTGTCCAAGATTCAACGGCAACAGCGAAATGCCTTCGAGCGAGGACTGCACCCAGCCCTCTCCCCAGCGCCACTGGTGAACACCGTCAATACCGCCGCTCAGGGAAAGAGAGAGACCATCCGGAGTAACGGCTGTGACAGAGTGACGCACCTCAATGAGGCCCACATAACTAGCAAATTCGAGTCCAGGGAACAGGTAATCGGGTAGACCCATTGGCAACCTTTGCATCCACAGCCACTGCCGAATTTGATCAGGGCGGAGCAGGCTGTCGGCGATTGCCGATGGAGTGGCCTCGACTTCAAGTCTCAATGAGCTGTGTTGAAATTGACCCAACATAATTCGTTCCTGGGGAAGACCTTGCAGTTAAACAATCATTGAGAGGTAATCGTCGGCACACGCCTCAGGTTCCACAAACAGATGAAGCGGGACGATTATTCATCCGGCTCGATTGTGCTGGTCAAGCCCTGATTCTTCAAAGTTTCACTGTAGAATTCGGCGTGCTCTTGAGCACAGGTAATTACCAGAGCAACTCCATTGGTGTGAGCCTCCATCATGATGCTCACAGCCTGGGGCACCGTTAAACTGGCGACGGTCTTCAGCAGCGCCTGAACGACATGTTCCATTGTGTTGAAGTCGTCGTTGTGCAACAGAACCTTATAACGGGGCGCGTGCTGGCGGGACGTTGAACGCTGTTCAATTGTCTCGACGGACACAGCTCTAACCTCTCTGTATCATTAAAGGTGGATTCATCGCGGAGCGAACTGCAATTCTCAGGACTAGCTATCTCATCTGGCATCCGCAAAGCAACCCTCGCCATCCTACTGCATGAGCCATAACTCTGAATTCAGGTGGCTTCCCAGAGGCGAATTGCCAATTGGCAGTCCATTATTTAGATTACTTAACATCCTGAAGTTTCTAACATCCTAGATCACTCCCCCAACAACTTCAACCTGACCAGCGAAAATGGTGGATTTTATGGTTGCGTCTAGTACATTCCACCCTGCTCAAATCCTTTGCATTGACCACAAGGCGATGTGCCTCTTTGTCGAAGTGATCCAGATTGCAGAAGCTCGACCCCTCTGCTGGGTCAGGCCACTGTTCTTAACGATGTCACTGGATTTTGGGCAAATGTCGGATAGCTTAACAGCGGGAATAGAAAATTCTCAAGGAAACATACAGGACTTACGGGAGGGCGTTGATTTACTGCTGCCCATCCAACTTTTTCGACCCGCATTAGATACCGAAGTCATTCCGTTACTGGCGCTCCTGAAAGAACCAAAAGCAGATCCAGGAAACGGGCAAACCGCTCATCAGCATCTACAGGAATTTACTCAAAGTCTATGGAGAACGCACCCTGAAGCGTTTTTAACGTCGTAAGTTATCTGATCTTGCTGGTAGTTGCTGGGTTCGAGTGAGATTTGGGATTAGAACCAGCTTAGGGGCTAGGTACCAGACGTATGCGTCCTGCGTCCATTTCCGACATCAACAGCTCAAGCGCTTCATAATCTGCGTCAGAGATATAGCCCTGACGAGTCAGCTCGTAGTTTATCTCGTTCTCAATATCGGGAGTGAGCTGTTTGATATATAGCGCCTTTGAGACGAGTTTACGGATGACGTGACCTGTCTTCATAAGAGTTACCACTGGAAAAGGGGGCGGGTTACAGTATTAATTCTCTGTTGAATACCCCTGGAGAGAAGTGATCTACAGTCGGTGTTTAATGTGATCTAAATCACTGTGAAGTTTGAGAAGCGCTGTCCCTACAGTCCCAGTGGGGTTTTCAAAAAGCACTTCATACTGACTACAAAAACCCTTTACGTAAGCTTTATGAAAGACATTGCCAATAAGCCCCAAAGGGTCAGCAGCAGCAACTTCTAAAGAACCACAAACTTCAGGTATGTGAAATTACGTCTCTTCCGCTATTCTTGACCGAACTCGCATTTTGATAAATATTCCAGAGGATAGATTTTGGCCAATGCAGTCCATTTTCTCCGTATTTTTTCGGTAAAACGTATAGTTAAGTACTTTTCCCTGGGGAGTCCTCTCTTAAAAATATATGGAGTGGTCCTAACGTTAGTTTAAGATTGCATCGGCATACGCAACCTTTAGAGAACCTCCGGAAGCGATAAGGACGTTTATGGAATTAATTAGTGCAACCTTGTTCAATCTTCAGTACGAGCAGGATAAAAAGATGCAGCGTGTAGCCGAATATCCCTCAACCTTTATCTTGCGGCCTTCTGGTCACATCAATGCATCAACCGCTGACGGCTTTAAACTTCAGTTGAGTGAGTTGCTGGCTTCCGAACAGTACACCGCCTTACTTCTGGATATGAGCGCCGTGGAGTCATTGGATAGCGCTGGCTTAATGGCTCTGGTGGCGACCCTCAATCAAGCGCAGCAGTCGGGCAAGCGGTTCGGCTTATGTCAGGTGCCCCCTTCGATTCAAATCATTTTCGAGCTGACACAACTGGATCGAGCATTTCATAGCATTGATGGGGGAGCACTCAATGCTGGGCCTGTGTCTAAAAGGGCAGAACTGCTTCGCAACGCCTGATGTGACACCCGATATATGCAGAAGGCCGTCGTCTGTTGGAGATGTTCGGTATAGTGGAAACTGTCCAGAGTCAATACCTCGCTGAAGTTTACCGCTGTGCCACAGTCGATCGAAAGCCTCCTGACCCCCGACATTGCTAAACCTGCCCGTTATCTCGGTAACGAGTTAGGAGCCATCCATAAATCCTGGGAAACAGCGACAGTGCGCTGGGTCTTGACTTATCCGGAGGTTTATGAAGTTGGTGCGTCCAACCTTGGGCATATTATTCTCTACAGTATTCTGAATTCCCAGCCTCGCCAATTGTGCGATCGCGCTTATCTTCCTGCCGCAGATCTGGCAGGCAAGCTGAAAGGCTCTGCAACTCCGCTGTTTGCGGTTGAGGCACGGCGATCGCTGACAGACTTCGACATTCTTGGCTTCAGCCTCAGTTATGAGCTGGGGGCGACCAATATTCTAGAAATGCTTACTCTGGCAGGAATTCCTCTAACCTGGCAGGAGCGGGCATCGTCAGACTCCTGGAGCGTTGAAAAAGGCCATTCGCCTCTCATTTTTGCAGGGGGGCAGACGGCTACCTCCAACCCTGAACCCTACGCTGACTTCTTTGATTTCATTGCGCTGGGTGACGGTGAGGAACTCCTGCCTGAGATCGGATTCGTCGTGGAAGAAGGGAAAGCGGCTGGCCTCAGTCGGGCCGAGTTACTCCTGGATCTGGCACAGGTTCCGGGGGTTTACGTCCCGCAATTCTACGACCTGATGCCCGACGGTTCTGTTCGTCCCAACCGTCCAGATGTGCCAGAACGTGTCCTGCGGAGAGTGGCTGCCCCCATCCCTGCTTACTCCATTGGCCTGGTTCCCTTTGTTGAAACCGTCCACGATCGCCTGACGATTGAGATACGGCGAGGCTGCACACGCGGCTGTCGGTTTTGCCAGCCGGGGATGTTGACCCGCCCCGCACGGGATGTTGCGCCGGAGGCGGTGGTAGATGCAATTGAGAAGGGAATGCGGGCAACGGGCTACAACGAGTTTTCGCTGCTGTCGCTGAGCTGTTCTGACTACCTCTCCTTGCCAAGTGTGGGCGTCGAGATCAAGAATCGCCTGAAGGACGAGAATATCTCACTGAGTCTACCCAGTCAGCGGGTCGATCGCTTTGACGAGAATATTGCCAACATTTTGGGCGGCACTCGCCAGGGGGGGCTTACCTTCGCACCCGAAGCGGGAACCCAGCGGCTGCGGGACATTATCAACAAAGGATTGACCAACGAGGAACTACTGCGGGGCGTCAAAACAGCCTATGAGCAGGGATGGGATCGGGTCAAACTCTACTTTATGATTGGTCTACCCGGCGAAACGGATGGGGACGTACTGGGCATCGCTGAGACAATGCGCTGGCTTCAGCAGGAATGCCGCATCAAAGGCCGCAAGCCATTGGGCTTCAACGTCACCATCTCCAACTTCACGCCAAAACCCCACACACCGTTCCAGTGGCACTCGGTTTCGACTGCGGAGTTTGAGCGGAAGCAGTTCCTATTGAAACAGGAGTTCCGTACCCTTCGCGGCATCAAGGCGAACTTTACCGATGTGCGAATTTCGGCGATGGAGGACTTTGTCGGACGGGGCGATCGCCGTCTTTCCGCAGTTGTTCGGCGGGCCTGGGAAATGGGGGCCAGAGAGGATTCCTGGTGGGAGAGCCTGGAGCGTGCATTTGGAGCCTGGACGGAGGCGATCGCCGAAGCTGGACTAACCTGGAAATATCGTCAGGTCGAAAACGGTGAGTGGAATCTCTTCCATGCGGATAACGAGTCTCCAGTCTCAGAAGTAGACACACCCCTGCCCTGGGATCACATCGATACCGGGATCGATAAGCGCTGGCTACAGGAAGATTTGCGGCGATCGCTGGAAGCGGCAACCGTCCCCGATTGTTCTTTTGATGGCTGTTCTCACTGCGGGGTTTGTGGAACTGACTTTGGTCATAACGTGGTCGTCCCTCCTATACCCATTCCTCAGTTCGAGGGCCAGTTTGTCCCCAATACGGCACGGGTGCAGCGCCTGCGGGTCTGGTTTGGTAAACTTGGAGATTTAGGACTCATCAGTCATCTCGACCTGATGCGGCTGTTCGACCGGGCGGTACGACGGGCAGCACTGCCGATTGCTTTTACCTCCGGGTTCCACCCTGGTCCAAGGATTATTCCAGTTATGGCGCTGCCGTTGGGAGCCACCAGTACTGGAGAGATTGTGGATTTTGATTTGACGCGATCGCTTGACCCACAGGAGTTTCTCCAGAAACTGGCAGAACAGCTCCCCCCAGAAATTCCTCTGTATCGAGTGGAGACAATTGCCCCCGACGCACCTGCCGCCACCAAACTGCTGGAGCAGGCAGAGTACCTGATGACCGTGGCTGCAACGGATGACAATCTCGAAGTTGCACCCCCTGCGCTTGCGGATTGGCAGCAGTGGGTTTGCAAACTCAATAACTCTGAGACCGTCTGGATCGAGCAGACAACAAAATCCGGGAAGGTGCAGCAGATCAATGGCCGCGATCGTCTACAAAAAGTTTCTATCGCTTCCATGGAGAACCTTCCAGGACTGCCATGGTATCGTGCTCCTTTGGAAGATGTAGTGCACCTGCAATTCGTTGGCACCTGTCGCAATGATGGCACCGCGCTACGGCCTGAACATCTGGTGCAGATGCTGGAACAGGTGAGTGGGCGATCGCTCCAGTTGCTTCATATTCACCGCTGTCGATTAGTCCTGGCTTAAATTTGGCTTTTCATCACGTAGTCGCAGACTCATTAATGTCTTGCAACCCTGCTGTTGCCAGGGGAATCTTGGACAATTTGCAACATTTTCCTGTTTCAACCTGTGGCACACTCCTTGAGCCGCGCTATAATGCTCTTCATAAAGACGCTGACGGGAAAAGCAGTCTTGAATAGAGGTTGCCTCCGGCTCAATTAGCAGAAATCCTTGAGCCAGGATCACGTCCGCAGAGCTTTCATTCAAACCTGAATCGTTTGTTTGCCGCCTCTTTATTTCAAGGAGGGGCATCTTTTCAGAGTTTGGCCTGGGTTGCTAACCGTTTGTGGGAAGACAACTGGCTGCGCGTTGCCGCTGGTTTCCGTGTTTTATCAGGTCAGGAGCAGATCCTCTGTCTCCTTGCGTTATGTCACAGCTTTCTGGGTTGACCGATTCCAATCTTTGCAACGTGACACCTGCTTCAGTGGTGTCACAGATGCACCATTATTTCGAGGAAATTGAATGTCCAAGCAAATTATTATCGCCGAGCAGCATCGAATTGCTGCAGTTTTCTCAGAAGATCAAATTCAAGAACTGATCGTTGCAACTGGGAGTCACCAGGTTGGGGATATTTACCTGGGCGTTGTAGAAAACGTGCTTCCTGGTATTGATGCCGCCTTTGTCAATATTGGAGATAGTGAGCGCAACGGCTTCATTCACGTCACTGACCTGGGGCCCCTCCGACTAAAGCGTTCTGCTGCTTCGATTACTGAACTGCTGGTTCCCCAACAGAAGGTTCTGGTTCAGGTGATGAAAGAACCGACAGGCAACAAGGGTCCGCGCCTGACAGGGAATGTCAGTCTGCCCGGTCGCTACCTGGTATTGATGCCCTTTGGTCGAGGAGTGAACCTATCGCGCCGGATTCGCAATGAGAACGAGCGCAACCGACTACGGGCACTTGCCATTCTGATCAAACCCGCCGGGATGGGGCTTCTGGTGCGTACCGAAGCGGAGGGTGTGCCGGAAGAAGCCATTTTGGAAGACCTGGAAGCGTTGCAGAAACAGTGGGAGAACATTCAGCAGGAAGCACTCACCACTCGTCCCCCCAGCCTATTGAATCGCGACGATGATTTCATTCAACGAGTGCTCCGCGATGTTTACAGTGCTGATGTTAACCGAATTGTGGTGGACTCTCACACGGGAGTCAAGCGGGTCAAACAACATTTGTTGCATTGGAGTGGTGGAAAATCGCCTGCTGGAGTCCTGATTGACCACCACCGGGAAAGGGTGTCAATTCTGGAGTATTTCCGGGTGAACTCGGCGATCGCAGAAGCCCTTAAACCCAGAGTCAACCTTCCCTCTGGTGGTTACATCATCATTGAGCGCACTGAGGCACTCACCGTCATCGACGTGAACTCTGGTTCTTTTACGCGCTCTGCCACCGCACGGGAAACCGTGCTCTGGACTAACTGCGAAGCAGCCACTGAAATTGCTCGCCAGTTGCGTTTAAGAAATATTGCCGGTGTGATTGTCGTAGACTTCATCGACATGGATTCGCATCGTGACAAACTTCAAGTTTTGGAGCAATTCAACAAGGCACTACGGGCAGATAAGGCCAGACCACAGATTGCCCAACTCACCGAACTGGGACTGGTCGAACTCACTCGCAAACGCCAGGGTCAGAACATCTACGAACTCTTTGGCCGCTCCTGCCCCGCTTGTGGTGGATTAGGACATCTGGTGCATCTGCCTGGAGAAGCGCCTGAGACTGTGCAACCTGTTGAAACACCCCGGTCACTCCCCCCTGTTGAGGCACGGATACCGCAGTTGCGAGAAACATTGGACAACGGTGTAGATGATGGTGGGTTTGAAACGGGTGGAGATATGCAGGAACTGGACCTGACCAACCATCCCAGCTACCAGGAACGTAATCGCTCCGATCGCCGCCGCCGTAGTCGTGGTGGTCGTGGCGGTCGAGTCGGTGAACTGCCCATGCGTCCTGGGACACCTCGTTTCGCGGAGCAGGAAACGGATACTGAGCCAGTAGCACTTGCAGAAGATCCCGTTATTGCTGCAACCCCCTCTCCTGTTCCTGTCTTAAAAGAACGGGCTGAGAAACCAGAGCGGGGTGGACGTAGCAATCGGCGTGAGAAACCTGCTGCCGATCCGCCCCAACTGATTTCGGTGGAAATGACTCCTGAGGAGCAAGAGATTTATGCGGTGATGGGCATCTCGCCACTGGTGCTGGCTAAGGAAGAGGTGAAAGACCCACGATCAGTCGTGATTTCGGTGAATCTGCCAGGACAGAGTACGCGATCGCCAAACGGTGCCGCAACCGCCGTTCTGGAATTGCTCCCGGTTGAAACCGCTGCGACTGTCATTACTACCCCAGTGGAGACAGAAGACCTCGACGAGGCTCAACTTGTAGAAGCTGACACTGACGACGAAAACGGAGCAACCAACCGTCGCCGTCGCCGCCGTCGCTCTTCGGTCAACGCAGGGGAGTGATGGTCTCCACAAAGGTTGAAATCCAGCAGTTAAGTTTGCTGCTGCCTGATATCTCTACTGTTGGAGTTATCGCAGGGGTGGATGAAGTCGGACGGGGCGCACTCTTTGGCCCGGTTGTTGCCGCAGCAGTGATTCTGCCGGATGAGGCAAACGAGTTTTTGCTGTCAGCGGGTGTCACCGACAGCAAGTTACTCACGCAAATGCAGCGAGAAGCGCTGGTCGAGCACATTCTTCAGTATGCTGTCGATTGCCGGATTGGCACGGCTTCGGTTCAAGAGATCGATCGCCTCAACATCTTGCAGGCGTCACTGCTGGCAATGCGACGAGCAATCGCCCGTCTTTCTCCCACCCCTGACCTCTGTCTGATCGACGGCAATCAGAAAGTTCCCCAGTTGCCCCACAGGCAGCAAACGTTGGTGAAGGGTGACCAGCGTTCTCTGGCGATCGCTGCTGCCAGCATTGTCGCAAAGGTATGGCGCGATCGCCTGATTTTGCGGTTAGCCAAACGATATCCTGGTTACGACCTGGAATCGAACAAAGGCTACGGCACTGCCAATCATCGCAGGGCATTACGCGAAATGGGCAGCACACGACAGCATCGCCGCTCATTTGCCCCCTGTCGCCCTGACGTGATTTAGTTAATAGTCCAGACCGTTATGCAAGAGGGTGATTGGGTGCAAAGACAGAGGGGTGTTTGCTCCGAAGTTCCCCACAGGAATAATCACCAGCTTGATCGCTATCAGTGGCTAATTGGGCGTTCACCCAGTGGTCATAGTCCTGAACAAGCTGGTGCATTAGCCTTTGTTTAATTGTCAGCAATACGCTGTGCAAAACCCCCTGGCCGGTTGCCTCCAGTAGGGGCCGAGGGGTTAACCAGAGGGCAGGCGGTACATCTACCTCAACTCGGAGGTCAGCCCGACCGACTAGCAGGGTGGTGTGATCGCTCTCCTGGGGCGTGAGTTTACCCAGTAGGTGGAGATTAAAGCGATCGTTGATGTAATCGATTCCACGAATCTCGCATCCTGTCGATTGAAGATGGATGCTTCCACCTGGTTCTGCCCATACACGCATATCAACGGTTGGCTGAATACTCAGCATCAAAAAGCTGAGAGGACGCATCTTCAGTCGAAACAGGTCGGTAGCCAATTGATCGGTACGACTGGGATCGACCAGCGCACCGATCAATCGCTGTGGCTGTCGCAGGTAGTGCTGAATCGGAATCGGACGAACTGGGACAGTTAGTTCGACTGACTGAGAGGCGTTAAACTGGGTCTGCATCGTTTGGGGAGGACGAAACAGTAACTTTACTTAATTTTACAATTTCTTTTAAAAAGCCACCCTGGCTTCAGGAAGTATATTAAAAATCTCGCACCAGATGAATTATGGTTAACCAAATGTTGCAATCGCTTGAAGCCTGGGGAGAAAAGCAGTCAATATGAAAAGAGGGCGTTGCTGATTTGAAATATGATTTTTTGATTGTGTGGCGCGCTCCGCGCGCCACACAATCAAAAAATCATATCTGGATTAAGCAACGCCAAAAAGAGT
>CAZVXA010000101.1:0-22240 GCA_964630955.1 uncultured bacterium | reverse complement strand
TTTAGCGCCGATTTTTCTTGAAACGCTGATGCAGTCAACGTTTCAAGAAAAATCGGCGCGATTTAGTCAAAAATCCAGTAAGTCTGGTAGGGTACAGATTTTGATGGGGGATCCTTGCGAAGCACGGCCCCCACATAAAAATCTGTGGTTTGCCTGAGCGCGAAGTGCGATACCCATACACCAAAATCTTAAAAATTTGCTTTTGTTTGCCCGAAAGACCTAGAATCAACGAAAAGCTAGAGAAGCATTTGAATCTGGTCTTGTTCACTACCATTCATTCTTGCTTTGCTTCTCTGGATCGTCGTTTCATAACTATCGCTTCAATCCTCTGATGAACCTTCAGGAACAGGTCAGCCAACAGCGGGTCAAACACGTTATTAATAGCTATCGTCTGGAAGGAGACGAAGCAACAGCCTGTGCATCATATCTGGAAAATCTGTTTGAACAATTCCCCTTACGGCTGATCGAACTGGCGCTGGTAGAAACTCTGATTGATCGCTGGCTCATGCTCTCCTCTTCGCGGGGTTTGGAGTTCTTCATGCAAACCCATGAGAAGTTAAAGATCTGGGAAAAACAACCCGTCATCAGCACCATTACGCCCTCTCAATTCAAACAAATTACTGGGCTGGATCCGGCTCCCATCTTTAATAATCCAGAACTGCCACCACCGCGCTCTACGGTTCCTCAGTAGTGGCAGATGCACTTGCCTTGCGGGAGGTGGCGATCGCCGCAATCCCTACAACCTGAACGCCCTGCTGTCGCAACGCCTGCACCGCCGCTCTTGCAGTCGCCCCAGTAGTATAGATGTCATCCAGCAGTAACACCGATCGCCCTTTGAACTGTCGTAAAGAAGTGTTTTCCACCTGAAAAGCGCTGGCCAGGTTGCGCTCTCGGTCACTGGCGGAAAGCCCAAACTGCGCTTCAGTTTCACGGACTCTGGCCAATCCGCGTCTGGCCAGTTGCAGTTCCGTCGATTGGCAGAAGGCTTGCGCCAGTAATTCTGCCTGGTTGAACCCCCGTTTCTTTTGCTTATCGTGGTGCATCGGAATCGGAACAACGACAGGTCGATGTTTCGCCTGCGGAGACCGGAGCCACCGCTGCCCCAGCCATTGCCCCAATGGTTGAGCCAGTTGGGGTTGGTTCTGATATTTCAGAGTAGCGATCGCCCGCTTCAGAGAGCCACCATAGTCGCCCCAAACAAACAGCGGCAGTGGCGGTTGCCAGAACTGCTGCGAATCGGTGAGTTGACAGTCGTGGAGTTGACGCAAACAGTCTTTACAAAACGACTGGGGAGTCGAGCGCTGACAAAGGGGACAGGGAGCCTCCAACCACAGACCCAACAGCGACTTAAAGGAGGGGAATGGCACGAATTTTGGCGGCTCTATTTTCGATGAGCAATCGCATAAGTTATTCTAAAATTCCCATCACTCGTCGGGGGCAGAAATCAGGGGACGACCTGGGTAGAATAGCGGTTAACAAAACTATAGTTCCACTTTTTCGACAGGGATCTACCATAGTGAATAATTTCCTTTCGTAGCCTGTTCTCTGTTGCAAACCTTAGTGAGGCACTGTCTCTCGTCAACCTATCATTTTCAAGAACTGAACCCATGCCAACGGCTCTAATTAAGCAAAACCGAGACTTACCAGCAATCAACGAACGGATTCGATTTCCCAAAATTAGAGTAATTGACACCGACGGTGGCCAATTGGGGATTATGATCCCGCGTGACGCCTTGAAAATTGCCGAAGAGAAGGAACTGGATCTGGTCCTGTTAAGCGACAAAGCAGATCCTCCAGTCTGCCGGATTATGGACTACGGTAAGTTCAAGTTTGAGCAGGAGAAGAAAGCGCGGGAAGCCAAGAAGAAGCAGCATACTTCCGATGTGAAGGAAGTAAAAATGCGCTACAAGATTGAAGAGCACGATTACAATGTGTGCGTCAATCGGGCAGAGCGGTTTCTGAAATCAGGAGATAAGGTCAAGGCAACGGTCATGTTTAAGGGGCGGGAAATTCAGCACAAGGATCTGGCAGAAACGCTGCTGAAGCGTCTAGCCAATGACCTCCAGGCCCATGCTGAGGTTCAACAGGACCCCAAACAAGAAGGCCGTAACATGACGATGATGCTGTCACCCAAGAAATAGGAGTTCAAGCTCTGAAAGTGAGAAAAGCTGTTTCAACTGCTACGCGGTTGAAACAGCTTTTCTCACTTTCAGAGCTTGTGTTTTTTCTTCCGTCGTTTTCAGCCCGAAACCATGTTTAGATGGAAGTCATGCAATCACCTGTATTAGGGAAATATAGACACAGGGAAGCACACAACTGACACATTAGGGCTGCATGGGACTGACTGCGCGATCGCTCACGAACAATCGAAGTACCAGCAAAAAACCAGCGGGTCGCGGCTGGCTCCAGTGGATTAACCTACGGCAGGAGGAGAGCGATCGCACCCTCTGGATGTTTGCCTTCTACACGGTGACCTCAGTCGGTGTGCTGTGGTTGGAAGTGACCTCATCCGCCCTGTTTCTAGGAGAATACGGTTCCAGTCGATTGCCCTGGATCTACATTGTTAGTGCCGGGATTGGCACTGGACTGGGGTTCTTTTATTCCTTCCTGCAAAGGCTGCTCCCCCTGCGACAGGCGATCGTGGTGATCGCAGTGTTCATGGCGTTGCCGCTGGTGATGTTCCGCTTTGGGCTGGCAGGATCGCCGGTGATGGTGGGCTACACCATTTTTCTAATGCGGCTGTGGCTGGAAGCGATCTACGTTTTGAACGAGCTAACTACCTCCATTACTGCAAACCAGCTCTTCAATATTCGAGAAATTAAGCGCACCTACCCCCTGATCAGCAGTGGTATTCTGGCAGCAGATGTGCTGAGCGGACTATCACTGCCGCCGCTGCGATCGCTGGTCGGCATCCAGAACGTGGTACTACTGGCCTCGCTGATGCTGTTTCTGGGAGCAGTCATTCTGTTCCATATCAGTCGAACCTACTCCCAGTTTTTCCCCGACTCTACCCGCCGCCCCCCCTCGGATGACCAGCAGGACTACACCAGTCGGCGACTTCGAGGCCCGATCCAGAGTTACGTGTTTTTGCTCATCACCTTCTTCGTGATGGCGCAGGTGTTGCTGCTGTTGGTGGATCTGGTGTACCTGGCGCAGATCGAGCAAAAACTGGATATGAACGGCAGCGTAGACCAGATTGCTGACTTCCTGGCGCTGTTCAGTGCCATCCTGGGCTTTTTTGAACTACTGTTACAGTGGTTCGTCTCCAGCCGCGTGATTGAGCGCCTGGGCGTGTTTGTGGTTACGATCACTCCTCCAGCCCTGATCCTGCTGCTGAGTCTGCTGTCCCTGGTCGGAGTGGTCAATCTCTTCTGGGGATTGATCGTGCTCAAATTCCTGGATGAGCTACTGCGCTACACGGTGCTGGCCAGCACCGGAGCCGTTCTGTTTCAACCGATTCCCGAAAATATTCGCGGCTATGTGCAGTCCTGGACACGCGGGATCGCGGAACCGATTTCCATTGGGTTGACCGGGGTGGGAATGCTAGCCGTCCTGTGGTTTTGCAGCGCCATATTTACCGGTTCCAATCTGGCAGAAATGCAGAGCCGCGTCTTTCTGCTGATCATCGTTCTGGCTAGTGCAGTGTGGATACTAACCGTGTGGCTGCTGCGATCGCGCTACCTCAATCTGCTGGTGGTCAGTGCCGGACGAGGAGATCTGAGCCTGTCGGATGTGGACGTACGAGCGATGAAGCGATCCATCTCAGAAGCCCTCAGCCGGGGTCGGGAGGCGGACAAAAAATCCTGCATTGAGCTGCTGACTCACCTTGATCCCAAAAGCGCCGGGGAGGTACTGGCTCCGCTGCTTCCGGTGCTTCCTCCGGCCCTCCAGCGGCAGAGCCTGACCGCAATGTCGGAGTATCCCAACCCCACCTATCTGGGACAGGTGCGTGCGCTGCTTCAGGCCCCTCAGCCCGCCAGCGTTCTGGCCTCCGCCATGCGCTACCTGTGGCTCACAGATCCCAATCCCGACATCGAACAACTGCGCCCCTATTTGGAACCGGAGATGGACGCTGAAGTGCGCGGTACGGCGGCAGCTCTGATGTTGCGTCGGGGCAATCTAGAGCAGCGGGTGAAGGCTACCGATATTCTGAAGCGGATGCTGACCCACGAGCGAGAACGAGAGCGGGTGATGGGCTGTCGAGCACTGGGTGAGGCCAACCACCTGCAAGCACTGCGACTGTACGTCGAGCCGCTGTTGCAGGATGAGTCGCTGCGGGTGCGCTGTGCGCTGCTGGAGGCGATCGCCGCCACTCACACCGAGGAATACTACCCTTCCCTGCTGCGGGGTCTCTACTACAAGTCCACCCGTGAGGCGGCAATGCAGGCGCTGGTTAGACTGGGGGATGACGCAATTCCCATGCTGGTGGATCTGGGGCAGGATATCTATAAGTCGGATCTGGTGCGCACCTATGCCTGGAACAGCATTGGGCGAATTGGTTCTCTGGAGGCGGTAAACGCGCTGGTCACCCATCTCATGACCTCGTGGGGCACCTCTCGCCGCACCATTCTCAAAACCCTGCTCAAAGTACCCCTCGAAGAAGGCATTGAAGCAGTGGCCGATATGCTGGGACGGAGTGGGGTGGAGGAGTTGATCTATCAGGAATTGATGTTCCAGGGGCAGATTCTGGGGAGTTTGATGGACTTGCCCAAGGAAGCAGTGGTCTATGTGGAGGCCGACCTGCTGCGGCGATCGCTCCGGGATCTGCTTTCTGACTCTCAGGAGCGGATTTTTCTGCTACTGCGCTTCCTCTACCCATCCAATACGATTCAGGCCGCAGCCTTCAACCTGCAATCCGATTCCTGGGACAATACCGCACGGGGATTGGAGATCCTGGACAACACCGTGGACCTCCAGGTGAAACGGATCCTCCTGACGGTATTTGACCATCATCCGGATGCAGAGAAGCTGGAATGTCTGTCGGAGCTAGTAATCTACCAACCCCTACCCCCCAGCCAGCGTGTCCGATACTTACTGGAACTGCGACACTTCCTGTCAGAATGGACGCTGGCCTGCTGTTTTCATCTGGCGCGGCAGGCCCGCTGGAGTTTGACCCCGGACCAGGCGATCGCTTGCCTGCGACACCCCACCAGCTTTGTTCGAGAAGCTGTTTTGCTCTATCTCAGCGTTGCATCCCCCCGGTCTCTGAGGGAACTGCTGCCCGTGCTCGAAAAAGACCCTGACCCGGTAATGGCAGCTCAGGTAGAGCGAATTACTGAGGCGCTGGACTTAAAGTCTTCCGGTCCATTTGGCAAACTCAACCGGAAGCCCCCCTCTTCCTTTTCAGGCGCATCACAATCAAACGAATCTTGACCTTATGCTATCCAGCTTTGACCGACTGCTGTTTGTCCGAGGCGTTCCGCTATTTGAGGAACAGCGGGATGACTTCCTGGTGCGTCTGGCCTCCATCATGAATGAGCTTTCTTTCCCGGCCAAACACACCATCTTCTCAGAAGGGCAAGAAGGACGATCGCTCTACATCGTTGTCAGCGGCAAAGTTCGAGTCCACAAGGGCGATCGAGAACTGGCACGGCTGGAAAAGGGAGCCTGCTTTGGGGAGATGGCCGTCTTTGACGCGGAACCGCGCTCCGCCTCTGTCACCACACTGGAACCCTGCGAATGTCTAATGTTGAGCCAGCAGCAGCTCTACGAGGCGATCGAGGAAACCCCCGGCATTGCGATTAATTTTATCCGCCTGCTGTCTCGCCGAATTCGGGAACAAAACCAGAAAATTAACAATTTGCAGGAGAGTGGCGGTCGCCGCCTGCCCCCGGAGCTGCTTGACAAACTGGTCGAGTTTTAGCAACGACTTTATTTCTGAATTGCCGCTCGAATGTGCCCTCAGAGGGTTAATAATATTGATAAGCGGTGATTGATACGCGAACGAAGATTTTGTGCGTGGAGTCCGGGATCTCCTGGAAGCCATTTTTGTTGCTGTGCTGAAGTACTTGGGCTGATTTTAGGAGCGATAGCAATAATGGGATTAATTAAGAAGTTACTCGGCGGGATCGTTGCCCTGATTGGCGGCATCTTTGGGGCAATTGGTGGAATTGTAGGTCTGGGTAAGAAATCAGAATATTTCATGGAAGCGGACGACGCAAAGAGTGCCCCAGCAGCTCCAGCGGTTGCCGAGGCGAACGGAGCAGTTTCAGGCGTGAAAGTTGTTGAAGGCACCCCCCAGGTTGCTGCTGCCACAGCAATTCCTGCAGCTTCGCTGAATGGTAAGAGTGCAGAATCAGTTGCAGCGACCGCTGTAGCCACCCCTGCGAAAGTAGAAGCAAAAGCGGCTACTGCTCCCAGTGCGCTGGCGACCTCCCCCGCTGCCCCTCAAACCTTTGCCCCCGACTACCTGCTGGCCGCCAACACCCGCAGCAGCCGTCGTCGTCCTGGCCCCAGCCTGAATCCTTACCTGGATATGGCGAAGAAAATGAAGCCCCAGGGCTAAGAGCCTATCCGAAAAACCAAATTCTGCATAGAGGCAAGGGCATCGCCCTTGCCTCTATGCTTTTTCAGCCATTGCACCGATTATGGCCACTGCCGCTCCCGGAGCTGTCACCGCCCGCAGGACTCGTTTGCCCAGGGAAACGGCCCGATACCCAGCGGCGATCGCCCCCTCCACCTCGCGTGCCGTCCAACCTCCCTCTGGCCCGGTCGCCACCACTAAGGGCTGCAGCGGATCAATCGGTTCAACCGTAAGCTGCTGCATCAGGTGGGGTGGATTGCCCCTGGCGGTACAGATCAGGCAGCGGGCGTTCGAGGCATTCCAGGTTTCCAGGATGGCTGACCAGGGCTGGGGTTCTGCGATCGCCGGGACGTACTGCCGTTCAGACTGTTCTGCCGCCTCCTGGGCAATCCGCCGCCACCGCTCCAACTTTTGGGGGCTGGGGTTTAATAGAGTGCGATCGCTGATCACAGGCAAAATTTCACCTGCACCCAGTTCCGTCACCTGGCGCACCACGTCATCCATGCCACTGCCTTTGGGCAGGGCGATTAGCAGCGTCAGCGCGATCGGCAGCTCCGTGGCAACGGCTAATTCTTCAAAAATCTGAGCCTGAGCGGGAGCTTCTCCCAGAACCGCCAGCCACCATTTGCCTCGACCATCCATGGCGATGAAGCGATCGCCCGCCCGCAGTCTCAGCACCCGGTTCAGGTAGTGTTGCTGTTCGGGGGTGAGCGTGAGCGTGGGGAGAGTGAGTTGGGAGGGGGTGATCGCCACCCGCTGAAGCTGGTGCAGCATCAGGAATCACTGGCACAATTCGGTGGTTCGACCGTCGGACTGAAACCGCTTGCCCAAATTCTTCTTAGGGAACCATCGCAGCAAGTCTTCCCAGTACCAGACGCTCATCAGAACCATCCAGCATAACCCAACCAGGGCGATCATCTGGATCAGCACCGCCGGTTTCCACAAAAAATTCCACCCGGAAGTCCGCAACACCATATCTTCGAACACAAGCCCCATCTGGAGCCAGGAGGTCGTTCCCAGCAACAGCAGGATGGTGACCAGACGCCAGAGCGAAGTTACCAGTCCCTTGCGGTGAATCAGCGACTCAATCGTGACAATTGTACTGCCCAGAAAAACGCCTACCAGCGCCAGAATGATTGCGGCTTCCTGAAGCGAGATTCGGTAGTTTGGCTCAAGGATAAAGGTGAGCCAGCCCCCCACCGTGAGCACCGCCAGGGAACTGAGATAAAACACCAGCGCCTGAATCATCGTGGGCAAAACAGTTTGCTTACCCAATGGCATAATGCCCAGTGCCTTCAGCAGTTTGGTGGGTTCCGGCAGCAGTTGGGCAAACCGATCGAGGTGTCTCAACCCCCGACGATAGTCAATCCATTGCACCCGCTTCAACTTCTGATCAATGGCTTGATTCGCCTGCAAAATCACCGGGTAGACCAGATGCTCCTCCGGATCAAAGGTTGAACTCCCCTTAAATTCTGAGATCAGGACAACGACGACTTCGGGAGGCTCCGCGGGTGTCACCGGGCAATGTCCATATTCCTGGAACTGCTCCGCGATCGCCTCTGCGTACTCCGCATCTTCTGGCGCATGGTCAATCACAAAACGGACGGGTGCAGGCTGTCGGGTCTCCGGGATCAAAGGTTTTGCAAAGCGCGGGGGCGAGGCAATCGGTTTCCCCCAGCGGCGCAGCGTGGGCGATCGCAGCAGAAAAAACAGCAGCGGCGCGACTAGAAAGCTGGCGTAAAGGGCGAGCATCGAGACGGAATGGCGAAATCCCGCTTCCGGTAGTCGGTGCATTTGCAGCAAAGCTGTCAGGGGCAGCATCAGCAGAGCATTTTGCACGCGATAGAAGTTGAAATCGCGCCGGATAATCCGGTAAGGCAGGGGAACCAGATAAAACGGGATGTAAATCGCCCACCAGGAGGACAAAGACGCCAGACTGACCAGGAAGGCGACTGCAACGGTCAACCGGACCCCCAACGGCATCTTGATCCCCGTCTGGGGCACCGTCAATTTTTGTGACACTGGCAGCTCAATCTGTACTTTAAGTTTTCGAATGCTGTCCCGAAACCGACCGCGAAAATCGATCCACTCGCAGTTTTGCAGTTCAACTGGAAGCGGTACCGCCTGAAACAGCAGCAAAATAATGCGCTTGTTCAGCGCGATCGCCCTGCGCCACTCGTGCTCTACATTGGGAGAGGCGATCGCCTCCTGAGACACCACCAGCAGCATTGTGTCCGCTCCAGCAATTCCTGCGTCAATCTGCTCCTGCCAGGGTTTTCCAGGCACCAGATTCTGAAAGTCCAGCCAGACCGTATACCCGGCTCGTTCCAGATGGCCAAACACGCTGTGGACAAACGGTGATTCCCGACGGCAGTAGCTCAAAAATAGGGATGGTTTTCGTGCAGAGGAAGACGGGTAGTGCATTGCCTGACAATCAAAGGACGAACCAATCAGGACTGAATGGCGATCGCTATCGTCAGGTTTCCCGGTTTTGGGTCCCCGCAAACGCACCCCTGTAGCCGTTAGCCATCCGTTGATAAGTAGGCAAGCGTGATTCAGCTTGAAACCCAAAAAGCTGTTCCGCCCGCGCAGCGGGCGGAACAGCTTTTTGGGTTTCGACTTTTTCCATGCCCACTTACTTATTACGACCCTGTAGACGGTCTAACGGGAAACCAGCGCTGTAAGTCACGTCGATACCACAGCGCTAACAGCGCCAAACCGCAAATCGTCAACAGATTGATAAGGTGAAAAATAAACAACCTGATCAATGAAAGGGATTGGGATCGGGTGGAAGACTCCATAATGTCGCCAACGCTGACGATAAGGACCACTATCTGCGCCCCAGCAAACAGAAACAGCAGGAACAAAATCTGTGCTAACCACCCGGCTGTGGCAATCGGGTGATTCCGACGAATAAGCGCTTGAATCATACGTATTGTGAGGACTGTTGGAGTGATTTGAAAAAGCACCGTGAGACCTACTTCTTTCAGCGATAGCGCATGGAGATGCTGCATCACAAAGGTCAACCATCCACCCATCGCCACGACCGCTAAGAAACTCAGGGTGTACACCAGTATTTGTACGATTTTGGGGAGAACGATTTGGTCGCTGATGGGCGCGACCCCCAGCGCCTTAAGGAGTCTGGCTGGCTCCGGCAGCAGTTGGGCGAATCGATCGAGGTTTCGCAGACCTGAGCGAAAATCAATCCACTGGACTCGCTGCAAGTCGGGGTCAACACTATTGGTAGATTGCAGAATAACCGGATAAACTGTTGCTTTTCTAAAACAAAACGTCGTTCCCCGCTTGAACTCCGAAATGAGAACAATCACCACTTCTGGAGCATCGGTCTCGGCGACTGGAAGATGGCCATACTGCTGGAGCCTGCGATGGATATCTTTTGCATAGTTCTCATCCTCTGGGGCGGCATCTATCCAGTACCGAACGGGTCTGGGATTGCGGATTTTTGGAACATAGGGGTTCGCAAACTGGGGACGGGAGGCGATTGGTTTGACCCAACGCCGCAGCGCTGGTGTTCTCAGGAGCAACAGCAACAGCCCCCCTGAGGTGAAACTCACTGTCATCAACACCCCGACGACAAGTGACCACTCATCTGGGAAGAAAACGAACTGAAACAGGTTCGTTATCGGCAGGATCAGCAGCGCATTCTGCACGCGGTAGAAATTGAAGTTTCGCTTCAAAATCTGGTAGGGCAGCGGAACCAGATAAAAGGGGACATACAGCGTCCACCATGAAAAGATGGAGAAAACGCTGACGATGGCGGTGATCGTCACCGTAAACCAAACCCACGGCGAAACCTTAAATCCTTCCTGGGGCGGGTTGTGTTTCTGAGTCGCTGGCAGCGCGAGCTGCACCTGCAATTGTTTCACGCTGCGCTCAAACATTCCCCGAAAATCAATCCACTCACAGTACTGCAACTCCATCGGCAGCGGCACCGCCTCAAAGATCAGCAGCACGATCCGCTTTTCGAGAGCAAGCGCCCTGTGCCACTCGTACTCCACGTTGGGAGAGGCGATCGCCTCACGGGAAACCACCAGCAGAAAAACATCCGCCTCCACGATGCCCAGGTCAATCTGCACCTGCCAGGGCCGCCCCGGAATCAGACACTGATAGTCGAGCCAGACATCGTAACCAGCGCGTTCTAACAGCCTGAATAGATCATTAACAAACGGCGTTTCTCGACGGCAGTAGCTGAGGAACAGCAAAGGCTGAGCGGTTTCAGGAGAGGAACTGGATTGCATTGTCTGACGGCAAGAAATCGACAGCACTGCGATGGGTGGCGATCGCTACTGTCAGGGTTCCCATTTGAGAGTTTCTAAGATCAATCAAAGGCAGACGTTAATCCTCCTTAAAAAGCTCCCCACTCGATGACGCTCAAGTAAGTGTCTCTTAGACCCTACAGACTGCAACCCTGTCGCTAGGATTGAGGTATGAATCCCATTGCAGGTTCGACGGTGATCGCTAGAGTGAGGGGTAAGAATATGAAACTCGGAATGAAGTTGAGAAAGAAGTGGGCAATTTTTCCAGCAGCGCTGGCAGCAGTGATGGCGATCGCCCCCGCTGCCTACAGTCAGGTACAAACGCCCATTTCCAATCCGGCAGTTGTCAATGGCAACACAGGCAACTCTCCATCAGGAAACTGCGGGTTTGCCGCCACAGCTCCGAGCCAGGTGGTGCGGGTAACGGAACAGTTTACTTCGCTGCGGTTCAAAGTGGAGAGCAACGGCCAACCCACCCTGCTGATTACAGGACCAGGTGGACGGCGGCAGTGCGTCATGGCCGATAATCTCTCAGGTGGCACCATTGAGGTGCCAGGGGTGTGGGAGCGGGGAGCCTATTCGCTGTTTGTGGGCGATCGCGCTCAGGCAAGTCGTCGCTTCACTTTGACCATTACTCAGGAATAATGGATCAGGGGGTAGGAGAACTGCCCCCGTTTTATTCTCCCTGAAGGCCATGACTGTCCAGACCTCCCTCCCAGAAACGCGCCAGTTTCTCAAGCAGTTCGACTGTTTACACGGCGAAACGATTTCCCCGGAACAGCGCGATCGGATTCGACAGGCTCTCCTCACGGTGGCGCAGCACTCGGACTATCAAATCTTTGGCGTTTGTGCAGACACCCTCGACCAGGGAACAGCAGCCCTCCAGCAGTATACCGCCGCTCTGGGGTACGCACCTGAGCTAAATTTTCCGCCCGTTGAAGGCTCCGTTTATCTCAAATTCAACCCCAAGTCAGGGCTGTGCTACGCCGACTCCTATACAGGTGAGCACCGGGGGGTGCTGGTGTCCTGCCAGTCCACCTACGAAGACGGGGTGAATGAGATGTTTGGGCATCTGCCGCTGGATCTGTTTGACCTGGGGTAAGATCCCCGGCTTCTCTCATGCTGAACTGAAGTCCCGCAGGTTATTACTGGGTTTTTGACTAAATCGGCGCGAAAACCAAATATGCTGCGAAACGCTCTCGTAGAGAGCGTTTCGCAGCATTGTAGAAAAAAAATGTCAAACCTCCAGTTATTACAAGAAGCTGGGGATTTGAAAACCTTACTTAAATTGATGGTGCGCGCTTAACAGGTTTACTTTTGGGTGGGGTGAGGCTCTGGAGGTAGAGAGTACCGATGGTGCCGAGGAACAGGAGATAGGCGATCGCCTGCACTAAATAAAGTTTCTGAGTATATCCCAACAGCGCTTTGAGCAAAATACCGGGGAACTGCCGATCGGGCAGTACGCCGCTGAGATCCCAGAGTTGGGGGCCGAGGATGCAGGAAGACCGGGAGAAGCAGAGGTTTGCAAAGCGGGGGTCGAGATGGGTGACAAGGGCGATCGCCGCATCGAAGTGACGCAGGGCAGAAACCACCAGGCCCGCCACGATCAGCAGCAGCAGGACACCCATTCCCAGGAAGAACTGTCGCAGGTTGATCTTGATACCCAGTTGAAACAGGAGAAATCCAATCATGACGGCTCCCGTGAGTCCTGCAACGGCTCCCAAAACGGGCATCCAGCCCTGCTGAAACTGAGCAGCGATAAAGAGAACCGTCTCAAAGCCTTCCCGCAGAACTGCGATCGTAATTAAACCGAAGACGCCCCAGCCTGCGTTCGTCTTCTGTAAAGCGGCAGTGATCGAGCCTTCGACTTCTGCCTTGAGACCCCTGGCCTGCTGCGTCATCCACACCAGCATCCAGCTCAGGAGGGCGATCGCCACCACGCCAAAAGTCCCTTCCAGGAACTGCTTGATCACCGGCGCGTAACCACCATCCGCAGCATCCAACCACGCCAGTAGACCGCTGAAAAGGATGCCAACCAGTACGCTGGCGATCGTACCAACGACAATGCCGCTATGAACCCAGCGGTTGAGCTGGGTCTGGTTGGCTTTCTTCAGATAGGCAAGGACAATTCCCACCACAAGGGCCGCTTCGACGCCCTCACGCAGGGTAACAACAAAAGTAGGCAGGGCATCGGCAAAGTTCATCGATCGCAGTTACAACACATCGCCACTGGGCAGCATGACAGAGAAGTTGCCTTCCCCAACATGCTCTTTTAATGTAGCAATGATTTTTTCTGGCTTGTCGTAGGGGCCACAGATGTAGAAAGGCTTATCGTCCTCCCCAAATTTAGCCTGCAAATCGGGTAAAAAAAGTCGAAACCCAAAAGCTTTTGGGGCCTCAAGTTTAATCGTGCCTATCTACTTGTTAGTTGCGTCAGTATTTCCCTCATTCGCAAGTATTCTCAAGTACACTCATTAAATCTCTTTACTGAAGAGAGCTTTCTCTCCTGTGAGATATTCTTTATTTTCTTATCATAAAATCTAGACAATGTAGAAATATTGCGGTAAATTCTTGACAACGCCCATAGTACTTAACATCCTTAAATCGTCAGCCAGGGTCGTCAAACCGATCCTGCTTAACTGCTGTAGCGAAAGCAATATAGAAGATCTAATAACTGGCAGCAACTGGACGTGAGCAGAAGGCTCACACAATTTTTGCTGTTAAGAATAGAGAGTTTATACGGCTTCTCAGAACCAGGGTCTCGATCACCGTAGTTTATCCATTTGCCATGTCAGATTTAGCGCTAACTGTTCAGGAAATTTATGACCGGAGTGCCTCTGGTTGGGTTAGGAAAGAGCCAACCATTTTATCCGATTTCACTGCCCGTCCTCCCACATTAGACTTTTGTGGAGACCCCACAGGAAAGCGGGTTCTGGATTTAGGTTGCGGTGAAGGATATTGTGCTCGCCAGATCAAAGAACGTGGCGCAGCAAGCCTTCTGGGCATTGATATCTCTTCCGAAATGATCGAGCGGGCACAACTGCAAGAACTGCAATCTCCGCTTCAAATTCAGTATCAGGTGGGTAGCGCGACGGATTTGAAACATTTAGAAACTGCATCGTTTGATCTGGCGATCGCGGTCTTCTTATTTAATTATTTAACCATTGATGAAATGGCCCATGTGATGCAAGAAGTGCATCGATTACTGGTTGCAGGTGGTACTTTTGTCTTTGTGGTTCCTCATCCCGTTCTGGCATTTATTCGACATCAATCTGCGCCATTTTACTTCGATGCAAAATCGGAGGGCTACTTTTCAGGACGGGATCAATCCTTTACTGGCAAAATCTGGCGACGAGATGGCGTTGCTCTGGATGTGCGCAGTTTTCATAAGGTTTTTTCCGACTATTTTGTTGCATTAAGAACTGCCGGATTTGCGACATTGCCTGATATACAGGAATTGACCGTGACTCCCGAATTAATGCAACTGGATGCGTCGTTCTTTGAGCCTGTTATTGACATTCCCTTGCATCTATTAATCAGGGTTGGCCGTTAATTATGATCTCGATCCTTGAACCTCAAATCACTAAGTCGCCTGTATCCAACCAGATTGATGCCCAGGATTGGACGCTAGAAACAATACGGCGATCGCCCCAGTGGCAATTCACCATCCCGGCATCCGTGCTGCAAGAATTTCACCAGAAAGGGCATCATCCCCACGCTTTTTTGCCGCACCTTGACCAGTGGGCAGTTTCTCTGCGGCAGGAAGTATTGACTGGTACAGGCATCGTTCACCTGCGCGGCTTGCCCCAGGATGCGAATGAATCCTTTTGCCGCGCTTTCTACCTGGCATTGGGACAGCGGATAGGGCAGCCGAGCGATCGCTATGGACTGCTTTACGAAGTCAAAGATACCGGGCAATCCTATCAAAACAGTCGCATTCCCATTTCTCAAACCAATGCGGAGACCCATTTTCATACCGATAGCAGTGCGATCAACTGTTTACCAGCGGTGGTTGGTTTGATGTGCCTGCGTCCCGGCATATCGGGAGGTGACTCTCAGGTGGTCAGCATTCCTGCGGTGTATCGACGACTGGAGGCAGAGTATTCAGGGGCGATCGCCCTCTTGCATCAAAATTACATCCGCGATATTGTCACACCAGGCGTTGAATTTTCGTTAAACAATCTGCTCAAAAATCAATTTCCCGTATTTTCTCACCAGGCTGGATTTGGTTTAACCTTTCGCTATATGCGCTACTGGATCGAGCGGGGTCACCAGAAGGCAGGCATTCCCCTGAGTGCTGAACAACTGGCGGCATTTGATGCGCTCGACCGCACTCTGAGTTTCCCCGATCTGGTGTTACAGTTCCGGCTCGAAGCTCGAGAAATTCTGTGGGTCAACAATCTGAAAATTGCCCATAATCGAACCGCCTATCAAGATCATCCCGATCCCAATCAGCAGCGTCTGTTGCTGAGAATGTGGTTAGTGTGATAAATACTTTTCCTGAATTTTCGTCTGACCGTTTTTCCAAACATCTCACTATACAGCGCTTCGCGCTGGGATAGAACCAAAGTTTTTATTGAGAGCCGTGCGCAGCGCGGCTCTCAATAAAAGCTTTGCACCTCACACCCTTGAAAAGCGCTGTAATGCACGCTGTTATTGATTTGATAATGTCCTGTTAATTCAATATTGACTGCTATGCACAACACTATTGCTTCTGTCAGACTAACGGTACAGGAATCGAATCGTGGACTGGATTATGCAGTCATCCGATCGGGGTTGCCCACTCCAGAATCGGTCGAATTCAGACGACGCAGGAGCGATCGCACACCAGCAGAATGCCTGGTTGAGCTGAATCAGTTTATGCAGTCGCATTCGTTCTGGGATAACTCCCTGTTTCAAGCCTGTCAGAAGGGCACCCTCTCCAAAGCAGATTTTCGATTTATCTTTGAGCAATACTCCCTCTATTCCCAGAACTTCACGCGCTACCTGGCGGGGTTAATGGCGAATCTGGAGTTGGATACATTGCGGGTTAAACTCATCGATAACCTCTGGGAAGAGAGTGGTGGCACCAATCCAGCCGAACGCCATACGGAGATTTTTCGTCAATTTCTGCAAGACGGTTTAAGTATCAACGTTTCCCAGATTCAATACCTGGATACAACCCTGCTGTTTGTGAAAGAGTATCTGGATTTTTGTTTGCGATCGCCCGCATCCCTCAGCAGCGCCTTCCTGTCGTTCGGCACCGAAGCGATTGTTGCCCGCATGTACAGCATTTTTGTAGAAGGGCTGCTAAAAGCAGGCGTTGCCGAAACCCACCTGGGCTTCTTCCAGTTGCACATGGAAGTGGATGATGCCCATGCGGCAACACTGGAAGAAATTATGCTGGCATATTCCGATCAGCCCTACTGGTTTGTTCAATGTCAGCAGTCGATCGACTTTGCCCTGACGCTGCGCATGAGATTTTTTGAGCAGCTTTATCACTACCTGTAGGGTGCTGGAGTTTTGATGAAATCGTGCCGATTTTCCCTGAAACGTTGACTCCGTCAGCGTTTCAGGGAAAATCGGCGCTAAAATTAAATATGCCTCGAAACGCTCTCGCAGAGAGCGTTTCGAGGCATTGTAGAAAAAATAGTCAAGAATCCAGTGATTACCTCGGCAATATTTTAGAATGCAAAAGTTAAATAGAATGCTTCGTGCCACACAAAGCATTCTATTTAAATGGGCGTGGAAAAAATCGAAACCAAAAAGCTGTTCCGCCCGCGCAGCGGGCGGAACAGCTTTTTGGGTTTCAAGCTTAATCGCACCTACCTACCTACTTATTTAACTGCCGAAGAAATAGAGACAGATGGCAAGGATAGAACATCTCTAAAGAAAAGCTGTGATCTGTCTTCTTTCTGACCGAAAGAACTTAGATTAGCGATATGGGCAATCGTATTGGGAACCGTTGCCCCAGTTTCGCTCCTGCTCTACGAATGACTGCTACGCCACTCAAGAGGTCAGAAGAGATTGCGGGTTTCTGTGCTGAAGAAAGGATTCGATCAGCAGAAAATATTCGTGTGCGGGGCACAGTGCAGGGCGTCGGATTTCGTCCCACGGTTTATCGTCTGGCACGTCACTTTGGGTTGACTGGAGATGTCTGTAATGACGGTGAAGGTGTGTTCATTCGTGTGAAGGGCGATCGCCCCTCCATCGATTCCTTTGTTCATGCACTCCATGTAGAATGTCCACCCCTCGCCCGCATTGAATCCTTAATTCGCCAGCCGATTCCGCTGGACATTCCACTCCCGGCAGAATTCACCATCACCCAGAGCATTCAAAACACCGTACAAACCAATATCACCCCGGATGCGGCAACCTGCTCCCAGTGCAGATCTGAAATCTTTGACCCGCTGACCCGCTGGTATCGCTATCCCTTCACCAATTGCACCCACTGCGGGCCGCGCCTGAGCATCGTTCGCGCCATTCCCTACGATCGCCAGAATACCAGTATGTCTGTTTTTCAGATGTGCTCCCAGTGCCGGAAGGAGTACGAGGATGTGGGCGATCGCCGTTTCCACGCCCAGCCCGTCGCCTGTCACGTCTGCGGGCCGAAAACCTGGCTCGAACGGGCGGATGGTCGGGCGATCGTGTCGGGTTTATTCTCCATGGTGGATGATGTGGATGCGGTCTGTACGCTGCTCCAGCGAGGGGAGATTGTTGCGATTAAAGGCATTGGCGGTGTGCATCTGGCCTGTGACGCCACCAATGAAGCGGCAGTCCACCAGTTGCGGCAGCGCAAACAGCGATATCACAAGCCATTTGCCTTGATGGCGCGAGACCTTGCAGTGATTGAGCAATATTGTGAGGTGTCTCAGGAGGAGCGATCGCTCCTGGAAAGCTCCGCAGCCCCTATCGTGCTGCTACGTCGGAAAGTATCTTCAGCACAGGCAGTGAGTTCCAGCCCCCCAACCACCCTCCGATCCAGGATTGCCCCTTCCCCTGTTCCTGAGCTTGCCGAAGGATTCTCCATTTCCTGTTCTCCACAAAACGATGCCATTGCCCCTTCCGTCGCCCCCGATGTCAGCGCCCTCGGCTTCATGCTGCCCTACACACCGCTACACCATCTGATGCTGCGCCGCATAAACCGTCCCATCGTCATGACCAGTGGCAATCTTTCCGATGAACCCCAGTGCATTACGAATGAGGCGGTCAGGCATCAGCTCGGTGGCATTGCAGACTATTTTCTGCTGCATAATCGGGAGATTGTCAATCGCGTTGACGATTCCGTTGTGCGAGTCGTAACTAATTCCCCAGAAAATGCCCCCAGTGCAAACCAGGTTCAAATTCTGCGGCGAGCCAGAGGCTATGCGCCTGCGCCGATCGCACTCCCCACTGGATTTGAAGCAGCTCCGCCCATTCTGGCGATGGGCAGCGAATTGAAAAACACCTTCTGTCTGTTGCGCGACGGACGAGCCATACTGTCGCAACACCTGGGCGATCTGGAAAATGCGATCGCCTTTGAGGCGTATCAGGAAACGCTGAATTTGTACCTCAATCTTTTTGAGCATCAGCCGGGGGCGATCGCCATCGATCTTCATCCCGAATATCTGTCCAGTAAGCTGGGCAAAGAGCTGGCGGCGGTAGCTGGAGTTCCCCTGTACCACGTCCAGCATCACCACGCGCACATCGCAGCCTGCATGGCAGAAAATGGCCTCCCGCTAAGGGCTCAACCCGTGCTGGGAATCGCGCTGGATGGATTGGGCTATGGGGCAGATGGTGGGCTGTGGGGAGGCGAATTTCTGTTGGCCGACTATCGCAGCTTTCAACGGTTGGCACAGATGAAGCCAGTTGCCATGTTGGGGGGTGAACAGGCCGTCTATCAGCCGTGGCGGAATACCTACGCCCACCTCAGCAGCGCTTTTAATTGGGCTGATCTGATGCTGGAGTTTGGTCATCTGGAACTGTTGCAATTCCTCGACCAGAAACCCCGCACACTACTGGATCAAATGCGGCAGAAAGGCATCAATTCCCCACGGGCATCTTCTGCTGGGCGGCTGTTTGATGCTGTGGCAGCGGCGGTGAATTTGTGCCGGGAGTCCTGTAGTGATGAGGGACAGGGGGCGATCGCCCTGGAAGCTTTAGCCGAGCAGTTTCTTCTCTCTGAAGGGCAACCAGACCAGATATATCCTTTTGAACTGGGGAATTCAGAGGAGGGGCTGATTTTGAACCCGGCTCCAATGTGGCGATCGCTGCTGGCGGATTTGCGTCGAGAAGAGGACAGGGGGGCGATCGCGGCTCGCTTTCATCTGGGGCTGTCGGAGGCGCTGGTGCAGGTGGTGCTTCGACTACAGGAGCAGTATGAATTTACTCAGGTGGCGTTAACTGGGGGTGTTTTTCAGAATCAACTGCTGCATCAGCAGATATGTCAACGATTATGTGTAGCTCATTTGAATGTTCTGGTTCATGGTAACGTTCCACCTAATGATGGCGGTTTGTCTCTGGGACAGGGGGCGATCGCTGCTGCTCAATTACTGAACTTTTCGCCATGACTCTGCACTAAAAATTTCATTGCAACATCAACGATATATTTTGCACAGGCAGGTCTTTAATATGTGTTTAGGAATTCCCGGTCAGATTACTGAAATTACAGATGCTGTCAACAAGCTGGCAATGGTGAGCGTGGGGGGTGTGAAACGTCAGGTGAATATTGCCTGTATCGTCGATGAGAACTATCCTGTGGAGTCCTGTGTGGGAGAGTGGGTGCTGGTTCACGTTGGCTTTGCCATGAACCGAATTGATCAGGCAGAAGCGGCTGAGACGCTGGAGCTGTTGCAGCAGCTTGCGGAGGCACAGGCGACGGTGAGCGCTTAAGAATCATCAACTTTATTGGAAATTGCTTTGTGGCGCGGCGGAGCCGCGCCACAAAGCAATTTCCAGACCGCAAAACTCGATTCCCAATTCAGCCTAATTGAAATCCTGGAGACCTCCCATGAAGTACGTCGATGAATTCCGCGATCCGCAGAAAGCGCAGGCTGTGTTGAATAAAATTCGGGCATTGGGAACCGTTCTCTACGAACGCAACGGGGCACCCGTGAAGATTATGGAAATCTGCGGGGGGCATACGCATTCCATTTTTAAGTACGGCCTGGAGGATTTGCTGTCGGAGGCGGTCGAGCTGGTGCATGGACCCGGATGTCCGGTGTGCATCATGCCCAGGGGGCGACTGGATGATGCGATTGCCCTGGCCCAGAATCCCAAAGTGATCTTCACTACTTTTGGCGATGTGTTGCGCGTTCCCGGCTCCAAAACCAGTCTGCTTCAGGCAAAGGCCACCGGGGCAGAGATTCGTATGGTCTACTCGCCGCTGGATGCACTCAAGATTGCGAAGGAGAACCCCGATCGCGAAGTGGTGTTCTTTGGCATTGGTTTTGAGACGACGGCTCCCAGTACGGCCCTGACGGTGCTGCAAGCGGAGGTCGAGGGACTGCAAAACTTTAGCCTGTTCTGCAACCATGTTCTGGTGGTGCCTGCGATGGAGGCTCTGCTTAGCAATCCTGACCTGCAACTGGACGGATTCGTGGGGCCGGGGCACGTCAGCATGGTGATTGGCAGTGACCCTTACACCGTGATCGCCGAGAAGTACCACAAACCGCTGGTGGTGGCTGGATTTGAGCCACTGGATATTCTTCAAGCGCTGTGGATGGTGCTGCAACAGTTAGTGGAGGGGCGCTGCGAGATCGAGAACCAGTACACGCGACTGGTACAGGCCGGGGGAAATTCCGTGGCGCTGGATGCAGTGAATCGGGTGTATGAGGTGCGCGACCAGTTTGAGTGGCGTGGTCTGGGCGACATTCCCCACTCTGGTCTGAAGATGCGCCCGGAGTACGCCCAGTTTGATGCGGAGGTGCGGTTTGCGGTTCCCGGTCAGTCTGTGGCTGACCACAAAGCCTGCCAGTGCGGTGAGATCCTCAAGGGCGTGCTGAAACCCTGGCAGTGTAAGGTGTTTGGAACGGCCTGTACGCCGGAAAGTCCCATCGGGGCCTGTATGGTGTCCTCTGAGGGAGCATGCGCGGCCTACTACAAGTATGGTTGCCTACCCAAAGCGGCCACACCGGAAGCGGCAGGCGTTTCTTGAAGGGGGGCGATCAAAACTACCGAGAACCCAAATGCTGGCGGGCGCAATGCTACAACGTTGCGCCCGCCAGCATTTGGGTTCTCGGATAGGCACTTAACAGGGCAGCAGCAAAGGCCGGAAACCGTGCTTCACAGAAACCTGACCGATCAAATCCATCTTCTCCAGCGTGATCTGGTTGCGTCCCCAGGAGAAATTAGTGTAGAGCTTCTCGAACTCCAGCAGCATCGACTCCGCAAAGCAGGCAAAGAGCTGGCGGGCAGGGACATCCATATTGACGATGCGCATGATCTTCCAGTCGATGTCCAGGGAGTGTTCGACAATGCCGCCGTTCAGCACATGGACGCCGGGGTGTTGCACTTTGCTGCCCAGATTTTTCGGATAGCCACCGTCAATTAGCAGGCAGGGCTGCTTCAGCGTTGTGGGGTCAATCTCAACGCCCTTTGGCATACTGGCCACCCAGACCACGATGTCTGCCTGGGGTAGCGCTTCCTCCAGACCCAAAATTTTGCCCCGTCCCAGTTCCTCCTGTAGCGCCACCAGTCGCTCCTGGTTGCGGGCAATCAGCAGCAGCTCTTTCACGTCGGTACGGGCATCCAGCCAGCGACAAACCGCGCTACCGATGTCGCCTGTGGCACCGCAGACCGCCACTGTGGCTTCAGAGAGGTTAACCCCCAGTTGCTTTGAAGCGTGCTCCACCTGGCGGCAAATAATGTAGGCGGTGTGGGTATTCCCGGTGGTGAAGCGATCGAACTCCAGCTTGATATTGCGCACCTGCTGGATCTGGTTGAGATTGAAATTTTCAAAAATGATGGAGGAGAATCCACCCAGCGCCGTAATGTTAATACCGTGCTTCTGAGCATGGGCCATCGCGTTGACAATCTTGCGGGTGGCGGCCTTAATCCGGCGGGTGGCCAGCATCTCCGGCAAAAAGCAGGACTCTACATATCGGCCTTCGATTTCTTGCCCGGTAACACTTTTGACTTTGATGGTATCGACGATTTGAGGTGGGGCACTGCACCAGAAATCAAGTCCCTGATCTGCATATTCTGGGTAACCGAGGTCGCGGGCGACGGATTGAGCGTGTTCCAGGCTTGTAAGATGACCGATAAGTCCAAACATTGACGGTTCTGAAGTAGACCTTGAATCAGGTAGGTAAGTTTGGCGTGTGGTGTAAATCACACCCTTGCAAATACTACACAAAAATCAACACTGAAAGAGCAGCGACCAGAAATAGAAAGGCGATCGCTCTCTTAGAGTACCCAGTTTTGTCAATTAAGTAGGTAGGCGCGATTAAGCTTGAAACCCAAAAAGCTGTTCCGCCCGCGC
>CAZVXA010000100.1:10623-22345 GCA_964630955.1 uncultured bacterium | reverse complement strand
GGGCAACGGCAGTTCAGGAACCCCCCGGCTTATAGCCGTGGGGAGGATGTCAGCTGCAGGTCAACTCCAGCTATACACATAACCCTCATCCTCAAACTCCAATGCCTGCTGCGTCAGTCGCAGGGGTCGAAACGTATCAATCATGACGGCCAACTCATCCGTGCTCTGCTTTCCAATCGACCCCTCATAGGTGCCGGGGTGGGGACCGTGGGGGATGCCGTTGGGATGGAGGGTGAGGGAGGCTGCCTCGATACCCCGGCGAGACATAAAATTGCCTTTAACGTAGTAGAGGACTTCGTCGGAATCGACATTGGCGTGGTTGTAGGGGGCAGGAATCGCCTGCGGGTGGTAGTCGAACAGGCGGGGGACGAAGGAGCAGATGACGAAACCAGGGCCTTCGAAGGTCTGGTGGACGGGTGGGGGCTGGTGAATCCGTCCGGTGATGGGTTCAAAGTCTTCGATGTTGAGGGCGTAGGGGTAAAGGTGGCCGTCCCAGCCAACGACGTCTAAGGGATGGTGAGCGTAAAGGTAGCGGGTAATGCGATCGCGCGCCTTTACCCTCACCTCAAATTCGCCCATCTTGTCGTGGAGCGTGAGCGCTTCGGGGGGGCGAATATCGCGTTCGGTGTAGGGGGCGTGCTCCAGAAATTGGCCATAGCGGTTGAGGTAGCGGGCAGGCGGGTCAATATGGCCGTTCGCTTCAATCACCAGCATCCTCTGAGGTGTGCTTGCATCGGGGAGCAGTCGCCAGAGCACGCCTGTGGGAATCACCAGATAGTCCCCTGGTCGGTAATGCAGCGTCCCAAACTGACTTTCCAGAATTCCGTTGCCCTCGTGGATGAACAGCACTTCGTCTCCGTGGGCGAAGCGATACCAGTAGGGCATCGGTTCGGTGGGGAAGGCGACGGAAATGCACAGATCGGTGTTGGCCAGGAGGGGAGTGCGGGTGGCGATCGCATCCCCATTTCCCTGAGCTTTTGCCGTCCGCAGGTGGCGAGGCCGCAGGGCATCTGGTTCTTCTAGAAAAGGTGCCGTTGATTCCCCCGGCAATACTTTTTGGATACGGGTCGGTGGATGCAGATGATAGAGCAGCGATTGGATCCCAGAAAATCCATGAGTGCTAATTAACTCCTCGTGATACAGCGATCCATCGTCCCGGCGAAACTGGGTGTGCCGTTTGTGAGGAACATTACCCAGGCGATAGTAGTACGTCATGGCCCAGCCTCTCCTGGCGATCGCCTAAAGGTTTCCACGTAACGCCTGCTCTCGTTCGATCGCCTCAAACAGCGCCTTGAAGTTACCCTCACCAAAGCCCTGTGCTCCCTGTCGCTGAATCACTTCAAAGAACAGGGTGGGGCGGTCTTGAACAGGCTGAGTGAAAATTTGCAGCAGGTAGCCTTCCTGATCGCGATCGACCAGAATGCCTAACTCTGCCAGCTCCTCAAGAGACTCGTTGATCGTGCCAACACGGGCCTCCAGATGGTCGTAATAGTTGTGGGGAGTTTGCAGAAAATCAACGCCTGCTGCCTTCAAGTGTTTCACCGTTTCAATAATATTATCCGTTGCCAGGGCAATATGCTGCACTCCGGCCCCTTCGTTGTATTCCAGGTATTCTTCGATTTGGGATTTGCGCTTCCCTTTGGCGGGTTCATTAATCGGAAGCTTAACTAAACCTGTGCTGTTTTTCATCACCTTTGACATCAACGCGGAGTATTCAGTTGAGATCGCGTTTTCGTCAAAATGCACCAGCAGGTTGAACCCCATCGCTTTCTCAAAGAAGTTCACCCAGTACTCCATACCGCCGCTGCCGACGTTTCCCACAATGTGATCGATCGCCTTCAGTCCTCCTGTGAAGCTGGGGATACCCTCATATCGCGGCTGAAAGTTGGGGGCAAAGGTGCCTGTATAGTCGCTGCGATCGACAAACTTGAGCAGCACATCACCGTAGATATGAATCGCGGCATAGCGCATGATGCCGTAGCCGTCTTCGAGTTCGGTGGGAGCGATCGCCCCCACTGCCCCCCGGCTCGTCGTTTCTTTGTAGGCACTCACCACGTCGGGCACCTGGAGCGCCAGCACTCCTACACTATCCCCATGTTGCACCACGCTTTTGCTGATGAGGTGCGCTGAGCTGAGGCCAGAACTCAGAACAAATCGAATATTTCCCTGCTCCAACACATAGGAGGCCACCTCTCGGCTCCCGGTTTCCAGTCCCCGATAGGCGATCGTGCGGAACCCAAAACACCTGGAGTAGAAGGATGCCGCCTGTCGTGCGTTGCCAACGTAGAACTCCAGATGGTCAAATCCGAGAATCGGGCAAAAGTCCTGCATGACATCCTCCTATGGTGGATAACCCCAACCCGATTTTATGTTGCCCCATTTAAGTTTTATGTTGCCCCATTTAAGTGAGCCTTGCAGCTATCGTGAGAAAGAAACTGTCCAAAAGGGCATCTATCCTTCGGCAGAATTCTCTTCAGCACAACAGTCGCCTGAAAATCTTGAACACAACAAATGGCAGAGGCAAGTCACATACAATGGCTTACTGAGTGTTGTACCTGATTGACTGGCGGAACTCCTGAAACACCCATTCTCACGTAGGTTGGGTTGAACAGCATAACTCAACACCAGTAAAGATTGTGTTGGGTTATGCTATTCAACCCAACCTACGGAACAGATTTGTCAGTTAACCAGGTGTCGTACTGTATGGCTTAGGGATCTGCTGTTTAATAAAATCCCAGTTTTTGCTTGGCGCGGCGGAGCCGCGCCAAGCAAAAACTGGGATTTACTGGGACTTTATTTTATAGCAAGCCCCTTATGTCTTGATCAATGTTTTGCTGCTTTTATTCCACAAGCCAAGTTAGGTCACGTCCGATTAATAACTCTGTCTTTTCTGTGTGATGGGTGCTTTTCATCGAAACTGCTTCTGTGGCAAAGCCATAGTATCCTGCTAAATTTTTGACCTCTTGTATGTTCTCATAGCTCATCAAAAAATCTCCTTTTAATCTTGCAGCAAGCTCAAATAATGCTTCGTGATCAACGGTTGAATATCTATACAATCTCCGACCAGCCTTGAGGTAAGGTGGATCAATAAAATAAATTACATCTGCTCTATCAATGTTTTGCTTGCAAACCTCAAATCCATCTCCCTCAATAAAATGAATCTTATGTCTTATTTGTCCAATTGCAAGTATGCGTTTTTGTAGGGTTTCAGGATACCAACGTGAGGTGATGCCCTTCCCGTTTTCTCCTCTCTTAATAAAGCTTGCACCATCAGCGAGAATACCTCCCCGATTTACGCGATTTTTGATGATGGTAGCAAAAGCAAGAAATTTCAGAGATTGAGTAGAGTTTTCAATTGCCTGTCTTGCGCTTTCAGGGGTCAAATCAAAACTTCCAATAGAATCTACAAGCCATTTAGCTTCATCTCCCAGAATAGTCTTCCATACAGCAGAAACGCCCTCATCTTTCTCCACCATTGTGACTTGACCAACCAGACTTTCGAAAGCCGCAGTCAGGCTAACGATACCACCCCCTGCAAATGGTTCAATTAATTCTTTATCTAAGCCACCTCTTTTGAGTAGCCATTGTCTAATTTTGGGGACTAGCCAAGTTTTTCCTCCAGCATACCGAAAAGGACTACGCTGAGGCACACTGGCAACATTTACTATATATGCCTTTTCATGCAAGGCTTTTTCGTGTAAAGCTTCTATTTCTAATAGCTCTAACTGCTTCATTGTTCAGCACCTATTGAAAAGGAATATCTGAGATAATTTGTGTATCTGGCGGATTTTCCAATTTATCATCGAGTTTTCGCTGTAGCATCTCAACAAAATCTTCTAATTTGCCAGGAGCAGGAGTGGAAATTTGATGGACTGCTTGCCAATACTCGGTATAAACAATATCACTCAAAACTAGATTGAATTGCTCTCCTTGCTGCTGCAAATCATAAAGATACCAAGCAATTTCGGCTTGTTCCTGATCAACTTGTAGTAGGGCAGGTAGTGTCTCAAAGAAACTTTTTTGCACAACAATAACCTGCTTCTTGTTCCAACCTTGTAAAATGGCTCCTTTATACAATAATTGAGGAGTCAAACGTTTACGTGATGATGAGAGATAGTCTGGAGTCGGATAGTAGTCAGCCAGTCTCAACCAATCAACATTTTCCCAGTCCTGTGGGTTACGCATGTATGTTTCAAATGGTTTCCGCACATTGCCAGAAATATACACAGCTTGCACCTCGACAGACCCAAAATTAAGTACCCTACCTTGATCGTCGTAAGAGACCAGAACAACGTCGATATTGCCTGCTGATTGCCCGTTAGCATCTTTAAGTCGAACTTCAGTTAGAGAAGTCCAGTTTGCATTATTTCCAAAGAAGAAAGTCGCAGCGTTTTCAGCAATTAACCAATCCTGTCTGAATCGAATTGGGCAAGTAATGACAGGAGAATTTCTGTGATAAATGCTGCATACTCCTAGTGGGTCATTTGCCTTGTCTTTTGTACAGTTGGGTACTTTGTTGTTGAATGGGCAGAGCTTATTGCGGCGATATCGCTCTGCTTGCTTGGAGAAATTATTGCTTGGGAAACCAAAGATTTCTGCTAAAGGGTTATTTGACATACGGGATTAGCCCAGGAGATACCATAGTCTCTATCAACTTGTTTTGCTTAAGTAGATAGGCGCGATTAAGCTTGAAACCCAAAAAGCGGTTCCGCCCGCGCAGCGGGCGGAACCGCTTTTTGGGTTTCGACTTTTTCCACGCCCACTTACTTAATTTAATGTATTGCTTTAAATGAGCTTACAGTTTTGCTCCATTCAGGTCAAACATCCTAACATTTATTGCGCGGATACCACGTCTTTGAAAAAATCTCCCAGTATGGGAGATATGTTTCCCTCTGTCAAAGCACTCCTTACGGCAATGGTTGACTATGCGGGCGTCTTCCCGCCTGCAAAGTTGTCTGTGAAAGATGCCATGACCCAGTTTGCTCAGGCGGCATCAGGGCATTATGCCGGAATGCTGAATCGGTTTGTGCTACCTGCGGCCTGCCTGGAGGAATTTGTTGCCCTGCAAGAGCATTTTCCTGAGACGGAGTGGCGGCTGAGCGTGACGCTGACGGGGGATGTGGCGATCGCCCTCCAGCAGCTCCAGCACCATAGACATACGATCGCCCTCACAGCGTTGGAAATCCCGCCCCTGCCCCCCCAGGAACTGGCCGCATTGCTCTCCGATGTGCCGGAAGGGATTGATCTGTTTTTCGAGATGCCCGTTGACCAGATTGAAGCCTATCTCTCGGTAATTTGGGGCACCCCTGCGATGGCAAAAATTCGCACGGGAGGGGTCACCGTTGACGCATTTCCTAGCGCCCAGCAGATTGCCAGAGCGATTCAAACCTTCGCTCAGGCGGGGATTCCTTTCAAAGCAACGGCTGGTCTGCACCATGCGCTGCGCTCCCAGCATCCCCTCACCTACGAGTCAAATAGCCTCTCGGCGTGGATGCACGGTTTTTTGAATGTGGCGATCGCCGCCGCGTTCCTCTACCACCACAAAATTTCCCTGAAGCAGGCCCAGTTAATTCTGGAAACCAGTAAAAGCGACAGTTTTCTGTTCAAACCTGAGGCGATCGCCTGGAGTGGATTGACCCTCACGACCTCAGAAATTCACTCCGCCCGTCACCGGGGATTCCGTTCCTTTGGCTCCTGCTCCTTCAAAGAACCCGTCTACGATCTGACCCAGTTGCGTCTGCTATGAAAAGGGGCACCGCAGAGGCGCAGAGGGCGCAAAGATTCAACTCTGCGTCCTCTGCGCCTCTGCGGTGAATTCCATCTGCTCTTAAATCGCTGTGACTATGACTCTGCCGCTCAACGAAACTCACGATCCCGCACTCAAGAGTTGGGTTGATTCTGCCAATCACCCGCAGACCGACTTCCCGATCCAGAATTTGCCGTTTGGGGTATTTGTTTTGCAGGAGCGGGATAGACCAGGAATTGGGGTGGCCATTGGCGATCGCATCCTTGACCTCGCCGCCTGTGTTCGTTCAGGACTGCTGGATTCCCTTTCTGAACCGCTCCAATCCGCCTGTACCGCCTCAACCCTCAACCCCCTGATGGCGCTGGGAACCGCTCCCCTCTCCAGCCTGCGCCTCGCCCTCAGTCGTTTCCTGCGTCAGGGAGCGGCTCCCCACCCGGAGATCCTCATCCCAATGGAAGCGGCCACTCTACTGCTGCCAGCCACCATCGGCGACTACACCGACTTCTACGCCTCTATCTTTCACGCCACCACCGTCGGTAAACTGTTTCGTCCCGACAATCCACTCCTGCCCAACTACAAATATGTGCCGATCGCCTACCACGGTCGCGCCTCCTCCATTTTTCCCAGCGGTACGCCGATTCCTCGCCCCCAGGGACAGCGCAAACCCCCGGATGCGACAGAACCCAGCTTTGAACCCTCCCGCCTGCTGGACTACGAGTTAGAAGTGGGCGCGTTTGTGGGCATGGGAAATGAGTGGGGACAGGCGATCGCCCTGGATGATGCAGAGAACCACCTGTTTGGCCTGTGTCTGGTGAATGACTGGTCCGCACGGGATATCCAGGCGTGGGAGTACCAGCCCCTTGGCCCCTTCCTATCCAAAAGTTTTGCCACCACTGTTTCCCCGTGGGTCGTTACCCTGGAAGCGCTGGCTCCCTTCCGCTGTCCCGCTTTCTCTCGCCCGGACAGTGACCCCGCTCCCCTGCCCTACCTTTCTTCCCCTACAAATCAGGAGAACGGCGGGATTGAAATTACGCTGGAGGTTTGCCTGACCTCGGCTGAGATGCGCGATCGCCAACTGGAACCCTTTCGCCTTAGCCAGACCTCCTTCCAGCAAATGTACTGGACGCTGGCCCAGATGGTGACGCACCACACCAGTAACGGCTGCAATCTGCGATCGGGTGACCTGCTGGCCAGTGGCACAGTATCGGGGGCAGAACCAGGCACCCAGGGCTGTCTGCTGGAGATAACTCAGCGGGGGGCGAACCCGATTCAACTGCCGACTGAAGAACTGCGATCGTTTCTTGCCGATGGCGATCAGGTGATTTTGCGCGGCTACTGTCAGCGGGAGGGATTTGCCCGCATTGGTTTTGGTCAGTGTAGTGGGATTGTTTATGCCTGGGATAAACAGTAGCGCGGGCCTTGAATTGACCTCACCGTTCGGCATGGCTCACGGGACTCCCCCGCCCTTCCCCGGAAATGGCTGTATTTGACGAGTGCAGACAATTAAAGTTCTTGAATTGAATCTCCCACAGGGGGATGCCTGCCGATTTCTATATCGGCTGCGCGAATCTGGAGAACTCGCTCTCGATTTAGATCGAGAAGGGCGATCGCTGCTTTTCCAATCTCTGTTAGACCCAGAATCATAAGGCCATCGGCAGACCAGGAAAAATGATCGCACCACTGATGTTGACGTGGATTGAACAGTGGAACCTCTGAATTAGTTTCAGGGGCGATCGCGGTGAGACGATTTGTCTTCCTGCGATTACAGTGAAAACAGGCTAAAGCGAGGTTTCCAAATTGGCTATCGCCACCGAGAGAGACGGGTATCACATGATCGACAGTGAAGATGATTGATTTTACTGCTGAGTGAAATATAGATTTCGAACCATGCGATTGACAAAACTCAGGTAGTCATCCATTTCCTCGTAATAGTTCAATTCTTCTTCTTCTTCTGCACTCAGGGATGCCTGCTGGTGTTTCACCAACATCTCCTCAATGTGCTGCTGCAATGCAGCGGAGGCACAGAAGACGGGAATGCCTTCCTGAATCTCAATCCTTACAGTTCCATCAATCGGTAAGGGAAACGGTAGATTTTTCAGCGTGGGCAATATCAGGGCAGTCATAGCGTTCAGCAGAAATCGTAACTCGATTATAGGCGAGGTAGGCTTTTAATTTAAGGCAGGAAGTGCCCCGCGCCGCACTTCCCCACCCAAATCATCTCGCCTTAAAACGCAAGCCAGCGAGGCTCTGTAAGGGGTCAGATTTGGGAAACGTGAATTTTGAACACTGGGGGCGATCGCCCTGTCCCCCCGATTGCGTTGCCCTATTTTCGCTGTTTAGATAATGTGCGATAAAATTTCGTCATCTCGCGCTGGATCTTGCTTCAAACGGTATGACAAAGCTCCCCCTGCTGTTTCCGGTGGTTTCTCTGACCCTAAGACTGAGTGTGCTGGTTCTGCCGTTACCTGCCCTCGCAACCACCAGCAGCCCGATCGCCTCCTGTACCGCACCAGAAGTCCAGACGCTGATCGGCAAATTAGCCAGTGCCGGGAATGAGCAGGAAAGGGCGATCGCCACCCTGAGTCAGTGCGGGGACGCCGCAGATCCCCTGATCTGGCAACTGGAAAATAGCCCCAATGTGCAGGCGCGATCGGCAGCAGTTGCCGTGCTGGAGCAGATAGGTGCGCCTGCGGTGGAGGGATTGCTCAAACTGGTAGGCGATCGCAGTCGGCCTGAGGTGGCGCGGAGTCTGGCGATCGATGTTCTGTCGCAGATTGCCCAGGGGGAGAACACGGGGAGTGCTGAGCAACTCAAAATTGTGGAGTTGTTGACGCAACGGAGTATTGACTCGCAGGAGAGTGTCTCTATTCAGATTGAAGCGACGCGGGCGCTACGGCAAATTCGCAGTGGGGCGGGTCGTTTTGCCACAGGGCAGCCTGTGGTTGAACAAATCAGGGGTTGGGTTGAGCAGAATCCGGCGATCGCTGCTGGCATTGGCCTGACGGGTGCAGCAGCAGGACTGTATCTCCTCACTCTGTGGCTGAAGCCGCTCTGGCTGTTGACGCTAATCCCAACCAACCTCACGATTCCTAAGCTGGATTTGAAAGTCCCAGATGGAGCTTTGCGCTGGCTAAAGTATCAGCCCAGGGTGCTGGATCGATGGGTCGAAGAAAGGTTGATTCAGTACTCCAGTAAGTTTCTGGAGACTCCTGCCGTAGACGAGAGAAAGATCCATATTCCGCTGCCTGTTCGCTTTGGTGGAGAAGACATTCTTCTGGATGCTAAAAACAAGAAGCTCAAGGAAACGTTCAGGAAAGAGGATGAAAGCTGCTTACTCATCTGGGGAGCGGGAGGTACTGGAAAAACCAGTCTCGCCTGCCAGATTGCCAGATGGGGCGCAGGCTTGAAAACAGAGGAGCAGGACGACCAGAATCCGGCAGAACGGCTCTGTCAGCATCGGATGTTTCCAGTTCTGATCGACCGAGACCTGGAGGAAGACATCTCACTTCTGACGGCCATTCGTCAGGAACTGCCAAACTGGGAGTCGATCGACGAGGAATTGTTGAAAGTTTTATTGCAGAAGAAGCGTATTTTGGTCATCATTGATCATGTTTCTGAGCTAGATGCAGAAGGTACCTATCCAAAGATTGCCAGAACCCTGACAGAAACGCCCATCAAGGCTTTAATTCTGACCTCTCGCCCGGAAAACAAGGATCTTGGACGAAAACCCACAAAATTGAAAGCACTTGAAATAAAACAAGATAAACTGTCTGGATTTATCAATGCTTACCTCAAACGAAAAGCGCGGGAGAGTGGAAAGACTGAACAAGACCTGAAGGATTCAGACTTTTACCAGAGCTGCCAGAAATTGTCTGATATGGTAGCCGACACCCTCAGAAGTACAACGGTGTTGCTGGCACGGATGTACGCAGATGAGATCTTTGAAAATTGGGAGAAGCAGGGAAGATTGATCGATCATTTGCCTGAGAATATTCCCGACCTGATTCTCAGCTATTTAGACCGTCTCAGTGCTGCGGCAGATGAGATGACAGCGAGTGAGACGGACAAACAAAACAATCGGGAAAGAATTCGGCGGGATGCCAAGGCGATCGCCTGGGAATGCTTGAAGAATGACTACAGGCCAACGGATGTCTCCCATGAGGAGGTGAGGAACCGATTGGCAGTCTTTAGCGACAAGGATGAGCCAGCAGAAAAACAGAAGGACGCAGACGATTGTCTAACAAATTTAGAACAACGGGTACGAATTCTGCAATCGACTGGCTCATCGGGTAGAGTTAAGATTATTCTTGACCCGGTTGCAGAATACCTGGCAGCGCTCTATCTGGTTGATAATCTCTGTCAGGGAAAACTGTCTGCGAAACATCCAGCAGAGCAGACAGAAGCACAGTTGCTACAGCAATGGAACGACGAGTTTTTTAATCAACTTGAGCAGAAGCAGCGCCAGCAACCACCCCTGGACGTACAGGGAATCAATGGGTTTTTGGTGGCGGTGTATAACTGCTGCCAGACCTATTCCACCAGGAATCGATCGGGTCGGGTACCGGAGAGCGTTCTCAACAGACTTCAGAAGTTGGCAGACCTCAAGCCAGAGGAACTAAAGCGCATTAAGGAACAGCGACAGGTTAATAACTTAATTAACATCTTGCAGGATGCCCCTGATGATGACTATCGAGCGCGAGTTGCCCGTGACCTGGGAGACATGGGAGCAGTCGCGAAGATTGCGGTTCCAACCTTGTGGAAGATCGTAGAAAAAGATAGTGAACAGGGATGGGTTCGCAGAAGTGCTGCATTTGCCTTGAGGCAGCTGGGACAAACGCCTCCAGAGTTCGTAGTGAAACTGGTACAGGTTGAAGATAGCATCATTGAAGAAATTGAACTTTTAGTCCCTGCTCAAGTCGTTCAAGTTGATTTGGGAGAGGGTGTTGCTCTGGAAATGGTAGAAATCCCTGCGGGGCGGTTTTGGATGGGTTCACCAGAGGGCGAAAAGGCTAACGATTCTGAATTGCCTCGACATGAAGTCACGATTAAGCAATCTTTCTGGATGGGCAAGTATCCGGTCACCCAGGCGCAGTGGAAAGCTGTGGCAGGATTGCCCAAAGTCAATATTGATTTAGATCCTGATCCGTCCAGATTTAAGGGAAATAATCGCCCGGTTGAATGTGTATCATGGCTAGATGCAGTGGAATTTTGCGATCGCCTCTCCCGCAAAACCAACCAGAACTATCGCCTGCCGACTGAAGCCGAGTGGGAATATGCCTGTCGAGCAATGACGGAAACACTTTACTCATTCGGAGACAAAATTACACCTGTCCTTGCGAATTACACTAACAGCAGAATGAATGAAACGACTCCTGTTGGGTATTTTGGAGTTGCCAATTCCTTTGGATTGTATGATATGCACGGCAATGTCTGGGAGTGGTGTGCCGATCACTGGCATGAGAATTATCAGGATGCGCCAAGCGACGGAAGCGCCTGGGTAACGGGTGGAGATGGCGATCGCAGGCTGCTGCGGGGCGGTTCCTGGTTCAACTATCCGGGGGTCTGTCGCTCGGCGTTTCGGAGCAGGTACGGCGCGGACTTTCGGGACGGCTACTTCGGTTTTCGCCTCGCCCTTTCCCTCCCTGGACTTTAGTAGCCCTTTATACTCTTACCCTTTTGCCCTTTACACTTCTTAACTTTTCCCTCTTTCGCGCGTTAGCGCGATCGAAAAATTTTTCTAATTTTGGAGTTACAGAAGCACTCGTTGATCAATGACATTGATTATATCAGAATAATGTTCTGGCGATCAATTAGATATGTCAGCGATCGATTTATTGTTTTTGGGGCGATCGTCTTGCGTGAGTGATCAGTTTGGTGTTCTTGTGGGCGATCATTCATCAATAGTCGAATACGTCAGATGTTGAGATCGTAGGATGGGCAAAACAACGTGTGCCCATCCCCTCCGTTGATAAAAGC
>CAZVXA010000100.1:0-10523 GCA_964630955.1 uncultured bacterium | reverse complement strand
TGATGGGCACGGGCTTTCGCCCTTTGCCCATCCTACGGGGGTGCATGATGTTGAGATTGTAGGATGGGCAAAACAACGTGTGCCCATCCCCTCCGTTGATAAAAGCTGATGGGCACGGGCTTTCGCCCTTTGCCCATCCTACGGGGGTGCATGATGTTGAGTCATCAGAATGGCGATCGCAAAGACACAAAAGCACAAAGAAATTAACAGCGGTTCCTGGAACAACAACCCTGGGAACTGTCGCTCTGCGTGTCGCAACTACAACGACCCCGACAACCGCAACAACAATCTCGGTTTTCGGGTGGTTTGCGTCTTCTCGTGAGTACTCCCCACTCGTCAGAACTGGTCGAAGGGATTCGATCGGGCGTACATGGGGGAGTCCAGTCTGCTCCTGTGATGGGGACGGCCTCATCCGAAAATCAAAACGAGCCGGATGGTTTGGTAGGGTTCTCGAAGAACCGTCCGGCTCACCCAGAGGTTTTTGTGACAATCACGTTGGTATTTACAGGGCGATCGCACAGGGCTAGTCTCAACCAATGTGAGAGATGAGTTGTAAACAAAGGTTTTGATCCCCCTAAATCCCCCTTAATAAGGGGGACTTAAGCCTCGGATTGATGTTCCCCCCTTTTTAAGGGGGGCCAGGGGGGATCAAGCAAGAATAATTTATCAATTAGCTCTAATGCAAAAAGACTACGGTTGATTTTTGCAAAGTGCCAGAATAAAAGCGATCGCCCCCATCAATGACGCAATCGTCCGGACATGATTCCAGAATGTCCACTGGTTCAGATATTTCATCCACAAGTTTGCACCTTCGAGACTATCAGGCTTCACTTTTGCCAATGCGTCATTTAACGGCACGTTGAAACCCATCGTTACCAGAAAAGTACCCATCAGGTAGAGCAAACTACCCGCCAGGAGATACGCGGCGCTTGGCTGCTGCCACTTTAGTAAAGTTGTGATGGTGAGAAGAACGCAGGCGATCGCAGTCCCCAAAAAAGCAATCATAAACAGCGGATTGATCACCGTGATATTAATTGACTGCATCGCTGCAATGCCCTGGGGAGAAGGCAGGCGAGCCAGGGCGCTCATAACAAAGGTGGAGAAAGCAAAGAAGACTCCTGCCATCAGACCACAGCCTACGGCTGCAAACAGTTGCAGGTTGAAGTGTTGTTGAGCAATGAGATTGGGTGCCATTATCCTATTCTCAAATGGGTGATGCAATTTGGGGTTGAGCATGGCGATCGCCTCACGTCTGAAATGACTCGACAAAAGGTGTGTCGTTTCGCCTGATGAACGCTTTTCCAGCATAGAAAACTGGCTGACTTGCCGCTATCGGATTCCTGTCGTGCTTTCAAAATCTTGCGATTTGGGTGGCAACCTTGCGAAAGTGACTACAATCAAACCAGGCGCACTCGACCTGCACCATGACAACTCCCACTACTCCATCTGCTCAACCCAAAGCACCGTCTGCCCCAGTCCCTCAAGCGCAAAACTGGGGGAATATTTTATTTGAACAATTTCAGCACTCCTCAGGAGAAGCCCACTGTCACTACGGCAACGAACACACGCTTTGTCTCTCCCTGGCTCCTCGTCCCGTTCGACTGCGCCAGGTGCGGGAGGGGAAAACCTACACCGGGCTGTACGGTAAAGGCGATCTTTCCATCATTCCTGCTGAGATGCCGTTTTTCGCTCGCTGGGAGGGAGACGACAACTATCTGCAAATTCGGCTCACCGCTCGCTGGATTCAGCAGGTGGCCAGTGAAGCGCTGGAGATCAATGGCGATCGCCTGGAACTCCTGCCGGAATTTCGGACTCGCGATCCTCAAATTGAGGCGATCGGTATGATGTTGCTGGCCGAACTGCATCAGGGAAGCACAGGCAACCGACTCTACATCGAGTCACTGGCCAATGTTCTGGCAGTGCATTTAATCCGACACTACACCATTGCCAGACCTACTTTTCCCGTTTATGAAGGTGGTTTAACCCAACATCAATTAATGCAGGTATTGGATTATATTCACGAACATCTCCACGAGGATATCAACCTGGCAACCCTGGCAGCGCTTCTCAATATCAGCCAGTTCCATTTCAGCCACCAGTTCAAGCAGTCGCTTGGCATTACTCCCTATCAATATCTGCTCCAGCAGCGGATCGAACGCGCGAAACAGTTATTAAAGGAGAGCGACCCTTGCGGTAACGGCAAAGCCCCGCGCCCGATCACAGAGATTGCTTTTCTGTGTGGATTCAGCAGCCACAGCCATCTCAGCAGACAGTTTCGGCAGTTCACAGGTATGACACCGAGAGCGTATCGGCTCCATTAGGTTATTACTCCGGCAATTGAGTAGGGATAGAGGCAGGGTGGCTTGCGGCAGTTCAGGGATAGGCTTGGGTTGAAGTGAGTGACGTGTCCCGCCTGCCGGGATTGTCGTATTTGGGGCGATTACCCCCAAATGGAGGCGATCAGGTTTAGGCGATCGCCCTCTTCAAAGCAGATCGTACAGAGTCTTAAACCATGTCACAAATCGCTGGGCATTGGGGTGATTGGGATCTAAAATTCGCTCCATAACCGCCTGATGGAGCTGCCGACCGGGAGGGTTTTGCCATGCAAGCCAGGTGTAGATATTGGCTTTGTCGCTGTGAGAGTTCGTGAATACTGCTCCCCTGTCTTTCGCTTCCTGAGTGACTTCCTGAGCATACTGCCAGAGTGGTTCGTTACCTGATGGAATCATGTTCGCCAGAAAAGTTTCCAGCATACCGCAAATTTTGTTGTCAGGCATAATCCAGATGCCAAATTTAATTCTACTTTCGTTGATTTCGATGCCTTGGATTAAACCGTCTTCTGATAATGTTGCTGGAATATCAGGGATGCTTTTTAGACTTGCATTTCTGAGACTTTGCCAGCGTCCTGATGGGTTATCGTCAGCATCAATGATAATTCCCAGTGTAGTTAGATCAGAAGCTTGTAATTCAGTAGCGATCACATCTGGATCAACTAAATTTTGATAACCGTTAAAACTCCGGATATAAACAATCGGCTTTTTTGAGGTTTCCCAAGATACACCATTGGCTTCAATCAGGTATGGAATGACTAGACGATCCTGTTTTCCTTCCAGTAGCACCTTTGAATAAATCTCAGTCATTCCTTATCGCACCTCAATCCCTCGTTCAGCAGCAATGACCACCTGTCGTTCAGTGAAAACAATGCTTTTTGACTTGCCCCTTTCGATCCTTTGGATGGTAATTCCCTTATCGCCGGGATCTTCAGAGTTGGCAATTGTTGCTAAACTCGTCCAGCAATCACTACTATGAGTTGTCGCAAATACCTGAACGTTGAGCCGTTTTGCAGTCTCCCAGATCAGCTTCCACATGTCAGACATCGCACTATAGTGAAGTCCGGTATCAATCTCATCAACCAGCAAAACGCCATTCCTGGCATTCACAATCGCCAACGTCAGACCCAAAATTCGTCTCATCCCATCCCCCATACTGCCCAATGGAATACGTTGGCTACTACCTGCCAACCGTACCACCAGGCCACCGGAAGCTGGTGATGAACTTCCGCTCACCGATGCGATGCGCTCAATCCGTGGTTCAATCGTCCGCAACGCTTCAGTAACAATGTCCTCCTCTGGAGTAAGAACGATTTGATCAAACAGTGTGAGCATATCGTTAGTCGTCAGCGAAGCTGTTGATACATAAGATGTTCTTACTCCCAAGTTTTTTAATCCAGGGATACGGAGGACGCTCGCAAGCAACCCCTGATTAACTGAAAGCGGAACTGTGATTGTTTCATCTTCGTGCTTCAGGTAATTAATAACTAAGGCCAACGGGCCAGATTTTTCGGGGTTAGGAAATTGATCATTGCTTTGAATGGAAAAGATGATTTTTTCAGTGTTAATGTTGTCAGAACTGGACACGCAGAATTGACTGCCGATGTGTAATTCATGCTCGTAAAAGAGATGACGGATGTCTAGCTCTCGATTACCGCCATTGTCAGCAGGCCAGATATACTCACCTCGACTGAGCATGATTTGAGGTAGTACTTCAAAGGCAGCTTGAGAGCAAAGGAGTAGAATCGCTTCTAGAATCGAGGTTTTGCCGCTATTGTTTTTACCAACAAGCAGATTGAGTCTACCAAGCTGCTGAAGTTCAAACGCCTGGAAGCAACGGAAATTCTCAATTCTGAGTGTCCTCAGCATGATTGAGGGGAGGATGTGAGTACGGTACGTACCACCAGCATAGAGGATATCCCGGCTCCCTGGTGTCTATATCCCGTAGCTAAATTAAGGGGTGGTGAGTTGTCAACTTGACAACTCACCACCCCTTAATTTAGCTAAACCCCTAACCCGCCACCTTCAGCGTCGCACTGGCCGATCGCCCAAACTCCTCCGGTGCGTACTGCAAATGTGCCTCAGCGCCCGGATAGACATAGGTTCCGGGGGTGACCGATCGCACCAGATAGTGCAGGCTATACACTCCGGCTTCTAAACGATCGCCATAGGCCACCACGCGATCGCGGTGAATCGTCTGGTAGCCGATCTGCCAGCTATCGGATTTTGCCTGGAAGTAAGGTGTGGAGGTCTGGAAGTTGGCGTCCACGGCTTCAAACCCTGCGGGCAGTGGGTCGGTCACCACCAGATGGTTTACGGGGTGATCCACCACAATCTCCACTTCCACGTCAAACACCTGTCCGGGCTGCACCTCAAACGGAGCAGTGACACCCACCAGTCCCATGCGGTTCAGTACCTCAGACTTGTTGGCGGGGTGGATCATGCGGGTGACGCGCACACCATTGAACCGTCCGGGGGGATTGCCCTGGAGCCGATAGCGGTAGGCCATCAGGTAGTGCAGCGTGCCCGTACCGGATTTTTTCAGCGTCAGGGTCTGGTTGCCGCGAGGCAGTTGGGCCATTGGAATGGCGGTACTTTCGCTGGTCTTCTGGTATCCGGTGAATTGGGCGTTGGCGATCGCCTTTCCGCCCAGTTGGGCCGTTGCCGTGAAGTTGGGGGGAGCGGGTTGCAGTTGGGCGTACTCCACCAGAGCGGTGAGCGCCTGGGCGTTGTCGTAGGTGCTGCCCCAGGTGCCCTGCTGTCGCTGGTTCAGGAGTGCCTGCGCCAGTTTGTCCAGGTCACCAGAAGGAGCATTGCGATCGATGAACAGTCGTAGCGCTTCAGACTGGGCGGCACTGGGAGAATTCAGCCATCCCCAGTTTTGAGGCAGACTGACGGAGGCCGTACGTCCCGTCTGGTAAATCGTTTCCTGGAGTTCGGCGGCCAGTGCGTTGGCCTGGGACTGCCATTCGGGGAAGGCCGACAGCAGGCGGGTCAGCTTAATTTGACCGACGGGGTCAAACTGGGCGCGGCGCTCGTACAGCTCACCCAGGAAGCTATTGCGCGGCGTTCCCAGTGCCGACAGTGCTGATAGGGCTTCCAGGCGCACCCGGTCTTTGCAGGGCTGCTGTTTGCAGTAGTCGTACTGTCCGGGGTCGGCCAGGATTTTCTCCAGGTAGTTCTTGAGGTTGGCGACCAGAGCGGCATTGACGGGGAGGTTGGCACGCTGGGCGATCGCCACACTTTCTGCCGCATAGGGCGACACCAACGGGTCAGACTGCGGCTGTCCTGGATAGGCGGCAAAGCCCCCGTCGGGGCGCTGGAGATTTTGCAGGCGTTCCAGCGCAGAATTGGCCTGCTGTTGGGGATTGTACGGGCCAAAGGTCTGACCGTACTGGCGGGAGAGGATTTGCAGGTTGGAGGCGATCGCCAACTGACTGGCAGTCGTCTCCAGGAAGGGAAGCTGGTTTTCCTGCAAGACCTGTCGAGCGGGTTCCTTCAGTTCTGGAATCAGCGTACTGGCTAACGTAATTTCCAGACCTCCGGCATCGTTCGCCACCGTGTTATCAACTTTGATGGGGATCTGTGCCTGATTCGTTGTCGATCCAGTTTCGATCACCTGTTCTGTGATCTCCAGTGGTTCAACCAGTAAGGGAACCTTGAAGGCATCGGTATTGCCGTTGAGCTGCGTGGTGAACTGCATCTCACCTGCTCCTGGCGTTTCGGCCACCAGTGGGAAGCGGTAGGCATTGGTGCCGCTGGCTACCTGGGTTTGCAGGCTGGTGGAGGCTTCTGATTTCAATGAACCGCTGACCGTACCATTAATCGAAAGCGTGCCGGACTGTCCAGTAGTGTTGGTGACGGAAAGACCTGCGGAGAGGCGATCGCCCGGTCGGGCAAACTGCGGCAGGATGGGATTCGTCACCAGCGGTTTGGTAGAAATGAAGGTGGCCTCCGCATTGCCGAAGTGCATGGCGGTGTCCGTCGCAACGACCATGACGCGCCAGGTGGTCAGGTCGTCGGGCAATTTGAAGGACACCGTGGCACGACCATTCGCATCGGTTTTGACGGAACCGTTGTAGTAGGCCAGCGGTTTGAACTCGGTGCGGATGCGGGTATCTCCTGCGCCCGTGGATTCACCGCCGCCGTAGCCCCATCCCTTATCGAGGGGAGAACTCATGGGTTGCAGTACCACATCAGGGCGGTTGTCCTTGAACCGGATCGAGATGGGTTGTTCTGCGTAAACGGTTTTCACCAGGTCTGGGGGACTGTAGTCGGTGAGCTGCCGCACTGCTTCGTTCACCACCATAACGGTGAATTGTCCCTGGACGGGGCGATCGGCGGTGTTGGTGACCTCTAGCTGGAGGGTTTGTTCGGCTCCCGGTTGCAGCGATGTCTGCACAGGTGTGACTTTTGCTTTGAGATACTGGGCATTCAGGTTCAGGTTAAACGGTGCAAAACCAATGCGCACCAGGTCTTTGGGATTGCTGGGGTCTACCTGGCGGATCGGCGCACCCCGACGCACCAGCACTGCCTCGACTGCCGCATTTGGCAGCATCTCTGGGGTCACCCGGAATTGTACTTTCGGTGCGCCGCCCTGCACCGGGGTCAGAGTTTTGTAGATCGTGCCGTGTTTGACGACAGCGAAATACAGTTCTGCTTCGGGATAGGGGGATTGGATCAGAGCGGTGGCTGTTTCCCCGACTTGATAGGTTTCCTTGTCCAGCTTCACGTCCAGGCGTTCGTTGTTGTAGCGATCGCCCCACCCCACCACATCGGCTCCCGTCACCCAGATCTGGGTATCCGTTGCCGTTACCTCATTCCTCGCGTTCGAGAAATTGGCGCGAATTCGATAGGAACCGGATTCAGGAGCGGTGAAAGAAGCGTTCTGTGGAGCATCTCCAGAGCGAATCTCCGTTTGCTGTACCGTTTTGTATTCAATCTGATCTTTTGCCGTGCGACTCCCCTCAATCACCCGGGTCACACTGCTGTAGATCATCCGTTGCAGCTCCAGTTTCACGGATTGTCCCGATTGGGGTTTTCCTTCGGCATCAGTGACAATTACCTCAACATTAAACGGTTCCTTTGCGGTGGCCACGAAATCTGTATTGAGGCCAATCAGGCGATCGCTCACCAGCGCCGTCACCATCTGCGATCGGGACACCGACAGATTGGAAACATCTGTTACCTGGGCATCAATCCGGTAGGTCATGGGAAAAGGTAAATCATCCCCGATCTTCACCGATTGGGTGCCTTTGCCCTGGTCATCCAGTGCTGCACTTTGCTGAAGCACATCGGTCGGCACCGAAGGTTCCTCTTCGGGGTAGTACCACTGCCGCCCAAAGGAGAACTGCTCCCACCCCTTCGGATTCAAAAATGCACGCTGGCGCGTCACATAGTAATCCACCTTGCCCCCCTGAACCGGAGGCCCAAACAGGTAGTTGCTCTGCGCCTGAGCGGTGAGTGTGTCCCCCATGCGGGCGTACTGCTTGTCCACCGTCAGGTCTACCTTGAAGTTCGGTGGCTTGAATTCCGCTACCCGAAATTCACCTGTAATTTCTGCACCGCTACTACCTTTCGCTGAAATGGCATAGTAGCCGAGGGGCTGATTCCTGGCGATCGGCACCTCCAGCGAGAACGTGCCAAACTCGTTGGTGTTTTGCGTTCCCAGGTTGGTTTCTTTCCCGTCAGGATTGCGTAGCGTGACGGTATAGGCAACGTTTTTATCCTGCTGGAGCTGGCCATTCTTCAGGTAGGCAGCGACCCCCGTGAACCAGGCCGATTCTCCCGGCTGGTAGAGCTGGCGATCGCTAAAGATTGCCCCCCGTGACTCTGCTTTTGTACTGTTCCAGCCTGCGTCAACACCGTAACCGTAGCCGCCGCTCCATTCGAGCGATCGCGCAAAGGCCCAGTCCTGTCCCTCCCGCACAATGGTCAGCAGGTTGGGAGCGTCGGTAAAGCTGTTGCCACCCTCCTGGAAGCAGCCCCGCAGTTGGTCAGTAGTGAGTACCAGCGTTCCGGTTCCATCAGTGGTTCCCGTGGCGCAGGGGCGCGGCGTGGGGCGAGATTTGGCCTCCAGTTGGGATTTGTATACTTCAACGGCGGCACCACCCACGGGTCTGCCATCATCCAGGTGGTTAATTCGCACCAGTCCCGACTCCGGGAACCACTGGGAAAAGACCCCCAGATTGGTCAACTGCACCAGTCCGTAGAAGGATGGCTCTCGCCACTCGGTTTTGCCTTCCTGCTCGAATTCATAGGTTCGTGCCTGTACACCGTAGGCCAGCAGTCCCGTATTGCCGCCCAGTCGCTCCTTCAGGGGAACGGGAATTTCTACCGTTTTGTTTTTTTCCGCAGGGGGAATGGGGAACGACTGCCAGCTTGCCGCATCCGGCAGCAGGTCTTTCCCCTCTCCGCTGGGATAGGCGGAGTCAACGTACACCAGATCGGTGGGCTGCACCGCTTTGTAGGCAGCCTGGTAAGTGGGATTAGGCAAATTCACCGCCGACAGGTTGAGCTGCAAGTCGGTGCTGGCGGGGAAAATGTGCAGCGATGACGGTGCCCAGAAGTCCGCAGCGGCGTCTCCGGTGCTGTACTGCACGGTGACGGGTTTGCCGAGGGTCTGGCCAAATTTGTCCTTCAGGTCAGGGGAAATGGTGAGGGTGTAGGTGGTGCCCGGTTCCAGTGACCAGGGGTTTAATGCGATGGTGCGATCGCCCTCATAGGCCCGCACCAGTTGGGGGGCTTCTTTCGCCGCCGGGGTAATCTGGATGGCTGTTGCCGCCGATTCTGCCGACAGGGGATTGTTAAACTTCAGTTGGGCGTTGCCCTGCACAAATCGTCCATAGGCTCCGCCACCGTCCGGTTTCCCGGCGTATTCAATTTTCTCAAAGGCGAGTGGGGCGTAGGTCTTCACGTCTGAGGTGAACGGCATTTCGGTGGGGAGGTTGCCCTTGGCAGGACGGAGGCCGGGGGTGAATTCCAGCTTAAAGGTGGTGTCTTTGCTGAGGGTGCGATCGGGCGTGAGGTTGTAGATCCAGGTTTTCTGTGACGGGTCAAACTGCTCCTGGGGATTCTCCGGCATTTCCTCTGGAGTAGGGGTTGCCTCCTCCTTCAGGGCTACCTGGAAGCCGATACCTTGCTGCTGTCCGGGCTGCACCAGGCGGGCGTGTTCTTTGAGGGAGGCCAGATCAAGTTCGGTGTTGGAGGTGATGGCGATCGCCCCCTGGATATCGATTGGCTCGACTTCTCCGTCCTGGTTTTCTAACGTTTTCCCCGGTAAATTGGTGAGTTTGATTGGTTCTGTATTAAAAGTCCAGGCTAAATCCTGGTCTAAACGATGATTATTTAAGTCCGACAATCCTGCCTTTAAGGTCACTCTGACCCGTGTGGCTTTCGGCAACGCCTGATCCATCTGAAATCCGACCATACGCGGCGTCAGAAAGCGAAACCGTCCCGGCAGTGCGGGAGTCATTTCAAATAATTCCAGTTTCTTCTGTTCGTCACTGTCCAGGCTCTCAACGGGAATCAGCGGATCTTTGAAGCGAATCCGCACCTGTGACAGCGGCGTCGCTTCAGCCGTTGGACTGATCTGCACAATCCAATCAGGAAGCTTAGGGAGTGGCAGTGGATCAACAGAAGCCAGTGGTTGGTTGGGCAGCAGATTTTGAGTGCCGCAGGAGGATAGCCAACCAACGAAAAATAGGCCGAACAGAAAACTAAATAACAGTTTGAATAAACGACGGGACGACATTCAGGAAGCTCCTCACCGGGAACGGTTGCGACGGGCGATGCTGCGACGTGGAGAGGCAATCGCCCAGACTCTGATCTCCTTGATACAGAGAGATTTTGAGCAGTTCCAGAAGGTCTACAATTCTTAACTTTGGTGGATGGGTGGATGGGTGGATGGGTGGATGGGTGGATGGGTGGATGGGTGGATGGGGTGTGAAATGTAGGCCACCCGTAGGGGCAAAGCATTTGCGCGAGTAACCTCCAGCTTGTCCCACACCTCTGTACGCAAATGCTTTGCCCTCCTCCTGTCGAACATCCCAATGATATAAACCGATCGCATCCGGTTAGGGGCTTGCTATAAAATAAGGTTCCAGTAAATCCCAGTTTTCGTTTGGCGCGGCGGAGCCGCGCCAAGCGAAAACGGGGGTTTTATTAAAAAAAAGAACACCTATGGCGAAGCCG